>CAZYYT010000252.1:0-2506 GCA_964651775.1 uncultured Oscillospiraceae bacterium | reverse complement strand
TCTGCGAATATCCGGATGCCTATGATATTCTTTTGCAGGTAATTGATACGCAGAGCATAGAAAGCATTGAGTCGATGAAACAGGGACTGACAAACACATCATTCGTCCTCGATTGCGGCGATAAGAAATATGTTTTGAGGATACCCGGTGCCGGGACAGACAAGATGATAAACAGACAGGAAGAGGCCTCTATATACGGCTTGATTAAAGACAAGAATATATGCGATAACATAATTTACATAAATCCCGAAAACGGATACAAAATCACACAGTTCTGGGAAAATGCGCATTGTTGTAACTATCTTGACAAAGCAGAGATAAAAAAGTGCATGAAGCTTCTGAAAAAATTTCACAATTTAAAGCTTACTTCGCAAAACGTTTACGATGCATTCGAGTTTTCACAGTACTATGAGGATTTATGGGAAGATAAAAAGTCTGCATTTGCGGATTATGAGCAGACAAAGAAGAAAGTTTTTTCACTTCGCAGCTACATAAATGAAAATGCAGGTGAGTTTTACCTTGCACATATTGACGCAAACCCGGACAACTTCCTTTTCATAACAGATAATGACGGAAAAAAAATGGTGCGCCTTATCGACTGGGAGTACGCAGGCATGCAGGAGCCGTATTACGATGTGGCATACTTCTGCGTGTACTCACCGTACACTCCACAGCAGATTGACGAGATAATTGACTTGTATTTTGACGACAGCTGCGATGAAAAACTCAGGACGAGAATATACTGCTATATATGTATAAATGCCTTTTTGTTCAGCAACTGGATGGAAGTCAAGCGCATATACGGTGAAAACTACGAAAAGGAAAATAAACGTCTCTATGACCTTGCAAAGCAATACTACGAAAAGGCTGAGCAGAGAATAAAAGCAGAAGGTGGTAACGGCAATGTACAAGGCTGACAAGGCTATTATTATGGCGGCAGGAAAAGGCATGCGAATGAGACCACTTACGCTGGAAACTCCGAAGCCGCTCGTTAAGGTAAATGGTAGGCGCATGATTGAGACCATAATAGAGGGACTACGCGAGAACGAAATAACTCAGATATACGTTGTTGTCGGAAAATTAAAAGAAAAATTTAAGTTTTTAGAAATGAAATATCCAGGGCTTGTTCTTATTGAAAATCCGTACTATGACGGAACCAACAGTATATCGTCGATGTACGTGGCACGAGATCATCTTGAAAACGCATTTGTGCTTGATGGCGACCAGCTCATACGCAACCCGAAAATTTTGAACACTACGTTTCAGAAATCCGGTTACAATGCCGCATATCGCAAAGAGGGCGTGTCGGAATGGATTGCATACATTGATGATGATGACATCATAACTCGCACCGTTATCAGCTCAACAAAGCCGGGATGGCAACTTCTCGGAATTTCACGCTGGAGTCCTGAGGACGGTAAACGCCTCAGAAAGCACATAGAATATGAATTTGAGCAGAAGAAAAACCGCGGCATATACTGGGATAACATTGCGTTGTTTGAATATGCCGATGAATACAAACTAAAAATATGGAAACAGGAGAATTATAAGGATATAATAGAAATTGATTCTATTTTAGAGCTTGCCGCACTCGATGAGAGCTACAAGCCATTGCTTGAAGAAATAAACAACATGGGGGAATAATTGATGAATAGAAAAAAAGAAAGACTAGTTGACAAACTTGATTTGTTTACAAGTATAGTTCCGCTTGTATGCATACTGGCGCTGACATTAATATTTCTTTTAAAACCTGACAGCTCAACAAAGATTGTTACAGCAATAAGAGGCTTCATGTGTGGCGACCTAGGACTGTTTTACATAGCATTCGGATGTTTTTCGTTTCTAGCAACGATGTACATAGCTTTTTCAAAGTACGGAAAAATTCGTCTTGGAAACATCGACAAGCCGGAATATTCTTCCTTCCGCTGGGGTGCTATGATATTCACATCGACCATGGCGGCAGACACTCTGTTTTATTCTTTATGCGAATGGGCACTTTACGCAAACGAGCCGCACATTAAGGAGATGGGCGGAATACAGAATTGGGCTTCGACATACACGCTCTTTCACTGGGGTCCGATAGCATGGAGTTTTTATATAATAACAGCCGTTGCATTTGGATTCATGCTCCATGTAAGAGGCCGTGAAAAGCAGAAATTCTCTGAAGCGTGCAGACCAATACTCGGAAAAGCGGTAGACGGCGTAGCAGGAAAGCTTATAGACTTGATGGCAGTATTTTCAATACTTGCATCAACTGCAACAACATTCTCCGTTGCAACTCCCTTCCTTTCAGCTTCGCTAATGCGCATATTCAACCTTCCGGGAAGTATAGCGATTTCAGTAATAATTCTTGTTTCAACGTGCCTAATATACACTTATGCTGTATGGTTCGGAATGAAGGGAATTTCAAAGCTTGCAACAATTTGTATATACCTGTTTTTTCTCATGCTTGCGTATGTGTTCTTCCTCGGCGGTGAGACAAGATATATTCTCGAAACAGGCATGA
>CAZYYT010000251.1:0-2524 GCA_964651775.1 uncultured Oscillospiraceae bacterium | reverse complement strand
TCCTCTTCCATTTGAAAAAGGAAGTCTTGATCTAATCTGGTCAGAAGGAGCAATTTATAACATTGGATTTGAGCGAGGGCTCAACGAATGGAGGAAATTTCTGAAACAGGGCGGATATATCGCAGTTACAGAAAACACCTGGTTTAGTGAAGAGCGACCTGCCGAAATTCAGGATTTTTGGCAAAAAGCCTACCCCGAAATAGATACAATCTCAAATAAGGTTGCTCAAATGCAAAAGGCAGGTTTTCTTCCGATTGCATCCTTTGTTGTCCCCGAAGCTTGTTGGACAGATTATTATTATGTTCAGCAACCCCAAATGCAAGAATCTTTTTTGAAAAAATATGCAGGCAACAAAAACGCAGAAGAATTTCTAGTCTATCAGCGGTATGAGGCTGAGTTATTTTACAAATACAAAGCATATTATGGTTATGTGTTTTATATCGGTAAAAGAATCAAGTAATGCTATCTCTGACACGCAATTAAAAATATGTTGAAAGTTTTGAATCCAAATAAAGGAGGTAGAATCATTTTGACTACAAAATTCCAGAGTTAAACCCTTGTTGTTTCCAAATGTATGTTATAATCTGCCAGACCTTCTTCTGAAGTGGTCAAAGGAGGACGTATTTCCGTTAAAAATCAGACACTTATAAGACCTTTTGTGGGTGTCTTTTTGGTTTAGGACAGATTCCGTTTAAATTTAAACGGATTGACCATGTTCAATGCAACTTATTCTGGCAATCCCTGAACCACCATCGTTTCCAGATGATATATACCATTCCTCAATGAAGATAGTGTCTCCAGCGTCAAATATGAATGGTCTGGCTAAGCCTTTATAACCAGATGTAATGGTATTCAAAGTCAGGAATGACCCTTTTAATCCGGCTCTGAGAAATATTTACAACAGATATATGCGTTGTCCGTTTCCAAGCCGGGTTGAAATTCGAAATTGATATTAATTTCTAATCCCTAACACACCTGACAGATGCCCCATTTTTGAAATGTCTGTAACTTCTATAAACATTTGCTGAACCATTCGCCATTGTTCGAATAAATACTTGCTCATCAGGGCCTATCCCCGGTTCACTATTTTCGGGGACGAATGTGCTGCTCCAGTAATTTCCATATAGGTCCAGGTCAATAAATTCTTTTGACAATCTTATTCCCCCAAATTGTGGATTAAATCCCATCTGAATTAATTTTTGTTGTGCCTGACTTTCTCCACCCAGGAAATCTGTCATTACTGTCCATTCTTCATCGACCGGTATGTGCCATCCATCAGGACAAATGCCACGGGTATCTGCAATTGCATAATACGAATACAATCTTCCGTATTCTTCTGCATAGCTGTCATTGCCTTCATAAGCCCACTGAAAACCAGGTTTGTCCATTAGCAATATATCTTCAGACGGAGTGGTTGTTGTCTGGATCAAACTGCCATTGCGATAATGTAGAACTTTCAGGTTTTCGCTCATCCAGGTCTGATTGCCAATTTTTAACGTCTTATAGACATTCCCATCAACATCTGTTACAGTTTCATTCGGGTCTTCTTTTTTACAGCTGCTGATATTTATCGCAACAATTGCCATTATAACTGTAAAAACAGTCTTCCGGTTTGAGTGATACATAATGTAATAGTATTTAGATTATTTAACCAGAGAAAGGTTCAATTATTCATTCAGCATTCTGCATTACAACTACTATTTATCCTAAATATGCAGATAAATACTAAAGCCGTTTGAGCTTACCATTTCCGACTGACCCAATGGCAAACAAACATATATGCATACTAACAAATCTTCAAACTGAAATTCGATTTGATGATAGAATTTTGTTAGTGGTATCTGGCTAATGCCATTTGCTTTCAAAGGAATTAATCAGGGTTCAACCTGAAATGATAGCCAAAGCTGATTCCACCAGAAAGCATGATTTCATCAGGATAATTTGTTTCATTCAAAGATATTAAAGGAGTTAAGCCAATGCGGAATAAAAATCCCTTATCCGTTTTTTGAAACCTGTAACCAAGGAATGAACTAAAATCAAAGATGAATTCTGATTCAGACAATTCTTCTTTTATACTGCCAAATAAAAATCCCCCGCCTATTTCGAAATGATGCTTTTCATGATCTGTAATATATGTTATTAAAACTGGAAATGTTGTTAACTTGCTTTCAAATCCGGAAAGATCCGTTGAAGCCCAGCGACCAAAACCAAACCTCCCATATAAGTTTGAATTAAGGTTTCTTTCATAATTTATGGAATAAAGTCCTCCATTCCCGAATACTTCTATAAAAATTGAGTTTTTGGATGGTTCTGTATCCTGCGATCTGGCATCAGTTAAAACGCTCAAAACGCTCAAAAATGCTAATAGGAATTTTGTCTTCATTAGTATGTAATTTAGTTTCATCAATGCTGATTAACTGTAACCCAGCGAACAAAAAGGGCCGAGTGCTTAACAAATCTGCCGGTAATAGCCAAACAAAATTGAACAAATTAAGTTCGCTCAATGTTTGACAGTATGTATAGA
>CAZYYT010000250.1:0-2533 GCA_964651775.1 uncultured Oscillospiraceae bacterium | reverse complement strand
TAAAGGGGCTTACTATAGCATTGCCGAAAATATGGGGTATGGGTGCTATCACACACCGATTGAGGTCTGTGAGGTGCAAATTCCCGATACTTTTAACGATGTATACACAAACTATAATAATTTGCAAAAGCAGGGTGGGTATGACCTTTTACCTTATCAGGGTAAAAAATGCACACGCTATACATATGCACTTAAGGAAAATTCTGCAAGGGTAAATGTATATGTTTATTACGACAAGATTATTGGTGGGGATATATGTTCTATCACTATTGATGGTATAATGATTCCACTACTGAAAAAGTGTGAAAAGGGTTGATTTTATGCGCCTTGACAAGCTTGTGGCAGATGCAGGTGCTCTTACACGAAGCGAGGCACGAAAAGAAATTAAAAACGGAAAAGTTTCTGTTAATGGAGTTATTATGCGCGATACTAATGCGCACGTTGATGAGTCTTCTGCCCTCACAATTAAAGGGAGTAGTGCTTACTACAGTAAGTTTATTTACCTGATGCTTAATAAGCCTCAAGGGTATGTAAGCGCAACAGAGGATACTAGCCAGAAAACTGTGCTTGACCTTATTGATCCGTCGTATTCACGCTACAATCTTTTTCCTGTAGGAAGACTTGATATAGACACCGTAGGGTTTCTTCTTCTTACTAATGATGGGGAGTTTTGCCATAGGCTTACTGCACCATCAAAGGACTTTGGAAAAACCTATTTTGTAAGGCTTCTAAATTCAATTACTGATGAAGAAACCGCACACCTTGAAAAAGGCGTTGATATAGGCGGTATCATAACAAAGACTGCAAAGGTAGAGCGTGTAAGTGATAACGAAATTAACCTTACAATTACCGAGGGTAAGTTTCACCAAATCAAAAGAATGGCAAAGGCTGTTGGTAATGAGGTGGTGTACCTAAAGCGCCTATCTTATGGTAATATTTCCCTTGATGAAAGCCTGAAAGAGGGGGAGTTTCGGCCACTCTTTGATGAAGAATTGGCATCTCTATACAATGTATACAAAAAAAAATGATAAATTTTGTACAATTAGCGTATTTTATTTTGAAAAACTTTGTGTTATAATGTAGTAAATGTAATATTGCGACTACTTTTGTATATAGGAGGTCTATTGAAATGGCGAGTTTAAAGTTAAAAGGCATTTATAAAAGATATTCAGGTGGTGTTACCGCAGTATCGGATTTCAGTCTTGATATAGCTGATAAAGAATTCATCGTACTAGTTGGTCCTTCAGGATGTGGTAAGTCAACAACACTTCGTATGATTGCCGGCCTTGAAGAAGTTAGTGAGGGCGAGCTTTATATAGGTGATAAGTTGGTTAATGACGTTGCACCTAAGGATAGAGACATTGCGATGGTTTTCCAGAACTATGCACTTTACCCCCATATGACAGTTTTTGACAACATGGCTTTCGGTCTTAGGCTTAGAAAAGCACCTAAGGAAGAAATAAAGAAGAGAGTTAATGAAGCTGCACGTGTACTTGATATTGAGCATCTTTTGGAGCGTAAGCCCTCTGCTCTTTCAGGCGGTCAGCGCCAGCGTGTTGCACTTGGTCGTGCAATCGTTCGTGAGCCTAAGGTTTTCCTTATGGACGAGCCGCTTTCTAACCTTGATGCAAAGCTTCGTGTTCAAATGAGAACAGAGATTTCAAAGCTTCATCATCGTCTTCAGACAACCTTCATCTACGTTACCCATGACCAGACAGAGGCTCTTACAATGGGTTCAAGAATCGTAGTTATGAAAGATGGTATTATCCAGCAGGTTGATACACCTCAGACACTTTACAATAATCCGATAAACGTATTCGTTGCAGGCTTCATTGGTTCACCTCAGATGAACTTCTGTGATGCAGTTATTGAAGAAGAAGGTTCAAACTTATTTGTTAAGTTTGGCTCACACAAAATTATGCTTACCTCTGAGAAGGCGGCTTCGGTTAAGGATTACATTGGCAAGACAGTTATTTTTGGTATTCGTCCTGAAGATATGTATGACGACGCTGATTCACTTGCTAAGTTTAGCAATTCAATTTGCAAGGCAGATGTTGAAGTTACAGAGCTTATGGGTGCTGAAACATACCTTTACCTTACAATTGATGGCATTAACTTTGTTGCAAGAGTAAGACCTGACAGCACATCAAGAAGAAACACAATAATTGATATAAGTATTGATCCTGAAAAGATTCACTTATTTGATAAGGAAACAGAAAAGGTTATCACAAACTAATCAAAAATTTAAAGCTACGGTGTATTCGAATTTATTTTCTTTTTCCCCACTGGTCGTAGACGGGCACACCGCTAAGTGGGGTGCTGGTGGGATTCGCAAATCATAAATACAATCTATAATTAAGCATGCATAGAATTTTTTAAATATTCTCCCCTATTTGGTCACTTTAAGAGGTGTTCGCTTTTAGCGAAAAATAGGGGAAATTTTAATCAACCTCTTTCCCATAAGAATTTATATAAAAGATAGGCTCTTTGTCAATAGTTGGGGTAAAAGTTAAAATAGAATTTTTTCACAAGC
>CAZYYT010000249.1:0-2548 GCA_964651775.1 uncultured Oscillospiraceae bacterium | reverse complement strand
AATTCTAAAAGCAATTGTAATTGAGATGTTATTTTATCTTTAAATTTTGATATGTCTATATTTTTAAAAGATATACCTGGTGACTTTATTATAAGATCATAATTTTCTAGTTCTTGAACATAATTTTCTTCTGATATAAACTTTACATTTTTATCTTGTGTTAATATATCATCTATGCTTTCATTATGTTCTATTGCAAGTGGAATATTTTTCATATATTTTCTAATGAAATTATATGTAGATTGTCCCTCTATTCCAAAACCTAATATTATGATTTTTTTATTTTCTAAATATTCTATTAATTTATTAATCATAAGTTTATCTTCCTTTTTAAAATCTTGCTAAACTCTTCTGGTAAATTATTTTGTTGATTATATTGTTTTGTTAAATCTATTTCTAAATTTGATAATTTGTAATTCTGTTTATAGTATTTTAGTAAATATGGTAATTCTTTGTTGTTATTTTCTAATTCATTTATTGTTTTAGCAATAGCATAATTTATTTCATCAAATGTACCTACACATTCAAAAGGTTTGGTTTTTCCGTATCCACAAAGGTCTATAAAAGTAGTTAATAAATCTTCTTTTTCAAATAAATCTTCTTTAAATATATTTACTAATTCTTCTTTATATAAAAACGGACTAAGTATAGTATATACAAATAAACATTTCGGGCAATTACAACACCATTCCCATGGAGTACTTTTGCTTCCTTCGTTACAGCTTCTAAATATTGAAAAATATTTTTTGTTTTCAGCAAATATCATTGCTATTTGTAATTCATTTATTGGTCTTAAAAAGCTGAAATATTGTGTATTTGA
The DNA here is from genome assembly GCA_964651775.1 of uncultured Oscillospiraceae bacterium. GTDB lineage: Bacteria > Bacillota > Clostridia > UMGS1883 > UMGS1883 > UMGS1883. The sequence goes on along the minus strand of CAZYYT010000249.1, from coordinate 1,728 downwards.
TTTTAAATATTTATTTGCATAATGCCTAAAATCTTCTTCAAATTCAAAGCTTTTTGAATATTGATGATTTATTTTTTCTCCTTCTATATTACTTTCTTCTGCACTTGATTCATTAGATAAAGCTATATATTCTTTGTTTGTTAAATTTGCTATCAAGTATGAAAGAAAAGCAAGCAAAGCAGAAAATGGAGTGTGTCCATTTAGAAATCCTTTTTTGTTTAGTTCAATTAAATTATTATCAATTATTCTTTTAACTTCTATTGTTCTTTCATTATCATACCCAGCAATTTGAGCACTTTTTAAAGATGGTTCTTTTGAGCCAATTGTAAGTGCAAAACTGTTCTCTTTATATTCCTTTAATAATTCTAATGTAATTGTAGAGTCTTTTCCTCCACCTACTGGTATTATAATTCCGTGAAGTTTCATTTTCGTTTTGTTGTGTTTTTTCAAAATTATCAGTTCCGTTTTAAACATTCTATTTGAAGCATATTTTCCATTGTGACATCAATATTATTTATATATCTATATTCTCCTAATCCATAATAATAAAGCTTTTTAAACCATTTAATTTGTTCTTCATTTAAATATCCACAATTTATTATAACTTTAGGTGGGCAAACACTTTTCCAATAGCTTATAAGTTCTACCATTCCAATATTAAATACAATATTTTTTATAAAATCCGTATTTATTGGATTGAATTTTATATCTTTTTTCATTATCTTAATTGTTGGTTCAAATTTTGTGAGATTTGGAATTTCAAAGTAATATTTGATTATTATATTATTTTCTTCTTCAAAAATTTTATAATCATTATATATAAATTCTTTATATGTTTTTCTTAAAAAATTAAAATCTTGCATAATTTCCCCTTTTATAATATCTTTCTTTCATATATAATATATACCAAATATGCTTTATTGTCTAGTTTTTTAGTGAAATTAAATTGCAAAAAACCAGCAACGAATTAAATTGGTTGCTGGTTTTTTATTTAATTATTTTATTGTGGGCAAGGGATGCTCGCCCCTACATTGTTTTAATATGATGTTTCTATTTCTTGGGCTGTAATTAATGATGTGTTAAAATACACTACATTATTACTTATTCCTCCAATTCTTGATGAGCTACATTCCCCATACCAAGAACTTCCTGTTGTTACATTTGAATTCCATTCTGATTGTGTCATTTCTATTATAATTGTTTTTAAGCTTGCGCAATTTAAGAAAGCATTTGTTTCTAAACTATTTATACTATTTGGTAAAGTTATACTCTCAAAAGCTGTAGCTTGAAAAGCTTCTTGTCCTATTTCTTCTAATCCATCTGGTAATGTTATATTAGTTAGGGAAAAACAGTCAGAAAAAGCCATTGACTCTATTCTAGTAACTCCTGAAGGAATAACTATGTTATTTAGCTTTAAGCATGACCAAAATGCATTATATCCTATTGTATCTAATGAATTTGGTAAATTTATACTTTGTAAGTTTACACATTGATTAAAAGACATAGTACTTAATGTTGTTATTGTATTTGGTAAAACTATTTGTTTAGCATAACCAATGTTGTTTATATATGGAGCAAATTTTGAATTTGGTATGCTTGCAATATATTCTGGTGTTATAAATTCTGTTTCTCCTGATAAAAAAGATCCAAGTTCTGTTTGAATAATTTCATCTGGGTTTAAATTTTGTTCTTCCATATCAGTATAAAATCCAATAACATCTATTCCTG
>CAZYYT010000248.1:0-2556 GCA_964651775.1 uncultured Oscillospiraceae bacterium | reverse complement strand
CTTCCCTCATCAAAAAGGCCTTCTTCGCCGAGTTGCTTTTTAAGCGCCTCAAATTTGGCGTAAAGGTCCCCCTCCCCATCAGCATCCATAGAATCTATGTACATCTGATATTGGCCGCCTGATTCATACACACTTATTTTTCCGTGTGCAATAACACGCATACCATCCTTGGGTGTAAATGACAGGTTATATGCCGCATTACGAAACATTACAGCCTTAAGCACAGCACCACTGTCCTTAAGCGTAAGATAGATATGCCCTGATGAGTGCTGCTTAAAGTTACTTATTTCACCCTTAATCCAAATATTTTGAAGTACGGGCACCTGCTCAAGCAAAGCTTTTATATAATTATTTATTTGTGTTACTGTAGCAATATGCTTGCCTTCTGCCATGGCTACCCTTCCTTTGAATTTTAGTTTTTATCACGTATAATTGCGCCCAATACACCATTAATAAACGAGCCTGATTCTTCCCCACCATATTTTTTTGCAAGCTCAATAGCTTCATTTGCTGCAACCTTATCCGGTATAGAATCATTATACATAATTTCGTATACGGACAGACGAAGGATTGCTAAATTTATCTTTGATATTCTGTTTAGCGTCCATTTTTTAAGCTTTGGCTCAATTAAGGTGTCGATATCGTTCATCTTTTCATTAACACCATTAACAACACTTTGAATATACTCAAGATTTTCTTCTGAGATATTCTTTTCTGCCCACATATCATTTTGTTTATCTACAGTTTCACAAAGATATTTGACAATACTATCAGGCTCACTTTGAGCAACCATCATTTCAAAAACAAGCTTAAAAGCATCCTCACGTGCTAATGTTCTACTCATAGTCATTTATCCTTTCATGTTTACTTTATAAGTGCACGGATATCACCGATTGTAACGTATGCCGCTAAAAGCATAAGCAGTGCAAACCCCACAAAGCCTGCATATCCGATAAATTCCTGTTTAACTTTTTTTCTAAATATAAGTTCATATAGTGCAAATACTATGCTTCCACCATCGAGGGCAGGAAACGGAAGTAAATTAAATATACCAAGGTTAACTGTAATCATTGCAAAAAGAAGAAGTATTGAAATCAGTGTATAGCCGTTTTTCTGTGCGGTTACTGAATCTACTACCGTAACAATTTCAACAGGTCCGGAAAGTGCATTTATACTTTGTTTTCCTGTTATTAAATCACCTACTGCAATAAATACCATCTTTGAAATGTATATTGTGTCATAAACTGCATATTCAGCTGCTTTTATAATGTTACACTTTTGTGTTTTGAAGCCAATGCCAAGCATATATCCGTACTCAGTTTTAATAGGCGTAACCATTTTTGTATAAACCTTATCGTCACGCTTAAATGTAATTTTTATATCATCACCATCAACCCTACTCATGAAAAATGATACATCATCGAATATATTTGTTCGTGTAGAGTCAAGCTTTAATATCTTATCCCCAGGCTGAAGCACTGTTTGCACAGTTTCATATTCTTTAGTTATGCTATCGACAATGGCGGGTGAAATGCCGGTGTTTAAGTTCACAATTGTGAAAATTATCCACCCTAATATAATATTCATTGCCGCACCTGCAACAAGAATAGCAATTCTTTTTATTGGCTTTATATTTGGATAAGAGCGTGGGTTATCGTCTTTTTGGGTGATTTCAGTTTCACCCTCGAGTTTTACATATCCACCCAGTGGAAGAAGCCTTAGTGAATATTTAGTTTCACCCTTTCCATAAGAGAAAAGTTTTGGACCCATCCCAATGGCAAATTCATGCACAATTACACCAAACTTTTTGGCGACAATAAAGTGCCCTAATTCATGAATAAATACCATTATTCCCAAACCAATTATTGTAATAAGAATTGCCATCTAATCACATTCCTTCACTAAATTTCTTGCAAGCCGGTCCGCTTCAAATATGTCTTCTATAGTAGGATTGATTATAACATCTGATTTATCCATTGCTTTTTCAATATATTCACAAATATCTGTAAATTTGCATTTTCCTTTTAAAAAAAGCTCAACAGCGGCCTCATTAGCACCATTATACACTGCACACATTGTACCACCACTACGAATGGCCTTTCTTGCAAGCTTTATTGCAGGGAAATTATCGTTATCAACATCATAAAAAGTTAATTTTCCCACTTTAACAAGGTCAAGCGGCTTTGTAACGGGAACAGTTCTTTCGGGATAATAAATTGCATAGCTTATAGGAAGACGCATATCCGGAACACCCATCTGCGCTATAACACTTCCGTCGCAAAATTCCACCATAGAATGAACAATGCTTTCCCTGTGCACTACAGGGGTAATCATATCCTCTGTAATATTAAACAGATGCATTGCCTCAATAATTTCAAGGCCTTTATTAACAAGCGTTGCACTATCAACGGTTATTTTTGCACCCATATTCCAATTTGGGTGATTAAGTGCTTGCTCAACAGTTATATCACGAAGCTCATCAATTGATTTGCCAAAGAAAGGGCCACCTGATGCGGTTATTATAATTTTTTTAAGAAACCTTCTTTGATTTGATAT
>CAZYYT010000247.1:0-2558 GCA_964651775.1 uncultured Oscillospiraceae bacterium | reverse complement strand
AATACTAGATAAAAAGGCTTTAAAAATGAATCCAAACGGAAAAGCCTTGAATATATATATAGCAAACGATCTAGGCTTTTGTGGGAACTTTAATAATAATGTAAGTTCAGAAATAAAAAATAACAAAGACTGTGATAAAATAATAATAGGAAAAAAGATACTATCAACTAGTAAAGATGTTTTATTAGCTACAACGAAAGAGGACTATATAAGTAATATAAGTAAAATTGAAAATATATTATTAGAAAATATTCAAAAACAAAGTTACAAAGAAGTAAATTTGATATATAATCATTATTATAATATTAGTAAAATAGAATTAGTAAAAAAGAAGTTACTACCATTAGAAAAAGAAGTAATAGAGAATAAAGAAGAAAAATATAAAGAGGACTTTGTTGTAGAAGGAAATATAAACGATATCCTTGCAAATATAATTGCTTTATATTTGTCATATGAAATAAAAGTAGCAACAGAAAATAGTTATGCTTCTGAAAACATTGAAAGACAAATGCTAACAAGAGAATCGCTGAAAAAGATAGATGAAATTGAAGAAAAGCAGAAACAACAAGAGAGAAAAGAAACTAAAATGAAGAACTTTAAAAAATTATTAGACAGTATTATTAAAACAAATAAAATAGAATCCTAAATGAAAGGAACATATGAAAATGGAAAGTGTAGGAAAGATTATTGGAGTATCAGACCTAAATGTAAAAGTAATATTATTAGAAAATAATGTTAAAATAGGTGATATTTTAGAATGCAAGGTAAATGATAAGCCTCGAAGATTTGAAATTGTAGAGATAGACTCAAATGTTGCAACAACAATACCTTTTGAGAGCGTAATCGGACTAAAAAAAGGTTTAGAATTACAACCTTTAGATGGTGGACTCTCAATAGAATATTCAGATAATATTTTGGGGAAAGTTTTTAATGCGTATGGAGATTTGATTGATGATTCTAAAATCGAAAAGTCGGTTAAAAGGAATGTATATGATAAAAGATTGTCAATTAAAGATATAAACATAAATAGTGGTCCATTGTGGACTGGTATAAAAGTAATTGATTTTTATGCACCTCTTCAAAAAGGATATAAGATGGGACTTTTAGGGGGAGCAGGAGTAGGAAAAACAGTACTTATTAAAGAATTAATAAATAATGTATACAAAAGATTAAATTCCAATTCTGTATTTGTAGGTGTAGGAGAACGTTCACGTGAAGGAAAAGAATTATATGATGAAATGAAGGATGACAATTTATTAGAAAAAATGTCAATTGTATTTGGGCAGATGGGTGAAAGCCCATGTGCAAGGTCGAAAGCTGTATATAGTGGACTAACATTAACAGAGTACCTACGTGATGAAAAGGGACAAGATGTGCTATTATTTGTAGATAATATATTTAGGTTTGTGCAAGCTAAGTCGGAAATATCTACTGAATTAAAAAGAATACCAATAGAAAATGGATATCCTACAACAATGATATCAGATGTAAATGAAGTTGAAGAAAGAATAAATTCAACAGAAACAGGTTCAATAACTTCGTTCCAAGCAATATATATACCAGCAGATGATATAACAGATGATGCTGTTCAAACAATTTCTACTCACTTAGATGGACAAATTGTTCTAGACCGTAAAATTGCTGAAAAAGGTTTGTATCCAGCTATAAATGTGTTTAAATCAAATAGTAAAGCTATCGATAAAGATATAATAGGAGAAAGACATTATAATTTAGTTCAAAAATGTTTAAGTGCATTGGTAAGATATGAAGAACTTGAGGAAATAATAGCAGTTTTAGGTATAGATGAATTATCAGAACAAGATAAATTTACTTTTTACAGAGCTAGAAAAATAAGAAACTATTTTACACAACCACTATTTGTTTCAGAAAATTATACGGGTATAAAAGGTGAAATGGTTGATATAAATGATGTATTGGATGACGTTGAAAGTATACTAGACGGAAAATATGACAATGTTGATGAAAGCGAATTATTATATAGAGGTAGCTTGAATGGATAAAAAAGATGTAAATGAAAAGAGCATGAGTGCTAAACTATTAAATATTAATACAGGTCTTGTAGAGTACAACAATGTTAAGTTTATACGAATAAAAAGTAAACGTTATAATTTAATGATAATGCAAGACTATTTACCTATTATTGGAGAAATAGAAGGAGACATTAAGCTAGAGCTTGTAAACGATACGGTAGAGTTAAATAATATAAAAGGTTATTTTATGAACAAAAAAAATCAATTTAATTTATTTATAAAAGAAGAGGAATAAAATGTTTGAATTAATATTATATAATTTAAGTTCATCTTGGGTGCTAGTAGTAACTTTTTTAATAACATTATTCTTAATAGGTTGTGTAATATATATTTTTACTAAAAACTTTAATATGAAGAATGGAAAAATAAAGACATATGGTATATTATTAGGAATAAGCAATATAAACATCTTTATTTTATCAATAACTATTGTAAGAGCGTTTTTATTGATATATTGTATAACATATTACCAAGAAAACGTAATGATGAGTTTAGTAATGATAGGAA
>CAZYYT010000246.1:0-2580 GCA_964651775.1 uncultured Oscillospiraceae bacterium | reverse complement strand
GTTTATTATGGTATGACAGGTCGTGAAACAGGGCAGTCATATAATCCTATAGAGGATAACAAATTCTCTGACCCGATTCCAAAAGGCTCTTCACTTAATAATAAGTTTTATACCTATGTGTTTAATATCAAGGCTTACTTTGGTGATAAGCTTGTAAACACCGGCGTTGGTAGTGTTTGGCAAAATGACATAGCTTGCGACTCTAATATTCGTTTCATTGCAGATGAGGACAAAGAGGAAACCGCTGTTATTAAGAGTATTACATTTGTTAAGCCCGAACATTTTATTAAATAAAAATTTTGAAGGAGAATTTGCATGCAGCAAATTCTCCTTCATTTGTATTACCTAAAATGCAAAGAAAATGAATAAATTGTTAAATTTATTTGCAAAAAGCAATAATGTGACACTTTTCTATTGAAAAAGGAAAAAAAGTATAGTACAGTAAAAGTGGAATAAAGTAACAATTAAACGCAATTTTAGGGTTAATTAGCCTTTTGAGGGAGGAAATACATGTTAAAAACAAGAATTAAAGCATTGTTGATAGCGTTTGTTATGCTTCTGGGGGTGGTTTCCTCGGGGCTTTTCAAGGTTGATATAACCTCAAATGCTGCTTTTGATAGTTCAAACCTTTCATATCTCGAAAATACGTCAAATGAAAATGCATCCCTCATTTTAGGCAGTAGCATACTAGGGACTTATATAAGCTATATTGATGGTCTGGCAGAGGGGGTTACAAGCGTAACGGATCCTCTCTACAGTGAAAAAATTACTATAGACACCCTCACAGGCAGAGGCTTAAACCGATATGGCTCAATTTACTTTAAGGTTGATTCTAACTTTTATGATGCAAATGATACAGAGTTTTTAATTTCTGTTGTGTATTATGATTTTAATGATGACTCTTCTGACCTTAAGCTTGAATACTATAAAAAAGATGGCTCGAGGGGAGAGGCTATCCTTAAAAAAGAAAATAGAACGCAAGGGTGGAATGTTGCCACCGTTGGAGTAAATGATATAGATTTTTCAAGGCTTTATGCATCAGGACCCGGTAAAAATAGAGCATGCGCAAGAGTAATTAGTGGCAGTGATAACGTTTTCAGAAAAATTGAAGTTGCAAATGTTTCAAACTTAAGACGGGAAAATATAGCCTCTGATATGACTGCGCTTGGAAGTCGTGATTCGGAAATTCTTCTAAAGTTCGGCATTATAGAGGAAAATGATCCAATCTTCTTTAGCGAAAATTTATGGAAGCAGTGTAGTCGTTATGACCTTATAAAGCTTTTTAATATCCTTGTGGGAAAAAGGGAGGAAGCTATATCGGAATCATATAAAGGACTACTAATAAGTCAAGGTGAAATGCTTCAGCGCTTTTTAAAGATTGCAGGGTTTAACGCATCGGGTGATTATGTCACATATGCTTATAGCACGGGCCTTATTGATGCGGAGGACTTCTTTATATCAAATAGTTCAAATGCTACATATTATAATCTTTTAAAATTAATTTGCAGCTGCCTTTATTATGACCCTAACCCAAGCGATGGAATACCTGAAATGCCTGCATTTAAGAAAATGCTTGAAAGCGGTGCATTTAACGGAACAGGGCTTGAAACCCTTCGCAAAATAGGCAATGAAGATATGGTAAAGATATATCTATACGATGAGAAAAAGCTTCCGTCAATCACTCAGGAGGGTATTGATGGGGTACAATACAATTTCGTAAATTACTATGGTGATATGCTATATCGTCCGTACGTTTCACAAAACAGTTGGACAAAAAATGGTGAGGTACTACTTGGATCTACCTATGATAAAGAGGGTGGCAAAAACCCGTACCATATTTATGCATACAACATAAAAACAGAGACAGTCCGTTATATAGGTGACACAAACGGGTACTTAAATGGAATAATGGGTGATGATGACTATGTTTATTATCTTAACATTGATGAAAGCACGTCACGCGTAGGTATATGGAAAAAACATGCCGTAAATGAGGGTGCGGCAGAGCTTATTTATATGCTTCCTGAAGGGTTTCCTAGTGGCATGACTCATATCACAAATGATAGCAGATACTTGTCTATGGAGGTTGGCAAAAGAGAATTTTTCGGTATCCCTGAAAATACTACCCCCATCGTTCGTATTGATCTTAAGGAAAAAACCTATAAGTGGGTTTACTATGCATACAACTACTCAAACATGGTAAACCATATTCAGGTAAACCCCGTTTATCCGGAACTTATGTTTTTTGCTCATGAAACCGACATAACACAATTCCACTACAGAAATTCACTTGATCGGTCAAGAATTATAAATATTGACACAGGCGAGGTAACGCCCCTTGAAGCAGGATGTGATGAAAGCACCGACTTTAATATGCTTTTCTTCTCGCACGAAAGATGGTCCTATAACGGAAAATATCTTTATATCTAGCGCCCGGCTATAATAACAAAGCTTCTCTGGTAGGTTTTGCCCTCCAGGGAAGCTTTATTATTATTCACATGTATACTTATTACAGCTTGAATAGCACTTTTTGTCCACTACCATCGGCGAAGGCTTTCTCCCATTCCGCCAATTTGTAGA
>CAZYYT010000245.1:0-2587 GCA_964651775.1 uncultured Oscillospiraceae bacterium | reverse complement strand
TCATTAAAGATATCAACTGCATTAGCCTTAAGCTCATTAACAGTGTATACATTTGAAGGATGAAAGGGCATTGCAATCATTGATTCAACCTTTGAAAGGTCAATTACAACTGCCTTATCGTAATACGCACCATCATCCGGGTTAAGCTCTTCATAGGCTTCTCCCCTTTTGTGGTTAACAAGATAATCTTTAGTTTTATCGTCAGTGCGCCAAATCGATGAAAGACAGGTTGTTTCTGTTGTCATAACATCAATACCTATACGAAAATCCATTGAAAGATTTTCTACACCGGGGCCCACGAACTCAAGCACACAGTTTTTAACAAAGCCATCCATAAATGTTTCACCAACAAGTAAAAGTGCAACGTCTTGCGGTCCAACACCTTTTTTAGGTGCATTTTTAAGATAAACCATAACAACCTGTGGTGCAGGGACATCATATGTGTTTGAAAGAAGCTGTTTAACAAGCTCCGGTCCACCTTCACCAACACCCATTGTACCGATAGCACCATAGCGTGTATGACTGTCTGAACCAAGAATCATCTTTCCACAGCCAGCCATTTGCTCACGTGCGTACTGATGAATTACTGCCTGATTTGCAGGAACATAGATACCACCATATTTTTTAGCGGCAGAAAGACCAAAAACGTGGTCATCCTCATTTATTGTCCCACCAACTGCACAAAGACTGTTGTGACAATTAGTAAGCGAATATGGCACAGGAAACTTTTCAAGTCCGCTTGCACGTGCAGTTTGTATAATACCAACATAGGTAATATCGTGAGAAATGAGTGCATCAAATTTGATTTTCATCTTATCTTCATTTGATTTTTCAATGCAATGTGCACGCATTATTTTATATGCAAGTGTTTTTTCACGACACTTATTAATATCCCCAAATTTTATTCTTCCGTCTTTTTCGGAATAAATTTTTGCGTCACTTGAAAGGAAAACGCCTTCTTCAATTCTTTTTATCATGCTCTGTACCTCCAAACTTAATACTTCTACTATAACATAAAATGCATCTAAGTACAAACAAATTTTTCTGTTTTTTAAACTAAAAAAACAATTTCTATTGACAAATGGATTAAATATTAGTAAAATATACGTTGTTTGCTGGTGTGGCTCAATGGTAGAGCAGCGGTATCGTAAACCGCAGGTTGCAAGTTCGATTCTTGTCACCAGCTCCAAAAAAGGATGTACGATAAAGGCAGTTTCATATAGGGAGTAATCGGTTTTGGCCTGAAATTAAAATTTCTAACCCGAAACTACAAAGTACCACAAAAATCATTATTTTTGATACAGAACAAGGCAAAAGTGCGAAGGAATCCTGACGGATTTTTAGTACTTTTAACGAAGTTATGTGCCAAAAGAATGGTTTTTGGGCGAATAATCCCTATGTGAAGCTGCCCAATGAACATCCTTTTTTATTATTTAATTTTAATGTCAACACCGTTAACCTCTACACCTTCTGCCGCGCGCACAAGGATGTATTTTGTTCCGTTAATAATCTGTGTAGATACAAGGTCACGCCTTTCTGGATTAACCTTAATGAGAACATCCGGTGTTTCAAGGTTAAACTTTTTAACATCTACAATATTTTGGGGACGAATTTCAGTTTCTTCACCAAAAACCTCATCATACTTTTTGTCAAAGGATTCAATATGATCTTCATTTACTCCGCTTGACACAAGTATGTTTTTAAGTGTTTTCTTTTGTAGTGTAAGTGGTGTTTCTTCTTTAATTGCTTTATGATCTTCAATCATTTCACTGATTTGTTCGTGAACTGACCTTACAACCTCAAAATTACATTCATCAGATATTGTTTCCCTAAGACAAGCATCAAAACTTACCTTTTGCACGGCTGCAGGCATTGGAAGTGGTGCATTAAATACTCTTTCAACAAATTCATCGTGATTTTTTGTAATATCGTGTGTGTAGTAAAGCGCATTATAGATATTTTCGCATCTATCGTCAAATGTAGGAAACAAAAAACCAAGCTCGGGCGCACTAACAATAGCATCAAAAGTAATATTTTTAAAAGCATTTTCATATACCTTGAAGCTAAGTGCAGACTTAGTTGGCTTAAGTGGACAAATGGCACAAATTATGTAAGAGAAAACAGCTGTAGAATCCTCATTCTTTGTTCCGTCGGAATGATAATCAAAAACATCATATCTGTCATTTGCAAGAAGTATTAAATAGCTTTCCTCTAGTATAACTGTTTCTATTACTTTATTGATAAATTCATCTACCGGCTCTTGTGCCTTAAGTTCCGTTTTCTTAAGTTTCATCAAAAGCTTGTGCTCAGCGCTATCTATTACTTGACTTGTTTTAAATTCTATGTCTAAAAGATTTGTACCCATGCCACCTGAAAGTGTTTTTTTAAGAAGCTTCAGAATGCTTGTTGCCTCTTCAGGTGATGAAAGCGTAATTGATTGATTAAATCTGGTAACAATCTCCTTTTTTTCATTTACAAGACATCCTAAAACGGATGAAATGTTACTCTTTTCTGGGTTAAACCTTCTTCTTATTTCGCGTAGTTCTTTTTCTGTCATTATACCTTCTCCTATTTTTTTGCTTGACTA
>CAZYYT010000244.1:0-2587 GCA_964651775.1 uncultured Oscillospiraceae bacterium | reverse complement strand
CAGTCAAAAAAACTACTACGCTAAAAAAGTCTAACTTTTTGGGGTCACATCATAAACATCTCTTTAATAATATTATCTGTCGTTTTTTTTTAAACATCAATTATAGAATAACTATGACAAAGCGGTTTTAGTGTTTTCGGGTTTAAAAAGAAGAATGAATATGTTGTACCATCATTTTTTTTCAATATAGATGAGGCTTTAAGTCCATCTTCAGTTTTAGCATTAAAGCTACCTACTCTAGAAACATCGTCCTTTACCCTTTTTACAAATGAGGTATACAAAACATCAGTATCACCAACACAATAAAAGGCAATCCTAATAACTGGTATATTATCAGAAGTAAATGCGTTATAGGGCTTTGTAATCGCAAGTGTTCCCGTAAATGGTGTAGGTGATTCAAATTTAATACCGCTGTTATACGGGAAAACAAAGCTTCCGTTATCATAAAAAATCGTTGTAGCATATGGAATATTAAATATGTGGTTTTTTTCAAACTTACCACTGTCACATATCAAAGTTTCACCTGCATATCTTGCCCATGTGTCAAAAGCACCATGTGATGATGAGCCTGTTCTGTCTTCATTGGGAAGCGAAAAATCAGCATCGGAACGAAGAAAATATGAGTGATATGCAGTTTTCCTAAGCTCTTCTGTGCCGTTTATGTGAATGGTTGGGTCATCCCAAGTCAAATCAGTATGATACCACGTACCGTCAATTTTTATGTAATTCCATACATGGTTTAAATTATTAGAACGGCAAAAGTCAGCTTCTATTCCAATCTGGGAACATACCATATATAGAAGTGAGGAATATCCCTGACAAACTGCTTTTCCTCTCAATATAAATCCATACGGATGATAGCAAAAGTAATCCCCGGAATTATTTAGACTTACATAGTCATGCTCATAAGAATAGTCGTATGCTATCTTATCGTGAATAATAAGAAGTTTTTCAAGGTCCCCCGAAACATTATTTGCAAGATTGATGTACTCATCAACTTTGTTCTGAAGTGCTGTTCTTGCAGCATCAGCTTCAGCCTTAGTTTCAAACAAATAGTCAGGCGTGAACCTTGCAACATATCCTGTGTCATAATTGGTGTTGTATGCATAACCTGTTATGGACATAATTTCAGGATGACGGAGAACTATATCATAAAACCTTTTGGAAAATTCACTTAAAGTTAGGTTGTATGACTCCACATTAATTGCTTCTTCTTGATTAAGGCATTTTTCAATAATGTATTCTTCAAAAGGCCTTTCAGGCAATGACTGAAAGAAAACCATTTGCCGAGGACTTTCATTTTCGGACAAATTCTCATCATAAACAGGCTCAAGAAAAAGTGCATCATTTATAGGAAGTGTAAACTCTCCCTCTGCTCTGCAAACATTTCCCGTAAAAAGCATAATTAAAATACAGAGTATAATTTTTATGTGCTTCAAAAAATCACTCTCCTTTCATATTAATGATACAACAAGCTATGTAGCTTGTCAATAATAACACTTAAAAATTAAAGTGAAAAGATTGAAATATATCCTTTACAAAAGAGTATATAAATGGTACAATAATCGTGAAATTTTGTGTTACATGGAGGATAAAAATGAATACAGATGTAGCGATAATAGGTGGAGGAATTGGTGGCCTTATGACAGCATACCGCCTAAAAATTAACAACAAAAAATTAAGCGTAAAGATATACGACAGTGGACATAAAATAGAAAAGCGTCACTGCTCTGCAAGTAAAAACGCAGGCTGCATCCACTGTGGTGTATGCAGCATTACCTGTGGCTTTGCAGGGGCAGGTGCATTTTCCGACGGTAAGTTCAACCTTGGTACTGCCTATGGCGGCACGCTTGGTGAAGCACTTGGTGACGATACAGCAATGGAGTATATTAACGAAGTTGACAAGGTGCTTGAGCTTTTTGCAGGGGAGAAATATCCCAAACTTTTCTTGTCAAATGAAGAGCTTAAGCTTAAATGTATAAAAAACAACCTTCGTCTTCTTGATATGAATGTTCGTCATCTGGGTACAGATAAAAACCTCTTTATTATGGAAAACCTGATAAAGTGGCTTGAAGAAAATGGCGTGGAAATGTACCCAAATAAAACGGTTAAAAGTATTGAGTCAAAAGATGGATTACATACACTAATCGGTACAAAGGATGAACTTTGCTGTGCTGAAAATGTTATTATCGCAACAGGTCGTGGCGGTGCGAAATTTGTAACAGATTTTTGTGCAAAAAATGGAGTTGCGATGGATTCAAACTCGGTAGACATTGGTGTTCGTGTTGAGATGAAGGATATAATCTGGAGGGAATTTTCAGCTGAAATTTATGAGCCGAAGATACTTTACAGGACAAAAACCTTTGAGGATAGAACAAGAATGTTTTGCTTTAATCAGGGTGGTCTTGTTTCTGCTGAAAATAATCATGGTATTATCACAGCTAACGGACACTCTTACGCAGAACCTGAAAAGAAAACGGAAAATTGTAATTTTGCAATACTTTCTTCAATAAACTTTACAAAGCCGTTTAACAAACCAACAGAGTATGCAGAGTACATTGCAAGAATGGCAAATATGATTGGAAAC
>CAZYYT010000243.1:0-2611 GCA_964651775.1 uncultured Oscillospiraceae bacterium | reverse complement strand
TTTATATTTTTGCTTTGTAGGGGTCGACGCCTCTGTCGACCCGTTTGGTTGTATTATTAGATTGTTGTGTTTGTAATTATATTTGTATTATTGTCAATCGTATTTTCAGTTTTGCTTTCAGTCAATACTTCTAATTGATTTATTAATTCTTGCAATTTAGTTATATCTTTACCTATCATTTCCCAGTCATTACTTGAATTAGATGCTTCTAGATTTTTATTTGCGTTAATTATTTGTAAAATTAATTCATCGGCATTGTCTGTTTGAACTTCTATGCTCACTGCTTTTTGTGATAATAAGTTTGTTAAAGCATCTTTTAAATTATTCCCTATTGCAATTTTATTTCCAGATGCAACAATTATCTTTTTTAATGTTGGTACTTGAGATTCATTTATTAAAACTTGGTATATTGGTTCAATGTATAATAATGTATTATTAATTGGAACAACAATAATATTTTTTGTTGTTTTTGTTCCTATAACGTTTAGAGATTCTAATTCAGCTGATATTTTTTCGTCTTGTTCTATTAATGTATCTAATTGAATTGTACCTAAAATTGTATTGTTTGTAGCAAATTTATATATTTTTAAAGTAGCTTTATTTTCAAAATCATAAGTTCCAACTAAATATGATGTTAGATTTTGCTTGTTTAATCCTGTATAAGGAAGTACTAATCCTAATTTGGTGTCACTATTTGCTGGCTTTATAACTGTATAATATGGTTTTATTTCAGTGCCAGAAACTGTTGTTACTTTTGATGTGTTTTCTTGAGCTATACTCCAAACATCATCTGCTCTATATAAAACTTCTGGTTGAACATCATGATATCTTTCTAATATGTTTGATTGTACACCATATAAAAATTCTGAATAAGTAATATGTTTTTGAATATCTGATGGTAATTCTTTATCTAAATCTTCAAATAATGAAGGATATAAATTTCTATAGGCCATAACAATTGGGTCTGTTCTATCTGTTATATAAAATTCCATTGTTCCATTATATGCATCAACTAATACTTTAACTGAGTTCCTTATGTAATTTATTTTTTTTGTTGAATTGTTTATTATTACATTTGATTCTTGTGAATAAGGATAATTGTCTGACATTGTATATGCATCTATTACCCAAACTAATTTACCTGAATCTGTTATTATTAAATAAGGATTTTCATCATAAGTCAAATATGGCATTACAGTTTCAGCTCTTTTTATTATATTTCTATCTGTAATAATTTTACTATCTTTTGTAATATTTCCTGAAAAAGCTATTCCTAAATTTCCTTCTTTAATTCCTAAAATCAATCTGTCTATAAAATTTAAATTTATTCCAGCTGTTCCATTATAATTATTTGTACTGCTTGTACTGCTTGTAATTGGATAATCAAATTCTGTCTTATCTTTTGCCGATGTTATTATTGCTTCATTAGTTTTAAGTCCAAAATATATTCTTGGCTCTGTAATTTTAATTTTATTATTTATATCAGAAAACTCACTTTGTATATAAGTTATATTACCTACTTCATCTGTTTTAGTAGCTGATGTTATTATTGTTCCAAAGCCATGTGTGTATTCGTAAGTTTTATTGTTATATGTTCTTGTATCATTACTTACAATTTCTCTAGGACTAACATATACTAAAGAATTAGTTCCATCAACATTATATATACTTGCTTTTGTTGTATCAAAAGAATAATATCCTAAGCTAGTTTGGCGCTCAGTTAATGCTGCTAAAGTTGCTGTATTATTTAATAAATTAATATTATTAATAACATCTTGATTTGAAGCAATATCTTCATCAGTTATAGTTCCACTACTTTGTAAAGTTATCTCCTCAGCATTTATTCCATAAGCATTTTTAGTATATTCAATATTGTATTTTATATATGCTTTTTGCTTATCTAGTTCATTAGGTTTTACATATAATAAATTAAAACCAATGATAAGAATAAACATAGTTACTAAATATGATGGAATTATTGATATCCAAATAAATACTTTTTTCGTTCTTTTAAGTTTTAAATATTTTATTACCATTAGTGTACAAAGGACTATAATTATTGAAAATCCTATATATCCCCACATTTTTATTATTACATCTGTTAATCCTGCACCATATATGTCTGTTCCATCACTTAAACTCAAAAATTTTCCAAATATAATATCTTGTATTTTTATAAAATTGAATATAGCTAAACCTATTGATACTGTGATTAAATTACCTATTAATTGTTTTATAAAAGTATTTTTCTTTAATGTTTCAATATTAATCCCTTTTTCAAAATATACATTAAAAGCTATTATATAGTATAATGCTATATAAACAGAAAGTCCTACTACAACAGCTATAAAATATAATATTGCAAATTCTATGAATGGTTTCTGAAAGAAATAATAACCAATATCTATATTAAAAACAGGATCAGTTATTCCAAAGTATGAACTATTAAAAGCAAGCATAACTTTTTCAGTTAAAATATTTGATGTAAACATGCTTACTATTAAACCTATTACTAGTGAAATTGATTTGTTAGGTAATTTAGTCATTTCCTTTTTATCTTCTTCAAAGAATTTTTTTAATCCTTTTTTTATAATTACAGTAGTTAAATATG
>CAZYYT010000242.1:0-2701 GCA_964651775.1 uncultured Oscillospiraceae bacterium | reverse complement strand
AAAATAAATATTGATACATTAACACTAGAAATGCTTAATAATTATAAGCAATCTAAACAATTACATGCAAAAATATCACCAGATAATACAACACAAAAAGATATTGAATGGGTAAGCCATGATGAAAGAATTGTAAGAGTGGATTCAACCGGAAAGGTTACAGCAGTTGGAACAGGAACAACTCAAATAACAGCAAAATCAACTAAAAATGCGAATGTGTATGATACAATTTCAGTAACTGTAAGTGCTGCAGCTGATATAGCTGAAAATATTGCAATAAAAGATATAAACAATGTGAAAACAGAATATTATGTAGGACAAGAGATTGATTTAACAAATAGTAAAGTAGTTATAACAAAGAGAAGTGGACAAGAAGTAGAACTAGATATTACTAGGGAAATGATAAAAGGTTTTGACACGACAACACAAACAACAGAGCCAAGAATTATAACAGTAGAATATACAGATGAATTCGGAACAACTGTACAAACATCATTTACAATTACAGTAGTGCCATTTGTAGGTGAAGATACGGTAAAAGAAATTAAATTAGATCCGCCTACTAAATTAGAATACAACAAAGGTGAAGATTTAGATTTAACTGGTAGTACAGTGGAAAAAGTAATGGAAAGTGGAATAAAAAAAGAAGCAGTTCCAACTACAGTTGAAATGATTAGCGGGTATGATAAAACAGTAGCAGGAGAACAAACAGTAACAGTAACATATGCAGGTAAAACAGCAACATTTAAGGTAATGGTAAATAACCCTGTAACAGGAGTAGCCTTAGATAAAACAGAAGAAACAATAATTAAAGGTGGAGTAATTAAACTTAATGCAACAATAAACCCAACTGATGCAGTAAATACAAATGTAATATGGTCAAGTTCAGATGTAAATATTGCAACAGTAGATAGTTCAGGAAATGTTACAGCACTTGCAACTGGAGAAACAACAATTACTGTAACAACGATTGATGGACAAAAAACAGCTACCTGTAAGATTATTGTTAAAGATAAAGTATATGATGCTACAGAATTAAATAATGGAACGATTTGCATTACTGGAATAAATCCAGAAACAACTAAAGAATATTTTATTGATAAATTGAATTCAGAGTATACATGTAAAGTATATAAGCAAGATGGAATTACTGAATTGTCTAATACAGATAAAATAGCGACAGGATATAAATTAATACTCCTTAATAGTGATGGAACTGTGGCAGAAGAACAAGTTTTAGTAGTTAAAGGTGATGTGGATGGAGATGGTAAAGCTTCAGCAACAGATTCTGGTTTCATATTAAAACATAGAACAGGAGAAAAGTTATTGGAAAATGAATATTTCCTAGCAGCAGATATAAACAAAGATGGAAAAGTAAATGGTGAAGATTCAACATTACTAATGTACCACAGAATAGGAATGGCAGGATATATATTTCAAAACAGTTAATTTCTGTAAAATAACAATAACATATTGAATTTTTAAGTTTAATATGTTATTGTTAGTATATAAAATAAGGAGGCACATATGAAAAAGAAAATAGTAGCAAGTATATTGTTTTTTATACTTTGCATTGCATCTACAGTTATATATGCGGCAATTGATGCAAAAGCTGAGATAAATTCATCAAGTTTAACAGTAAAACCTGGAGATGAAGTGACATTTGTAGTAAAAGTAAAAGATATTATATCAGATAATGGGATAAATGGAATAGAGGGAACAATTTCATATAGTACAGATGTTTTTGAAGATATATCAGACGGTGATGTAACAAAAGCGGGAGCGTGGGATGTAGCATATTATAATAAAAAAGTGATTGCAGAAGGTTTGACTTCTATGAAGGAGAATACAGACGTTATAAACATAAAATTAAAAGTAAAAAATGATTCAAATGTATCAGGGAAAACAGGCAAAGTTGAGTTAAAAGATACATCAGTATATAATACAGAAACATTGGAATTAGGAACAATTTCTGCAAGTGTTAAAATTGAAGGTTCAAGTAATCAAGGAGGAAGCGAAAGCACACCAACTCCCAGTCCAACAGGAGGAACAACTAACAATACTCCAACGCCTACAGCAAATAATAACCAAAATAGTGGAAGCAATCAAGGGAATCTTCCAATAACTAATATAGATACAAATACATCATCAGGAGGAACTACAACAAAAACTACAGGTTCTGGAACTACAGCAAAAACGACATCATCAAGTTCACTACCAAAAGCAGGAATAGGAAGCACGATAGCTGTTTTATTGGTAATAGTAACAGGAATAGGAATTGTGTCATATATAAAATTAAAAAAGTATAAAGAAATATAAAAAATCTAGGAGCGATTATTAATTGCCCGAAGAGGACCAAAAGGGGATTGTACCTTTTGGTCCTTTTTGCAAAAGAGGGTAGCTTCTTTTGCTTTTTTGTTATATAATAATTGTGCGAGGTGATATACTTGAAGGAGCAAACATTTATATTAGAAAATTACAAATCGTTTAATGCTACTCATATTTTTGAATGTGGGCAATGCTTTAGATGGAATAAAGAGAATGATGGGAGCTATACAGGAGTATTTAAAGGTAATGTATTAAATGTTAAACAAGAAGAAAATAAAATTATTTTTACGGGAATATGTACTGATAATATAATTTCAACTTGCATAGATTATTTCGATTTGGATACAAATTATGAAGTAATAAAATCAAAGCT
>CAZYYT010000241.1:2518-2738 GCA_964651775.1 uncultured Oscillospiraceae bacterium | reverse complement strand
TTATAGCTTTCCCAGAAGAGTTAGTTGATGTACTTGAACTTTCTTCAGAAGCTATTCCTAAATAAGGCAAAACCTCACTTAATATTTGAGAAACAACTGGCCCAGCAATAGTACCACCCTGATAACTAGCTCCTTTAGGGTTATATAATACTACTAAAATTACAACTTGAGTATTGACAGTTGGAGCAAAACCTACAAATGATGCAATATATCCTTTATC
>CAZYYT010000241.1:0-2508 GCA_964651775.1 uncultured Oscillospiraceae bacterium | reverse complement strand
TTCCAGATATAGGTTCAGAAGTTCCGGATTTACCACCAATAGTATATCCTGTAACTTTAGCATATTTACCAGTTCCATTTGTTACTACATTTTCTGTTAAACCCATAATAGTTTCTGCAGTTTCTTTTGATATAACTTGTCGAATTTCAACAGAATTAACTGTAGTAATAGCACCAGTATCTGTATTTTTAAGTTCTTTAATAATTCTTGGCTTTACAAGAACGCCTTCATTTGCAATAGAAGATACTGCGGTTATAAGCTGTAAAGGAGTTATATTGAACCTTTGCCCAAAGGACATTGTTGCAAGTTCGACTTCTCCAATTTTAGCTAAGTCAAAAAATATACTATTAGCTTCACCATAAAAATCTGTACTAGTTTTATCAAAGAAACCAAATGCCTGATAATATTTATATAATGTTGCTGCTCCAATTCTTCGACCTAGTTGTATAAAAGCTGGATTACAAGAATTAGCTAGAGCATCTCTTAAACTTTCATTCCCATGAGGGTTATAGCTTCTCCAACAATTAATACGAACACTCCCAACCATTTCAGATCCGTTACAAATGAAATCAGATTTATTATCAGTTGTAACAAGATTTTCTTCTAGTGCTGCAGCTGTTGTAATTAATTTAAAAGTTGAGCCAGGTTCATAAGTACTTTGAACAGCAGAATTATTCCACATTTTATATAAAATATTAGTTTTTTCTTCTTGTGTTAAAGTATCAAAATTTGTTTTAAGAGTATTATCAGTTGGTGTAAATGGAGTATTTAAATTATAATCTGGACAAGTTGCCATTGCTAAAATATCTCCGTTGGTAGGATTCATAATGATAACATTACCACCGATCGGCATTGTTATCATCTACAGCTTGAGACAAATATTTTTCAGCAATTGATTGAACATTAATATCAATTGTAAGAGATATATCTTCTCCATTTTGAGGTGCTATATAAGTTTGCTCATTGTTTGGAATTTCACTATTAACTGAATCTGTTGAAGTAACAATTTTACCTGCTACACCTGAAAGCTTAGAATCAAAAGAATATTCAAGTCCAAGCAATCCATGACCATCAGTTCCAGTAAAACCAATAAGGTTTGAAGCTAAATTTTCATAAGGGTAGTATCTTTTTATATCTTCAGTTATATTTATTCCAGATTCTATTTTATTATTCTCAATCCAAGTTTGAAGTAAAGCAATTTTATCATTCTCAACTTTTTGTGCAATTGTAACAGATGGAGAAGCAGAAGATATTTTTAATAATGTTTCATTATAGTCAAGACTAAATATATCACTAAAAGCTCTTGCTAAAGTTTCTTTTTCAACTTCTTTACCATTAGAATAAGTTGTTTTTGTAGGATTAATAGAAACAGTATCAACATCAGCACTAATTGCTAGAGCCTTGCCAGTTCTATCATATAAACTACCTCTTTTAGGAGTTATAATTTTATTCGCGATTTGTTGCTTATAGGCACTTTCTTTTAAACTTGCTCCTTGAACAAATTGAATCCAACCTATACGAAAAAGCATAAGAGAAAACAAAATAAAACCAAAAGCTAAAAAAACTTTTAATCTTATATTTATTCTTGCTTCATATTTAGAGACATTAGAAATTTTACTTTTCTTATTCAAAAAAACCACCTACTATTATAGAGCATTGTATAGTATCTAAGTTTAAAAATCAATAAATTTTATAAAAAATCCTAAAAGATATGTTATAATAAAAAACAAAAAGGAGATAATAAATGGAATTATATAATGAAACGAAATATCTGTTAAAAAAATATAATATTACTGCTATTAGGAGATTAGGACAAAACTTTTTAATAGATGATGAAGTAGTACAAAAAACAATAGATGCTTCAGAAATCACAAAAGAAGATTTGATAATCGAAATTGGCCCAGGACTGGGTACTCTTACTAAACCTTTATTAGAAAGAGCGGGTAAAGTTATTGCAATAGAATTAGACGAAAGAATGATTAACATATTAAATGATAGATTTTCTATTTACAATAATTTTGAACTACTTAATGATGATGTATTAAAAGTAGATTTAAAAAAAGTAATAGAAAAAAACAACTTTGGGAAAGTAAAAATCGTTGCAAATTTACCATATTATATTACTACTCCTATTATAATGAAATTATTGGAAGACAAATTAAATATAGACTCTATTGTTGTAATGATTCAAAAAGAGGTTGCAGATAGATTAATAGCAAAACCAGGAGATAAAATGTCTGGGGCGATAACTTATGCAATTAATTATTATACAAATCCAGAAAAAATAACAGATGTTAAAAATAGTTCATTTATGCCAATACCAGAAGTAGATTCAAGTGTAATAAAATTAAATGTTTTAAAAGAAGCATCAGTTAAAGTTAAAAATGAAGAAGTTTTATTCAAAGTTATAAAGATGTCATTTATGCAAAGAAGAAAAACATTATTAAATTCACTAGCAAATGGTAAATTATTAAAGAACAAAAAAGAACTAGAAAAAATGATGATAGA
>CAZYYT010000240.1:0-2745 GCA_964651775.1 uncultured Oscillospiraceae bacterium | reverse complement strand
GTAAAGGGTATCATTAAAATATTTCAGAGAATCGGTAGCCTGCTCCCATCCTATGTATTGCGCTTTGTCATCTTTGCCAAATCTCAAAACAGACCTCCCCTCATTGTCAGCTGTCTTTTCGTCTCCAGTAGATATTTTCTTATCAGAGAAAATACCGAATATTGGCTTCTGGTTTTTGCGGAGATAGTTACCGGCTCTTGAAAGCGACCACTCAATTTCGTAAGTATTATCTGATGTGTCTTCCCAAATAGGCTCGTCACGATGGCCGTAAATGCCAGGTATTTTCTCAATAATAATTTTTTCCGGCTCTTGTTCCTCTGCCCACCCTGAGCCATCGCTCCGGTATCTAATGTGGTATTGCGCGGTATATGTATCCAGGTACTCAACATTTATCTCATCTTCTATCCTTGTGTACCCAACTGAAAGCGCAACAACATCTTCGAACTCGTCAACATAAACATACAGCGAATCTCCATCCTTTGGAGAATAGGTTTTACACCTGAGCTTCAGGCCTGTCTTCTCCCCATAAGACATATTTTCCTCCTCCTTGGCGTACCAAATGGTTAATATTTCGCAAGAGGAATAAAGCTTTTTAGCTCTTTTAAGGTTAACCGAGTCGATTCTATTTTTTGCAAGTATTTTTTCAATGATAGCTGCAACCTTTTTTTCGTCCTCCGTATTGGCACTGTATAAACGTTTTACCGGGATTCCGAATACCATTTCGGCCATTCGCTTTGTTGCCAGCTTTTGTAGGCCAAGCTTTATTCGAGTTACTTTCTCCACTGTTCCGTCTTTACGCGGCTTATCGGGGTACAGCGCCATACTCATTATTGGGTGCTTGTTTGGGTCGTACTCCTTCTCGAGCTTGGCCCACTCCGGAACGGCATACGCTTTTACCTTAAGCCTCTTCACCTTCTCCGAAGCCGGGGTGTTACTATCCAAAATCAGTTCATCTACATTCATAACAGTAAATTTTTAGTATAAAATATTTTCAAGCTCTTCATCCTGGAACTGCGGCTCGTCCTTCAAGTGATAGTCGATGGCGTAGCAGAGCAGGTCGACATATTCGTCATGTGTCTGGGTGGGAAAGCCGCAAACTTCCGTCAGGAACTCCTCGTTCCAGCTCCCCTCCACCAGGTACACTCTCCCGCACTCTACCTTTGGAGAGTTTGCGTTGAGTCTTGTCTCCTTGCTATCCGTCGGCGATGGTGTTTTAACTACATTAAGCGATGTGCTTTCCTCCAGCTGCTGAACCACGCTCGTTCCGTTTGCCTTCGGCTCAATGCGAATGGTTGACTCGTCTGTATAGTTATTAGCCAGTACAAAGTCCGGGAGAAATCTTATCAGCTGTGGGAAGGTCTTGTAAACCTTTTGGGCCGCGAAAATATATAGGTTATTGCCAATCTTACACGTGCCAATAATGCCTGAAGGGTCATTGTCCGACTTCTTTTTCTTCTCGTCATAAGCGGTATCAATGAAGAAGTGGGCAGGTATTTTACCCCTCATAGCATTGAAGCTTGACATGGATATCGTTCTGAACCAATCTGCGCGAACAATATTACCACCCTCTGTAACGGGCCTCTGCTCATACTGCCCGGAATACTGCCTGCTGCCAAGGTCCACCTTCGCCTCATCAAGCACCTCACGCCCCAGCCTGACAGGATCTAAATAGCCGTTAATGTATTTTTCGGCCAAAGCCGCTGGCTGAACGGAGTCGGAAACTTCGGCCGGCAAACAGATGTGCCGGATCTTATCCCGCTTTTTTTTCAGTAGGTAGCCGGTAGTATCATCTTCGTGAAGTCGCTGCATGATCGTAACCATTGGCGCGTTTGCCTTATTTACTTTACGGCTGGATAAGGTTTTCGTATGCTCATTTGCCTGCTTCCTCATCGGCTCAGACGCCGCCTGCTTCGGGTTCATGGGGTCGTCGTTGATGATTATATGACCGTGCTTTCCCGTAATCGCTCCTCCGGTTGATGTAGTGTACCTCGCACCTGTCGCAGTATTTTCGTAGCTTTCCTTACCTGACTTATCTCTTCTGAGCTGTATTTCCGGGAATAGCTTCTGGAACTTCTCCGACGTGAGGATATCCCTCGACTTTGTGGAGTGCTCTATTGATAAGTCGCTTGAGTAGGAGTTTGTGATGATCCGAATTGTTGAATCTTGTGTCCAGAGCCATGCCGGGAACATTATGGTGACAATAGTGGTCTTTGTTGTTCCCGGAGGAATATTTATAAGCAAGTCGTACGGCTTTTTCTGCCGCTTAACTACATAAACAGATAGCGTCTGGAGCTCCTCGCATAAGGTCACAATATGCCAGTTGAAAACGGGCTCTTCGGGTATTATAACATCCCAAAAGGTCTTTACAAAATAGAAAAATGACTGACGGCATTCGTCAGCCACAACCCTTAGGCCTAAAGCGTTATAATCAATTATCTTGGGCATTCAGCGCGTTCTCCCCCACCTTAAGTAATACTTTCCTCTCCTCTTCGCTGAGAGTGGATATATCAACCTGCTGCGGGATAAGGTCCTTGCCCCCCTTACCGGTGAGCTCGCTGTTTATTCGATTTTTCCACTCTTCCGGGTCCTTATTAGTTAATACAAAAATGATTGAGGCCGTATCTGGCTGTATATGCTTCGTGGTTTTTGTCTGCTCTTTAATCTTGGGTACTGAGGTACCTGCAGCGCCTAACTTACCGCTATCAACATAAAGCGTCTTCACCTCTTCAACATCGTATCCCTTGA
>CAZYYT010000239.1:2350-2751 GCA_964651775.1 uncultured Oscillospiraceae bacterium | reverse complement strand
AAATTGTCTCTGCATTGCCTATACCTCTTGTTTCAAGAGTGTTAATGTATGCGACAGCCTTTTTTAGTTCATTTCTGCCTTTGTGTAATCCATTTTATAGACCTCTTTTATACTATTGTTTCTACTGCTACCCTTTTTTGTTTAACGATAGCATTCGTGTCTGTGTCATATCTCTTTTGTATTTAGTTTAACAAAACTTTTAAACGGAATTTCGATTGTGTTTTCCATGAAGTCAATTTTCTTTTTTCTTGTAATGGAAAATTTATCCCCTTCCTCAATGCTATCTATTACTTCTCCCGTATCCTTGTTTATAACAAGATGTTTAACGGCATTATTCAATTTGCATTGCCCTCCCCTTCTGTTCTTTCGCTTTGTTATATATTTTTTATTAAACTTGAGTT
>CAZYYT010000239.1:0-2340 GCA_964651775.1 uncultured Oscillospiraceae bacterium | reverse complement strand
TGAATGTAATTCTTTTCATAAAATAATAGCCCTTCCATTTTCCCATTCTGAAAGGTCTAAATATTTGATAGGCATATGCACCAATTCTGCAAATTCAATTTCCTTGTTAACGCCCCTTGAAGGTTTCGACATAACCAAAAGAATATCGCAAACAGATAAAAGGTCTATACATAATTCCATGCCCGTTTCATAATCGTAATCAAAATACTGGAAACAAAATGTATGCACAGGTGAAACATAGCAATTTTCCATATCGTTGGATTGCAATGTTCTAATCTTCTGTTCTATTTCCAGCTTATTATCTTCATTTCCACCGTACTCATGAGCGCAATATATCATCATAGTTTAGCTACCATTTCTTTCTCTCTGCCGTTCAGATATATAACAGGTGTTGCTTTGCTGTTTGGTTTATATTCCTGTGCTTCGCCATATCCACCGTAATTCATATTTGCTGCGTTGTTGACGAATAAGCGGTCAACCTGATTGACAGATAAATTAGACTTATTAACCCTAAAATAACTGTTTTTAATGATTGCAGGTAAATGTGTATGCGAATGTAAATAAATGTCCGCATCTACAATAGAGGACATATCTGTTAACCTATTTATCTTTGCTCCTTCTTTACGACCACCGCCACAACCATGCAAGCAATATAATGTATAGCATAACTGATAGTTGTTGCGCCCCTTGTTGTGCTTTGGTGTACCGAACCGTATAAATAAAAAAGAGCTTGTGGGAGAATACAAATGGGGAATACCTAAATAATTTGCAAGTATTCCGCTTATCTCCAAGCCCTCTTTTTTGTATGTTCTATTTTCGTGATTGCCCTGCGTAATTGTAAGTATCTTATCCTTGATTGGATTAAACAATCCGTATAAGCTATCAAGCTGTTCTTTTGGGCTAATCGTTGCTGTATAAGTATCACCTAAAGATGTGGTTGTTGCATTATCCATTAAATCGCCGTTAAGAATGCAATATGCGTTTGGCGTATTCTTGATATACGCAATCCTTGATAACAATCGTTTATAATCGCATTGCGGGTCTCCGATATGCTCGTCTGCAAAAATATGTATCTCTATTGTATCGTACTCTTTAGGCAGATTGCTGTTTAGTATTAACAATAAACATTCCTCCGTAATATCCTTAAAACAACTAAAAAGTCTCAAAAATGAGACAAAAACAGGCTATTTTGTCCCACTGGTGAGACAAGAAAAAACGCTAAAATATATATATATAGCAGGCATATAATTGATTATTTTCAGAATCTCGCCCTCTATATATCTAAGAGAGTTAAATATTACAATATTGAAATACTTTTGGGCATGAAAAAAGGCGGCTCATTTACCGCCTGTCTCCATATCGGAAAGGATTTGAATAACATATCATTCGTATACTAACATGGTTATGTGTGACAATGTGTGACAATGGTTTTGGTGGGAAAATTTGTGGAGGGGTAATGATATTGATGGGTAGAGTACCCCCAATAGACCCCCACCCCACCTCTTTTGTATACCTACTTATATAATACCTGCTATACACACATATACTATATGCAAGAAAATAAATGGACACGCATAAACTACATATGCTATGTAGTTAATATGCCTGCTATCAATATATATTGGTGCTTAATTGGTGCTTAAAACACATAATTTTGTGATTGCATTATCTTTTTTTTGTTGATATTTTTTAGCATAATGCGTTATCATCAACATTTACTATTAAAAATCGCAAAAAATGCACGAAAAAATTTAAAGCTACTAATAATATATATACGCAAAGATAAAGTATATGGTGTCGAATAGTATATAATATAGTATTGTAAACTACATTAGTGCAAAAAAATAGCTACATTATATAAGCGAAAAAAGCTGCTTAAATAAGTTAGCTGTTATCATCTATTATTATTATAAAAATAGCATGGTTTAAGTGGTCTTTTATAAAAACATTGAAAAAAGTTAAAAAAGTTTTGAAAAATGGGTTGACAAGTGTACGCTAATAGCTTATAATATAATCAAGCCAAGGGAAACGGTAAAGCGGTTAGCCCTCAATCCCCAAGGAAAGGGGGTGATGCTTATGGAGCAAACAATATTTGCAATGATAGTTTTATTATTGTTGATTATTGCCACAAAAGCAAAGAACCGCTAAAGCCTCGCAAGCAACTTAGCGGTTCAATCTAATTTAAAGGCTGATTGCCTTTCTCTTGGCTACATTATAACAAATAAGAGAGGTGGTGTCAATGACAATTAAAGAGGCCCGACAAGCGGCAGGATTAAGCCAATCACAAGCAGCTAAATATCTTGAGATACCAGCTGCAACGCTTAAAAATTGGGAGCAGGG
>CAZYYT010000238.1:0-2755 GCA_964651775.1 uncultured Oscillospiraceae bacterium | reverse complement strand
TCTATGTGGTGCTTCATAAAATATTAATGTTTGTTTATAATTCTTAATTTCTTCTAATTTAATTTTTCTTGTTTTTTTATTTGATCCTAAAAAACCTATAAAGCAAAACTCAGTTGTATTAATTCCTGATCCAATTAATGCATTTATTGCTGCACATGCTCCTGGTATTGGTATTATTTCTATATTATTTTTTATTGCTATTTTTACTATTTCTTCACCTGGATCTGAAATTGCAGGTGTCCCAGCATCTGTTACTAAAGCTATGTTTTTGCCTTCTAGTAATTGTTTAATTAATATATCTGATTTTATTTTTTCTGTTTGTTTATAGTAACTAATAATTGGTTTTGATATTTTAAAATGATTTAATAATTTTAATGTATGTCTTGTGTCTTCTGCTGCAATTAAATCAACTTCTTTAAGTATTCTTATTGCTCTCAGAGTTACATCTTCTAAATTACCTATTGGTGTTGCTACTAAATATAATTTTCCGATCATTTTTTCCTCTTTTCTTTTTTATTATATATTTCTAATATTTGATTTGTATATTTTCCATTATCTTTATATATAATTATTGGTTTTGATATTTTTAAAAATGGTTTTGCATTTTTAATTGCTTTTATTAATATTAAATTGGGTTCTTTTTCTATATTTGGATATACAAAACTAATATTTTTAGGTTCTAATTTATATTTTCTTAATAAATAAATTATATCTGCTAATCTATCTGGTCTATGAACCATATAATATTCCCCATTATTTTTTAATAATTCTGTTGATATTTTTATTATATCTTCTAGTTCACATTTAATTTCATGTTTTGAAATTAAATGAATTTCATTTAAATTTTTTATTCCAGTATCTTTCTTTTTGTATGGTGGATTTGTTACAATCGCATCAATACTTTCTTTTTTAAATATTTTATTTATTTCTTTTATATCTTCATTTAATATTTTAAATTTATTTTCTAATTTATTTAATTTAATACTTCTTCCTGCCATGTCTGCTACTTCTTTTTGTATTTCTATTCCAGTTATATGTTTTAATTTAGTTTTTTCACATAATAATATTCCTATAATTCCTGTCCCTGTTCCTAAATCAAGCACTATGCTATCTTTTTTTATATCTTTTGCAAAATCAGATAATATAACACTATCAATTCCAAAACAAAAATTATTTTTATTTTGAATTATTTTTAAATTTTTAAATTCTAAATCGTCTATTCTTTCATCTTCATTTAATAATTCTTTCATATTAGCTCCATTATTTTTTATTATTTAATTTAATATCAATTAATTATTTTTTATTTTATTAATATTTATTTTTCATCCCTCTTTATTGCATTAATAAATTTATTAATATTATTTTTAAAAAATATTTTTATTTATATATATTATATTATATTAAAATTAAATTGCAAGTTAAATAAATTTAAAATATATTGTCCTCCCAAAATCCAATATTATTTTCTCTTGCATATTTTTGTGCATTTATAAATTTATCAACATATTTAACATTTGGTAGATATGTAGCAAGTCTAGCATAGCCCTCTTTTAAAAGTTTTTCATTAATCATCTCATTATTTAAATAAATATATAATAATAATCTTCCATATTTATCTCTTTCTTGAATATCGAATTCAATATTAATTAATTTATTATTTAATATTTTTTTCATATATTCTGATGCTGTTTTACCTTGAATAATATTTTTTGATTTATCAGGATTTTTACTTTCAGGTGTATCAATTCCTATTAATCTAACTCTTTCTATATTTTTATTATATTTTATCTCTATGGTGTCTCCATCAATTATATCAAGCACTTCATAATAATTTTTATTTATTATATTTTTATTGTTTGTGGAAATATTTAACATTTTTATTTTATTAGAATTATTATTATAATATATATTAATTATAATAATAAAAATAAATAATATAATAAATATTTTTTTATTTAATTTCATTTTTATCTCCTTGAATAATTATTTAATAATTTATTTTATTTTTTATAAATATTAATTAATATTTTATTATTTATTTTATTTAATTTAATATTTATTTAATTTAATTTATAAAATATTAAAATAAAATATTTTAAGAAAATTTTTATATGTTTTGTACAAAATCATACATAAAAAAAGTTGCATTATTATTTAATGTTTTTAGTTTGTGAACAACTCTTTTTTTGGCTTGGTTTAATTATTTTTTATTAATTCAATCAAATAAATTTATTCCATTTTTTGTTTTATGTATACTCTGTTTATTTTCTCTGATTTTTCTTCTATTCTTTATTTCCCATCGTTTTTTATTTATAACTTTTTATTTTATATTTTATTTTATTGTGAAATTTATTTTATTTATGTTTACTGTTATTAATCATTTCTTAATATATAAATTTTAATTTATTTTTTAAATTTAAAATTAATTAATTTTAATGTATTTGAAAAATTCACTTATTATGTTGACTTTTGTTTTCTTTTTATTGGATGTTTTCAATTTTATTTTTTTTATGTTTTTTTGTAAATTTATTAAATAATTCTAAACAAACAAATAAATAAATATTTTATTTATTTGTTTTTATTTAATTATTTTAAATAAATTAATTATTTTTTTAATTATTTTTATTTAATTTATTAATATTATTTTTTATTTTAAATAAATTAATTATAATTAAATTTATTTATTTATTGTATCCCCTGTATCCTTTGATTACCAGGGCTTTTATTTTTTTTATTATTTATTTTTATTTTTAAA
>CAZYYT010000237.1:0-2774 GCA_964651775.1 uncultured Oscillospiraceae bacterium | reverse complement strand
GTTCTTTTTTTACTATGCCCAGCGATATCAGCGATTTCAGGTATTTGGCACATTTATTGCTCTCCACACCGCATTTTGTGGCAATTTCGCTCAGGCGTGAAGCCCCGTCGGCAATGGCTTCAATGATACCGTTATAGGTGGACGGCTCACGCAGTTCCTGTTTTAACAAGTTTGACGGTTCTTCATACAGATGACCGGACGGTGTGAAAAACAGGTCAATGATGTTGTTATACACAGACTTTGCCGGGTTAATTTTAATCAAATATTCAGGGATTCCGCCGGTCACACCGTACAGCACAGCCTTGTCTTCTATATCAAAGCCTTCAAGAAATGGCAAAGAGCCAAAATAGTTGAATGGCAACACCTTGAATTGCGCTGTCCGCCTGCCGTAAAGCGGACTTTTATAGGCCAATACCTGTTTTTCCATCAGGCTCATACTTGAACCGCATAGAATTAAAAACAGCTTGCTGTCCTTAAAATTATTGTCGATATGCGCCTGCAAAATAGAGGATATAGGCCGAAAACCGCCGGCCAGATAAGGGAACTCATCAATAACCAAAACCAGCCGCTCCGATTTTGAAATCTGATAGATATAGTCAAACGCCTTTTCCCAGTCAGCAAAAAACGCATTACCCTTTAACTCTTTGGCTGTTACAGCATACACATCATTGGAGAACCCGACCAGATTAACTCCGCCATCCGCTTCACGCGCAAGAAAATATATCGCATTTTTCCCTTTGATGAATTCCTTTATCAGCGTCGTTTTCCCGACACGGCGGCGGCCATAAATAACCGCGCATTCGTAATGACCCGAGGTATACATTTCATTCAGCTTTCTAAGTTCGTCCTCTCTTCCAACAAACATATTCATGAGCCCCCTTAATAAAACTTTAAAGTTTGCAACTTACGAGTTTTATTATATCATACACCCTTATAAAGTCAATGTTCTTTTATTTGTTCCCCAAATTATCCTTATATAGGATGATATTTTGTCAACGAATAAACGAGGCAGAAATGCATCTGCTCCGATACTAATCGTTGACAAAAAACAAATAACTATATTTGACAAAAAACAAATAACTATATTTGTCTGGTTACACGACTTCAACAGTGATAAAATAAATATATGTTCTATCTCGTCTATCTATTAATTTCTATATTTGGGCATTCGTTAAATGCCTCACTCTGAAAGAATGTAACGCTGCTTGGTATAGTCACGCTTGTAAGGTTTATGCAAAGTCTAAATGCGTCACTATAAATGCTCTCGACACCTTCATCGATGGTTAAGTTGCTTAAACCTTTACAACCATGAAATGTATAGGCATCAATTATTTTGACACTACCAGGAATGTGTATACTTTTCAGATTGAAACAGGCTTCAAAGGCACCTTCTCCAATAACTTCAACACCATTTTCAATAGTTAAGTTAACAAGCTTACTAGTTAGTGGCGGTGTGACATAATTACCGTGGAAAGCTGTGTCCAAATCGAGAGAAAACGCATCGGCTCCAACATTTTTAACGCTACCTGGAATTGTCACACTTTCCAGCTTATTGCAGCCATAAAAAGCCGCCCGCCCAATACTCTCAACACCGTTTTGAATTGTTAGATTTGTTAGGTTGCTAATAAAGTCATTAGAATCACGATATCTTTCTGCATAAAAAGCACCCTCACCAATACTTTTAACATTGCCTGGAATTGTTATGCTTGTTAGACTTGAACAACAATAAAATGCAAATCCTCCAATAAAACTGACTGAACTGGGAATAGAAAAATTTTTTAATTTTTCACAGCCCGAAAAGGCTGATTCACCAATACTTTCAACGCCATTCTGAATAGTTAAGGTGGTTAGATTGATATTGCCTTGAAAAGCACTATTGCCAATGCTTTTCACACTACTAGGGATAGTTATGCTTTCTAAAATTTCATTACAATATTTGAATGCGTAATCAGCAATGCTCGTGACAGGATAACCTATTATTCCGCTGGGCATTATAACGTTTGGCTCAGATCCTTTATAACGCCTTATCGTTATTTCTCCATTTGTAATATTATACTCATAATCTTTTTCGGAAGTATTTGCAGCAAATGTTGGTTCTATAGTGGTTGACATCATTGTTGATGTTTGTTGTGATGTATTCGTATTTTTATTACATGCTGACAATGAAAAGGTGCAAAGCAGAATAATTCCGCACATTAAAACTGAAATCAGCTTTTTCATTTTATACATTAATAACGCCTCCTGTATTTTTAATTATGTATATCTTTTTAGAAAATTCAGGGTCTAGTAAATATTAATATTAATTATTGATAAATTTGGAAGAAAGCTATGTTTTATATAACTAATCCAACAAAATAAATCCACCAGTTATTATAATAACCCTTTTCGTCAACTCCGGTTGCCTTTGGAATACAATTAAACCACCATTTATGGTGCTCTCTCATATCTCCGTTTCCCCAATCGTTACAGTTGCAAATAACTGTTTCATTGGTTAAGTTTGGATAATTAAGCCAATCAATGTAACTTGATTTTACATCTCTTGTATTTCCCCAATCATAGTCTGTTTTGCTGTTTGGTGCATAATGAACATTCCCACAAGCAGCATGTCCCGGTGAAACAATATCATATAGTGAAAACTTTTCCCATTTGTTCATTTTATTCAATGCTAATGAATAGTCGCAGCGACCGAAAACCTGAGTCATAATGGACTCCATTCTATGCCCAGCATCTTCAAGCATACACCCGACATCTCGTTCATAATTGAAATTATATAT
>CAZYYT010000236.1:0-2795 GCA_964651775.1 uncultured Oscillospiraceae bacterium | reverse complement strand
GTTCGCAATACTTCAGCAGCGCTTTCCTCACTTGCTCCCGCTCCAAATCGCTCATCTCGGTAAACTGCAGTTTGGCATAGGCTGTCATCGCCGCGCCCCCGTCGTGGAGTTCTTCATTGGTGCTGAACAGTTTACTGTCATCCAGCAGCGCCAGCTGTTCTTCCGTAAGGTCTTCAAACAGTTTCGGCAGGCGGTGGTACGGGTCCTTCACGCTGCCATAATTATCGATATCTATCCATGAACACTCTCGATATCAATGTTAATTGAACCTATAAATATTTACCCTTTATTTCTTTCAACAATAATTCTCGACATTCTTCGCTTATTGAAAACATAGTTGGGCGTAAATTGAAGCCGTGTTTTGTCACTCTTTTCATTTCTGAAGCTGAAAATGGTGTCATTAATCTTTTAAATTTATCAAGTTTCATAAAATATTCGTATTCAGGTATCCCATCGCAATCTTGTTTTTCCAGTTTTCCGGTTGCTATACCGTATGCGATAATTCCGAACCCGCTTTGATAAAGAAACACCGTATCGCCTTTCTGAATCTTCTGGATTTTTTCTCTCCAGCCCGGGTAATAAGCTGCTGCTTTTTTATCATTCAACATATCCTCTGTATGTTCTTTATTGTTTGAATAATTAGTGTTGAGAATGTAAGTGTTACTTGCAAATTCAAGTAACCCTTCAAGTGGTGAATACATATTAAATTCAATAAAATATTCATCGTTGATTTCAAAAACCCAATATACAATTGCATCTATATTTAAGCCGTTCTTTTTCCAATATATAATTGCCTCAACAGTTTCTTGGTCTACCCCATTTGTTACAACAAGGAAGTGCTGTTTATTGTTGAAAGACTCTTTACTTAATTTAGAACTATCAGAAAGGTCAAAATATAGTTGGTGGATTTCATCTAATTCAAGAACGGAACCATTTCCGGCTTGATAATTATTATACATATCGTTCAATTCATCGTAATTGCTATTTCCAAAAAGCTGACCATACCTGAGAACTTGTAATAAATTTTCTTTGTTTGAGCTCCATCGTTTCAATTCAAATATATATAAATCACCGTTTTTATCCAGCGCCAAAATATCCGGTTCTTCTTGACGTGGTCTTTCATTAAAAATGGTCATAAGATCATTCATTGAGATAAAGTCTTGAATATGGTTCGATAGTAACTCCTGCAAATCTATTTCTTTCCATCCAAACTTGCTGAGAGTAACCCTATTCACTTTAGCATAATTTTTTGCGTTTGTATCTAATTTATATAACATTTTATAATTATCCTTTCTCTTTTAAATTTAATATTTTGTCTGATTTCATTATTGATTGAACTCACTAAAAACCAGAAGTTCCGCATGTAAATAGTTCTTTAATATTTCAATAAAAATATATCTAATTGACGAGGTGTAAGCCAAACACCAAGTTCGTTCTTGATTCTTTCGTTTAAAGGATACATTTTTGCCACAAAATCAACATAATCTTTATCATATGTGTCCGATTCACCCTTAATTAAGTCCTGTCTCAACTTTTCGTCTAATGTTTTATATTTTCTTACATTCTCAACTGCTTTTGAATCATAAATATAAAAGAATTCCGGTGCATGAAAATGTAAATATTTCGAAGCAAGCGATCGATTGTTTTTGCCACTAATCCTAAGAAATCTATCAGTTAGGAAGGCGTGAGTTTCGATTATTTGTGGCAATAGTTCCTTTGTTATATGCTTTTCCCCCTGATTTTTAAGAGAACATATTTTATCGTCAAGTTTTTTGCCAACCTCCACTAGCTCTTTCGGTACTCCAAATTTATAAATTGCCTCTGTTGTATCATAATTACCGGTTGCTCCTCTTTCGATTGCTGCTGAATATGATCGTCCAATTAACCAAAGTTTGGCGACTACTATATCTTTCTCAGTATTCGCTGGTGATTCTTTACACAAATTGTATAAAACTTGATTTCCAAAGCTCCATATGTTTGATTCTTTTGCTTTTTTAATTTGATTTTGTGTTATTTCCAATGATTATATCTCCTTTTAGATTTCAAATGTTTGTTATATCTATTTTCTAAACCGACCTCACAAACCACAGCACCACCTCTTTCACTTTTTCATTTGTAATTATTTCAAATGCGCTGCGGTAAAGGTCTATTTGCTGGGTGTAATATTTTACTAAAGTTTCTTTTTCTTCCTCATCCTTGACCGCGTTGGTTTTGTAATCTAATATCACCCAATCATCGTCCTCTTTAAACGCAAGGTCAATGATACCGGTAAATAGGACCGGTTCTTTGCCGTTGGCATCTTTAACATTCTCAAGCAGTTTGTCACCGGCTTCTGCCTTGACGGAAAACGGAACTTCGCACAGCACTGTATCACTTTTTTTAATCCGCGCATACATCGGGCTGTTTTTAAAGTTTTCTAAAATGGTTTGGATAACCGGCAGCTTATCCTCCGTTGCCCCGTTGTCCGAAAGAACACGCTTTATATCATTTTCGGTTACGCCGCCGCGTCTGACCAGCAGCTCAAAAAGGCTGTGCATCACAATACCGAAAACCGGGCCATATCTTTCCGCGGTAGGCGATTTTAAAACGGGTTCATCATCGGCCATTTTCGAAGGATTTAAAACGGTAAATCCCGGTATGAATATTGCCGGATTATGCTTCGCAAGTTTTTCTTTGACCTCGGCAAAGTTTTCCGCTTTAAAACTGCCGGTGACGGTTCCTTGAATTATCAAACTTTCCACATCAATGAAGCAATCTTTGTCAACCTGGTCCGCTATCCTCTTCCAAGGATTCTT
>CAZYYT010000235.1:0-2826 GCA_964651775.1 uncultured Oscillospiraceae bacterium | reverse complement strand
AAATGATATCCCAATTCCGGAGGCTTTACTTTTTTATTTTCCTATCTTGGACACGAGTGACTTTAAGTGTAAATCTACCATAATTTCAATTCATTTTTAATACAACTTATGTTCATATTTTTTAATCCAATCGAAGAGTACATTAATACATTCCAAAAAAATTTGTTCCCGTAAGAATCTAAAAAGAATGCTATAATAAGTATACTTAACAAAGAACATAATTTATAAATATCTCTTTGTTTTATACAATTTATTAAAATTATTAAAATGAATAACATAAAAACAGGCAAAAATAATATACCATATTCAACACACATATTTAAATATGTATTATGAACTCCATATCTAACACCTAAATAAAAATCAGCTAACTTAACAGATGCACACCCAGAACCAAGCCCAAGAATAGACATCTTAGGTATAATATTTTTAATTGTATAAGCCCATATTTCAGTCCTGTCAGCATATGCATTCACACTACTAATATAACTATCAAAAATAAAAATTCGTTCATATAAATCTTTTGGAAGATATGTCACAATAAAACATATTATAGTTAAAATAAAAAATATCATCATAAGTAGTTTTTTATAATCATTAATGATTAAACAATAAACAAAATAAAACAATAACGTTATACATATAGCAACAACAAACCCCCTAGACCCAGTAAAAAGACAAATAGAAAATATACTTAATGCAATGCTAAAATTAACAACTTTTATAGACGTATTTCTTGAAATTAATAAATATTTAATGGATAATATTAATGGTAATATCAATCTTCCAGCCAAACCATTAGGATCACTTTCCTCAGTTAACTTTAATCTAACTAGATTATTTACAAAAATATTATTATTAATCAATACATATCCTACTATTAATACACCACTAAATATTATAATTTTTTCAAGAAACAAAACTTCTTTTTTTGTAAAACTAATAAAATACATTAACAAATAAAAAATTATTAGCACAGTATATATTACATTAAATCGAATAGTTAAATTAATATCAATAGACCATAAAGTACTTATCCATGAAATAAACATTAATATAAAAATAATCATTACTATAGCATCACATTTAACTATCTTCATGTCATTGAGAATATAATTTAAAATAAATACAAATATAAACATTAGAATAAAATATTTTAATGTTATTCCATAATTAACACTCAATACGTCCTCAATAGGTGAAAGTAAATAATAAATAAAAATTAATATTACTGGATTTAAAATATTAAATTTGCTTTCTAAATTTATGTTCATTAATATTCTCCAATTTTATTTTCATTATAAACTTATACTTTCATTTAGCGTTAGAATTGCTATATGGTTTTTATTTCCTTTGCAAAGTTTATATAATTGTATTTTGCATTAAAATTATTTTTCCAAATTTGATAAGCATTTTTACGAAAATTGTAAATAGTTTTTGATTTTAGATTTATAAATTTATTAATTTTTTTTGACAGTTCTATAGATGTAATATTTTTATCCAATAAATAACCGTTTATATTATCAAAAATTATTTCACTGTTTCCTCCAATATTTTTAGCAATAACTGGTATACCAAAACTCAAAGCTTCCATGATTGAAACTGGAATTCCTTCATAATCGCTAACATTTATGAATAGGTCAACATGAAACAATTTGTAATAATTTAATATTTCTTCATTGTTAACTTGACCCTTAAATTCTACTTCATAAATATTATTTAGATTTAATAGTTTTTCATTAACTAAATTAAATATGACATTTTTATATTCGCCATCGCCAAAATGTATCCATTTAATATTGTGATTTTTGATTTTAGACAATGAATCTACAATTAAGTCTAATCTTTTTAAAGGGATAATGTTAGAACAAGAAACAATTATAAAACTATTTTTACATTTTGTAGTAGGATTGACAGCTAATTCATCGTTTATTGTCCCTAAATATGATGTATATAATTTTGCTTTTGTGGACGCATTAGGTAATATTATATTTTTAGTAAATTGAATTAATGCTTTTTCAGATACAAAATGAATCTGATCTAGATATTTATAATTTTCTCTCCTAAAGGGATTATACTCTCTATCTAAAAATGCATCTCCTCCATGTGCTCGTGAAATTGCTTTAAATATAAATTTTTGTTTTTTTAATTTTGATAATGCATAAGCACTCTCGGAAAGCCAATAAGAATAAAATATCACGTCACTGTCATTTTTAATAACGTTACTTTTAACCCATATTAATAATCTATAGTATGTCATATAATAAATTGCGATTTTTTTTATTGCATTAAAATTAATCTTTATATTAAGAGTATTAGAGGCATATATTAATTCTATAATTGTTTCAATAGAAAATATTTTAATAAAAGCTTTTATAAGACATTCTTTATAATGATAATATCTGTTTATTGTAATAAATTTTACATTATTGGGCAGATTATAAATATCAACAAATTTATTTTTTTTTGAATCAGAAATTAATAATATTTCATCAAAATACTTAGATAGAATCCACACTTCGTTATTTAAAAAATCGCCGCCAATTTTATGCGGATAATTACCACTAATAATTATTAATTTCACAATATCACCCTTTATTTAAGCTTAAATTATTAGCTTGTTATTATATAAATTTATAATTTAAGTTTTTTGTGCTTAAAATGTTATATTTATTATTTACACTTAAGTATTAATTAAAGTTATTTTAAATATTTATTAAAAATATTATTTTTCAAGTTAGATTTTTATGGTAGGTTAAATTTAATATAACTAGCTCAACTTTCCCACCTCAAGAATAGATGAGAATCGAGATTTGGACCTTGAAA
>CAZYYT010000234.1:0-2863 GCA_964651775.1 uncultured Oscillospiraceae bacterium | reverse complement strand
GATGAACGTCTTTCTAATCCATGTACAGAATATCCTTTATCTAACAAGAATTCTGCTAAGTATGAACCATCCTGACCTGTTACACCAGTTATCAATGCTTTTTTATTCATATGTTAAGCTCCTTATCAACCTTGGTAATTCCCATTTCTTTTTTAGCTTTTAAATCTTGTTCGACCAAAATTTCCTGTAAATTTTTATTTTTAGCGACTCCGGCTGAACTATCTTTCATAAACATAATTTTTACAGTGTTAAATATTATTATTATATCTAATACCAAAGAATAATTTCTTATATATAACAAGTCGTACTTTGCTTTATTTGCGGCATTTGTTGAATAATTCCCCATTATCTGAGCTAAACCCGTAATACCCGCCTTAACATATACTCTATATTTAAACTCTTCAACTTCTCCACTGAATTTTTCAACAAAGAAAGGTCTTTCAGGTCTAGGTCCCACTAAACTCATTTCTCCTTTTAAGACATTAATAAGCTGTGGAAATTCATCTATCCTTGTTGCCCGCATAAATCTGCCTATTGCAGTGATTCTTTCATCCATATCTGTTGCCAAGACTGGTCCTGTCTTTTTTTCAGCATCTACTATCATTGTTCTGAACTTGTATAGTTTAAAAACCTTATTTTTTTCGGTTACTCTTTCTTGTTTGTAAAAAATAGGACCCCTGTCGTAAATCTTTATAGCTATGCTAATTACTAGAAATAATGGTAATAATAATATTATTCCAATAAGAGAAATTAAAATATCAATAATTCTTTTTGCAATTATTTGTTCAAATGTTAACCCCAACCTTTCAACCTTTAAAACAAGCATGTCTTTTACTTGATTAGGTTTAGAATTAATCATTGATAACTCATATACACCTGGAATAAAGTAAACGTCCTTTTGCTGTTCTGTGCAATATTTTATAACAGCCAATTTATCATTAATATTAATATCGTTACCAACATATATTTTTTCAGATTTATCTATGAATTCATAAGTTTCTTCAGTTACATGGTTGCATATATACTTAAGATTATCTAAATTAACATTGTCTAGCAATAGTTTCACTGCTAATTCTTCTGATTCTGTTATTGATGCTATTATCATTATGTCTTTTTGTTTCCAACTTGATTTTAAATATTTTAATATAACTACTTTTACAGTAAATATGAGTATAAATTGCATAACATACCCTAGTAATATAACACTTCTAGGGAATGAAAAACCCCTGTTAAAAAAAACAATTGCAATTACTGATATATCTATTAAAAACAATGATATAGCAATAGTTAATGCATTTTCAAACATAGATTTTTTCACAGTTGATACTATATTATAGACATAAAATACAATAATAGAAACCAAGACAATATACGGTATATTGTCATAGTATGGCTGCAGGTTGTATAAATCCGGATTCATTTTATACCTTAATAAAAAGGCTAGATAATATCCAATTACAACAAAAGCAACATATATTAATTCTTCAATTAATTGGAGAATAAAGCCGTATTTTTTATTGTTTGGCTCCATTTTTTTACCTCTTTCATTTATGCAATTCTTATTCTTTCATAAGTCTTTTATTAATACTGATTCCTAATCCAATAACCAACCAAAATATTGGTGCTACGCTTACAACACCATCATTAAAAAATCCTGCTGT
This sequence comes from uncultured Oscillospiraceae bacterium, assembly GCA_964651775.1. Lineage (GTDB taxonomy): Bacteria > Bacillota > Clostridia > UMGS1883 > UMGS1883 > UMGS1883. The sequence continues at coordinate 1,202 of CAZYYT010000234.1, read as the reverse complement.
TAAATAACCTATGACACTTATTAAACAAGATACACCTATATACTCTTCAAATTTATTATAGTTTGCCTTAGCATATAACTTCAATCCAGACATCATATATAAGATAATTAAAGTAAGAAAAGCTAATAATGATATAACTCCTGAATTTTCAGCTATTTGCAAATAAATATTGTGTGGTTTATCAACAACCATGTTTGCACCCATATAAATGTTTAGTTTTGCTATAAAATCATCTTGTGGAAAAGCAATCGGAAATGTATCAGCACCAGTACCAATTATAAAATTATCTTTAATTAACGGAATTGTTCTGCTCCATATATACCCTCTATCGGACATTAATTTTTCATATCCATCTAATGGTGTGAATTTTTCTGCAATTATAGGCTGAGTTATTCTTCCCCCACTACCTAATATTTTTACACCATCTTGTGCAAAGTAAAAATTAATAGTACCCCATCCCCAATGTGTTGTTATCGTAACTCCGGGATAGTTTTTTGGAATTTGTATATTATTTATATGCCAATATTTATTGTTGTCGTTAATTCTTATTTTATTTCCTTCTGTTGTAATAGACAATTCAACCATGTTTTCATCAAATAAGTATAGCTTGTCGCCATCTAATTTCATGTTTAAAATTTGTCTGTTTGTCTTTATAGAAATAGTATCTTTACCTAATTCTATATCTTCGAATTTAAAAGCAGTTTCATCCTGTGCTTTTACATTTGTAATCTGCTCAACAATGTTAAAAGACTTAATTCTATCAAACAATGCACCATGAGAAATAAAATTCATGGCCATTACAAGCACTAACAAGACTGCAACTATACTTACAGAAACCTTCCGATATTTTTTTATTGATTTTCTAAAAAACCAAATACCAAATATAGATGATACAGCAACTCCCAAATACCCTGCTCTTGAATTACATCCAATCCAAGTAAACATCATTAATACAACAGCTATTCCGGTAGTTATTTTTTGTTTCTTGGTCTTTGATATTAAAAAAGAAGCTATTGAAATTGGAAGCATTAGTGTTGCAAAACTACCAACAAAATTAGTGTTAAACAATGTACCGTATATTGTCTTTGATCCAAACGAAAATGAGAGATTATCAACCTTTAAATTACTTGGAATAATTAAATTATTACCAATTTTAGTCTGGAATATATCAAAACCAAAGTATTGCCCTATTCCTATTATGC
>CAZYYT010000233.1:0-2888 GCA_964651775.1 uncultured Oscillospiraceae bacterium | reverse complement strand
TGATGCACCCGTCATAAGTTTTCCGCTTTCATCATATGCATTGGTCACAAATATAGGCAAATTTGAATTTTCCTTTGCTGCTAAAACAGCTGCCTTTGTTTCTAAACTATCGTTCATTGTTTCAATTAAAACAATATCAGCACCATATTTTACACCTAACTTTACAGTATCAGCAAAAACCTCTATTGCATCTTCAAAAGCTAAGTCTCCGAGTGGTTTTAAAAGTTTTCCCGTAGGACCTATATCAATAGCAATATATTTATCCTTATATCCACTATCCAAAATGGCTTTTTTCGCATTGTATATCGCAGCAGAAACTATGTTCTCAAGCTCATAGGGCTTAAATTTCAAAGAATTTGCACCAAATGTATTAGTCTTTAATATATCGCAGCCCGCATCAAGATAGTTCCTGTGAAGTGTTTTTATTATCTCTGCATGAGTAATATTCCAAAGTTCAGGAAATTCACCTGCATTCAAACCTTTTGCCTGCAAGCAAGTACCCAACCCTCCGTCAAAATATAATCTTCCGGATTTCAATTTATCTAATATACACATACCAAGTCATCTCCTGTATTCACAATTAATATTTTTGCATATTTCACAACCACTTTTTTTACAGCAATGGTTGTCCTTACATATACCGATAATAGCTGAAACTGATTTGGATGGCACCATCAAAAGACTGTCAGTTAAGGAAACACCGATTTTTCTTGGGCAGTCCAACATTTCAAAAATCTTTTTTTGCATTTCAAGTGGAAAGTCACCATAACCCGGGCTAAACCTCGGTCGAAAAACTTTGTTTTCACTCTTCTCATTCTCACTAAATCGAGAGCATAGGACATCGCACCATTCTTCAATCAAGGTCGCTCCAACTGCCTGTGCCACTACTGCGTGTGATGGGGATAGCATATTATATTTACCGATTATTCTATCAATATCAACCCCTATTGTTGCAGTAAAAATTAACACCTCATCACAGCCATGAAGATTTTTTTTTAAACTTCTTGAATTTGTTTTAATACTTCCAAAACATAATGAATCATCTTCAGCCACCGATACAGGATATTTGTCATAGCAGGACCTTAGAGATAATTTTTGTTTCATTTCTATAATAATTTTATCTATTATACTTGATACGTTTGCATCCGCATTGCTTTTGCCGTATCCAAGGTATCTCAACACCTCTGTTTTTTTTATATCTATTGTATTTAATGTTTCAATCTGTATCATGCCTAAAATCCTTTACAAAATAATTTCTGACAGATTTTTCTGTATAGCCTCGGCAATATCAGGCTTATTCATTGAATACACGTGGATTGCGTTCACTCCATTTGCAAGTAAATCAATAATCTGTTCAGTTGCATAAGCGATTCCTGCTTGCTTCATAGCGGCCGGATTATCACCAAACCGATCTACAATGGATTTAAATCTTTGAGGCAAATATGTACCGGAAAGCTCACAAATTCGCTTGATTTGTTTTTTATTTGTAACAGGCATAATTCCGGCTACAACAGGAACGGTAATTCCTGCCTCTCTTATTTTATATAGGAAGCTATAAAGAATATTATTATCAAAAAACATCTGTGTTGTAAGAAAATCACAACCCGCGTCAACTTTTTCTTTTAAATGTTTTATGTCGTCAATTGAATTTTCCGATTCTGTATGATGTTCCGGATAACAGGCACCACCGATGCAAAAGTTACCATATTTTTTAATATCCTGAACAAGTTCGTATGCATACTTGTATTCTCTTTTCGCATCCTTTTTTTCACCAATTGGAATGTCACCGCGAAGAGCCAAGACGTTCTCTATTCCATTTTTCTCAAGTTCAGATAAAATTTGTGCAATTCTATCCTTAGTAGATGAAAGACATGTCAAATGCGCCAATGGTGTTACTCCGTAGTGTTTTAATATATTAGTGGCAATCTTCACGCTATACTCGCTTGTACCTCCACCTGCTCCATACGTTACACTCATATAGCGCGGAGATAGTGCAGCAATGCATTCCGTGGCACTTTTCACGCTTTCAAATATGTCATCATTTTTAGGTGGAAAAACCTCAAATGACAGTGTTGGTTTTTTCTCTGCAAACAATTGTGATAATTTCATTACTGTGCACCTTCTTTTATGTATTATTCTATATCAACTTAAAAGAGATTATATACCTTTTTGTGGAAAAAGTCAATCCAAAGGATATCCATATTCGTCAATAAAGTCCTTATATCTTACACAAAATGCTGATTTCAACATCTCATTGAAAAGAAAAACAGAGAGAAACATTATATTTTAAGTTTTTCTCTGTTTGTGTATTTCATAATACAAAAACAATACTATTAAGAATGGAAGCCTTAAACTCTTACACTCATCTATTATTAATCAATTTCAAGATTCTTTGTCTCAGGTAAAACTTCATGTTTTTTTAAGCATATTGAAGGTTAACACACCATTTTCATATTTTGCCTTAATCTTACCAATCTAAATACTTGAAAAATTGATGAGTATATTTAATGTAGTAAAGTTAATAAGGAATGTATTTATCCTTTTTATCCTCTTGCTTATACTCAAACTTTCTTCCTGCACTTATTGTTAGAATGTCTCCGATAATGTGAAATTTTATATTCTTCTTGTCATAACCAGACTTTCCCTCACCGCAATCCACTCCTAATGCCTTCCCTCTAGTAGCGGAACACTTTTAGCCATATTTATTCTTCTACTTAATACTCTGCTATGTTAAATTTTAACTTATACATATTATTTTTGCTATAAACAGTCTCTTTGAATCGCAACACTTTTGCACTATTTTAGTTTAGACAAAAAAAGAACACATCGTTTAATGTGTTCTTTTAGTTTCGGCAACGACCTACTCTCCCAGGCAGCTGCCCGCCAAG
>CAZYYT010000232.1:0-2896 GCA_964651775.1 uncultured Oscillospiraceae bacterium | reverse complement strand
AAAATAAAAAGGTTGGAATAAAATAAAAAAGTTATTGAAAAAATATTTCAAATGTAATATAATTAAAGGTAGTTTATATTTAGGGAGGAAAATGTAATGAAAAAAGTTTTTTTAGATTATGATGAGGAACATCTAAGCACTGCAAACCCCTACCTTAATGTTGATATGACCAATGTTAGGTACAGGGACAAATGCAAAATGATGCTTTTATCATCAGCCTCACATCTTAAGCAGCGTTCAACACTTATTGTTATGCTTATACTAATCGGCGCATACATTCTTCTAGGCGTTATCGGCAGTGTAGCTTTTTCATTTTTTAGCAACAATATCGTTCAGTATGTTACTACAAACCTTGATATCATTGTAAACGCCCTTCTCGGTTTTTATTACGGTCCTATAACGTGTGCAATTGGTGTAGCACTTTGTACAATTGTTAGAATGATTGCAATTCATCCGGATGCTTCTTTATTGTATTCTATTGGTGCAATGGTTGCCGGATTTATTCATGGTTGGATTCTCTACAGATACAAAATCACATGGTTTGGAACGCGCTTGCGTGGTTTTTATACAGACCTTCTTACAAAGGTTGTATGGACAAGACTTTGTGTGTCTGTTGTCGTAAATATTCTTATAATGTCAGTTATATATAAGGTATTCGTTGGTTATCCATTCAGTTTCTTCTTTACAACCTACTCTAAGTCAGGTGTACTTCTTTCATCCCCAGCAGAATTTTTTATGGTATTCATAGTTAGTTCACTTTTTGAGTCACTGATTGTTTTCCTTTCACTGGTACTTGTTAACTTTATTGTTTCCAGAGCATTTCCACAGTGGAACTCTCAGCCTTCACTTATCGTAAACAACAAGGGTGAAATAATTAACGTTGAAGATGAGTTTGACGAGGAAGAGGAAGAATAATACAATTTTTAGGAGGATTTAAATTGGATTATTGCTTTGATGATAAAATTAATGTTAAGCTTATTTCAATGTTTGTTATTGATAGTTTTCGTATGCCTGTACCAAACTCATACCTTGTTGATATAATTATGCTTCAGCCCATTGTGAATTATTTTGACCTTGAAAATCACCTGGCAGAGCTTTATGAAGAAGGTTTTGTTACTTACTATACTGAGGATTGTGACAGATTTTATAGTCTTACCGAAAAGGGAAAGGAAGCGCTTAAATTTTTCTCTTCAAGCATTCCAAAAACTGTCCGTGAAAGGCTTCTTCGTACGATAAAATTAAAAGTTAAAGAACTAAAGAATTCACTTTCGATTAAGGCAGACTATGCCAAGGTAAGTGATATTGAATATAGTGTTTCTCTCGGAATAACGGAGGGTGCATCTGATTTGTTTAATATCACCATTGCCGTTGGAGACGAAATTATGGCTAAAAAAATGTGTGCGGCCTTTAAGAAGGACCCGCAGGCACTTTACTCCGAAGTTCTTTCGATGCTTATAAAAGACAATTCTATATGAGGTGAGAATTAATGGCAGAATTACGTTGGCACCCACTCACAAAAGATTGGGTTATGATTGCATCTAACAGGCAAAATCGTCCTCAGATGCCCAAGGATTGGTGTCCGTTTTGTCCCGGACCTGACAATGATAAGGTACCGAAATCATTTGACGTTTTAAAATACGACAATGATTTTCCCGCGCTTTCACAAAATCCACCTGCTCCTGATGATGTTGGTACAACTCTTTACAAAACAGCTGAAAACTATGGTAAGTGCGAGGTAGTGTTATACTCACCTGAGCACACGATTACTCTTCCCGAGCTTAGTCTTCCCCACGTTAGAAAGCTTGTAGATTTGTGGACAGAGCGTTTTGAAGATTTGAGAAAAGACGATAAAATCAAGTATGTTTTTATTTTTGAAAACAGAGGTGCAGCAGTTGGTGTAACAATGCCACACCCTCATGGTCAGATTTATGGCTATAGCTTTATTCCTAAGAAGCTTCAACTGGAGCTTGAGTCTTCTAAAGAGCATTTTGAAGAAAGCGGAAACTGTCTTATCTGTGATATGCTTAAGGATGAGACGGATGATGGACGCAGGATTATTTTTGAAAACGAAGATTTCATCTGTTTCCTTCCCTTCTTCTGCGAATATCCTTATGGTGTTTACATAGCTTCAAAGGCACATAAACAATATATATCAGAATTTAATGACCGTGAAAAGAATAACCTTGCATCAGCAATTCGTGCTGCAGCAGGTACACTTGATAATCTTTTCGGATACGTATTTCCTTATATGATGTGTATGCATCAGGGTCCTGTTAACTGCGAGGATACAAGTGATTTTTACCACTTCCATATTGAATTTTTCCCGCCTATGCGTAGTGCAGATAAGCAAAAATTCAATGCATCAAGTGAAACAGGTGCGTGGGCGCACTGTAACCCCACTGCCCCCGAGGATACAAGTGCTGAGCTTCGTGCGGCTTATAAGAAATATCTTGAATCAGACAAATAAAATCCGAAAGGAATAAAAGATATGACAATTAATGAAATCAAACAGGAATTTATAAAAATCTATGGTGGGGATGAATCTGACCTTAGGGTTTTTCAATCACCCGGCAGAGTAAATCTAATTGGTGAGCATACAGACTACAATGGCGGTTATGTTTTCCCCGCTTCTCTTTCAATGTGTACAACAATTGTCCTTCGCAAGACCGGTGCAGATAAAATCAGACTTAAAGCTACAGACCTTCCTGATATGGTTGAGCTTGATATAAATAATCTTGAAAATTATCGTGATCTTTGGTGGGGTAACTACCAAGCAGGTGTTTGTGTGGAGCTTATTAAGAAGGGCTACAACATCATAGGTTGTGATATGCTTTATGACGATACTGTTCCCCATGGTGGCGGTCTTTCATCATCTGCAGCTATTGAGGTTTCCACA
>CAZYYT010000231.1:0-2899 GCA_964651775.1 uncultured Oscillospiraceae bacterium | reverse complement strand
ACAAGGATATCTTGATATCATGCAAGATGACGGAGTAGTTGTCGAAATAGAAAAATCACAAAATATTACAATACCAAAATATAATGGGTTATATAATTATGATTATATAAATAAGGAGGAGTAATAATTGAAAGGTAAAACAACAATAATAATAACCATAGGATTAATATGTGTTTTGTTGACAACAGTTATATTTATTCAATTTAAAACAATAAGCCAAACAGATATTACTTCGATTGAAAATATGAGAGAAGATGAATTGCGTACTGAAATTGCAAGTTTTAAAACAAAAATAGAAGATATATCTAAAAAAATAATTGAAACACAAACAAAAATAGATGAATATAATACAATTATAACAACAAATTCAAAAGCGTCTGAATTATTAGCTTCAGAACTAAAACAATCAAAAGATTTATTAGGTATAAATGATGTTAAAGGAAGTGGAATAATAATAACATTAAAAGATACAGCAGAAGAACAAATAACAGCAGAAGATTTACTTACTTTATTAAATCAATTAAAAGAAGCGGGAGCAGAAGCTATATCAATAAATGATCAAAGAATTGTCTATGATTCTTATGTTACTAGTGTTAACAGTACATATATAAGTGTAAATGGAGAAAGAATAGTATCACCATTTATAGTAAAAGCAATCGGGAATTCAAAATATTTAGAAAGTGGTTTATCACAAAAACAATATGGATATATTGATACAAAGATAGCAGAAGGAAAAGATGTGATTTTACAACCACAGGAAAATATAACAATTAACAAATATAATGGCAATTTAAATTTTGAATATAAAAAGGGGGAATAAAAATGATAGCAATAGCAATTTTAATAGGTTGTATATTAGGCGCAATAATAGGAATGAATGCTCCAACAATATCATATATATATTCTGGATATTTAGCCATAGCAATAGTAGCTGCATTAGATTCGGTATTTGGAGGAATTACATCAGTACTAAAAGGAAATTTTAACTTAAAAATTTTTATTACTGGATTTTTTGGTAACGCAATATTGTCAATAATGCTAACATGGCTAGGAGTAAAATTAAATATAGATATTTATTTAGCAGCAATTGTAGTTTTTGTGGGAAGAATGTTTACAAATCTAGCTATAATACGTAGATACTATATAGAAAAGTGGAGTATTAAAAAAGATGAGATTAAGAAAAAAACCTTGGGCTAGACCTGAACTAGAAGAATGTGAATTTTTTGTAAATGATCCATGTACAAATATAGGCAAATGGAAAAAGATCTTTAAAAAAAAGGCTCCAATACATATTGAACTTCGGATGTGGTAAAGGCCGGATTTATATCAAAATTAGCTGTTAAAACTCCGAATATAAATTATATAGGAATAGATATAAAAAGTGAAGTATTAGGAATTGCAAAAAGAAATATTGAAAAAGAATATCAATTTGCAAAAATAAAAATTGATAATATATTGTTAACTGCCCAAGAAATAGAAATAATTCATAACATGCTAAACGAAAAAGATATAGTTGATAGAATTTATATAAATTTTTGTAATCCATGGGAGAAAAGAAGACACAATAAAAAAAGACTTACTTATCCAAAGCAATTAGAGCAATATAAAATTTTCTTGAAACCACGAGGTGAAATATATTTTAAAACTGATAATGATGAATTATTTAAAGATAGTATAAAATATTTTGAAGAATCAGGTTTTGAAATAATAGAAAAAGTTTATGATTTAGAATCAAAACAAGATGAAGATAATATATTAACTGAACATGAGGAAATGTTTATGAAACAAGGAATTAAAATAAAATCATTAATAGCAATATTAAAATAGATGGGAATTTTTCCCATCTATTTTAATATATTTGTTATAAAAATTTATATATTGTTGTTGTATTATACTTTTCTCTTGCTTTTAAAATTGGAGAAACAAAATTCTTTTGATTAATACTATCTGGAAGGAATCCGGTTTCTAAACAAATGCCAGATCTTTTTTCATAAATCATTCCATTTTTACCAATTTGAGGAATGTCATCTATAAAATTGCCTGAATAAAATTGAATCCCAATACAATCAGTATATACTTCCATTGCTATTCCAGTTTTTTGACTCATGAGCATAGCTTGTTTTTCTATTTCATTTGATTTTTTATTCAATAAATAACTATGATCATAACCACCAGTAAATACTAATTGTTGAAAATTATTATTTATTTCTTTCCCAATAAGTTTTAAAGCTGAAAAATCCATAGGAGTACCAAAAACATTTTCTAACTTACCAGTAGGAATAAGTTCTTCATCAACAGCTACAAATTTATCACTATTAATCCATAATTTTTGATTTATTGCAGTTTCATTATTACACCCATCTAAATTAAAATAACTATGATTGGTCATATTTGCGATTGTATCTTTGTCAGACACACCTTCATAATGTATACCTAATGAATTATCATCTGTTAATGTGTATTTAACAGTAATATCAAAATTCCCAGGGAATCCTTGATCTCCATCTGGGCTCAAAATATGAAAGAAAACAGAACAAGTTTTTTCATCAAATTTTGCATCCCATAATCTTTTATTGTAACAGTTAAATCCACTATGCAAATTGTTTTCTCTTTCATTTTTATCCAAAGAGTATAAAATATTATTTAATTTAAAAGTTGAATTTTTAATTCTATTACTGTTCCTACCTATAGTTGAACCAAAATAACAATGATTAATAAAATAATCTTCAATTTTATCAAATCCAAGTACTACATCAACTAAATTTTTATTTTTATCTGGTACAAATAATGATATTAAAATAGCTCCATAATTAGTTAATTTAGCAATCATGCCATTAGAATTAGTTAGAGTAAATAACTTTATTTCTTGACCGTCTTCAGTTTCTCCAAAATTTGACAC
>CAZYYT010000230.1:0-2903 GCA_964651775.1 uncultured Oscillospiraceae bacterium | reverse complement strand
ATTTTCAGTGTCTTCGCAGGTGGATTCAAGAACAATCTTAGATATGGCTGGTGCAGAAAAGCTACTTGGAAAAGGTGATATGTTATTTTATCCGGCTGGAGTTTCAAAACCAATTAGAGTACAAGGTGCTTTTGTGTCTGATAAAGAAGTTGAAAAAATTGTAGACTTCTTAAAATCTAATTCAGGCGAAGCCATTTATAATGAGGATATAATAGATTCTATTGAAAAAGCAAATACTACAGATAAAGAACTAGACCAAAAGGATGATGATGACGACACAGATCCATTTTTAATGGATGCTATTGAAGTAGCAATAGAAACAAGGCAAGCTTCAACATCTTTTATTCAGCGAAGATTTAAAGTAGGATATGCAAGGGCAGGCAGAATAATAGACCAAATGGAAGAAAGAGGAATAATATCAGGATACCAAGGAAGTAAGCCAAGAGAAGTTCTAATGAGCAAAGAAAGATGGCAGGAACTAAAAATGTCACAACAACAAGAAACAGAAGGATAGAAACAAAAATAAATTGTAAAAGTTGTAGGGGAAGGGTTCCATCCCTGCCCGCAAAACATATTAAAATCAATAAAAAATATATGTAGGGGTTGACCTTGTGTCGACTCGGAAAAATCCGAAATAAGTAATGATAATTTATGTAGGGGTCGATTACCAATCGACCCGGAAAAAGGAATATCTTAAAAGGGGAAATTTATGAAGAAAGAAAAAATTTTTTCTAAATTTAATACAAGAACTTTTAATAATGAATTAGAAGAAGTTTTATCACATAAACCTTTTTCAGAAGATGTAAAAAGCAATTTATTAAGCATGATATATAAAATAGAAGAATCATATGATGATTATGAAATAGTAAAAAGAGAAGTTGAAGAAAAAAAAAGTTTCTTAGAAAAAATATTAAAATCTATAAAACAATATTGTGATTCAATTCAAATTATTATGCCAAATGAAACAAATGGACAAAAGTATGTAATTGACTATAAAAATGGAGCAATAAAAACAATTCCTAATAATAACTGGATGTTATATTCGATTATTAAAATTATGAAGAAAAATATAAATTATAAAAACGAATTAGATGTAATTGAAAAGAAACCACTATACGATATGCTGTTTGAAGGGTACAGTATAAATTATGCTGAGGTTGTGAGAGATTTTAATGGATGGTCATGGGTAACTTCAATAGAAGAAATAGAAAATATAAATGCTAATTTAATATATCAGAATTTACTGTTATTATTAAATAACGAGATAATTAAAAGTTATATGCAAAATATTATTAAAAATGAAGATGACTTTGCCCAAAAGTTAGAAAATAAATTAAAACAGAAGTACAAATATGAAACCATACAAAAAATGATTAATATATTAAAAAGAATATCAATCATAAAAATTTCAAATAGCAATAGAGAATATAAAAAAATTGTACTAGATATAAAGCAAAAAAAACAAGAAGAGCTTAATCTAATGGAAAATAAAAGAGAGTTTTTAAAGGAAATATCAAACATAAAAAAAGCTAATAGGGAGAAGATACTTGAGCTAGATAAAATAATAAATGATAAAGAACTTTTAAAGAATGAATATAAATTAAGAAATAGTATTTTGAAAAACAATGAAAAGATTTTTAGCATGAATTATTTAGTAGAAATATTAAAAGAAGAAAGAAATAAAATATTAGATAAAATATCAGAAATTAATCTTTTTATGGAGCCTAAAGTATATATTGAAAGAAAAGAAGAAATTAAAAGCATAATAGATATGATAAAAATAAATGAAAAAACGCACACTACTAATAATGAAAATATAATTGAAATGCAAAAACTATTCATAGAATGTTTTATACAAAAAATTGATAAATGTTTGGAAAAAGATGATATAATAAATGCATTATATGAAGTGAGATACTATATAAATCTCCTATATAAGGAAAATAAATATATAAAAGATATTCAAAAGTTAAAACCATATGTAAAAAAGTTAGAAGAAGCCATAGTGGAGAAAGTATTAAAGTTTAATTTAATATTTAATTTTTCAGATGGGAACGAGCTAGATAAAAACATATTAATGTGCATATTAAATACTAGAATTATTGATTTACAAACAATATATATAAAAATAAAAAAAGAAAAAGAAGAATTAAAAATAGAAATATATGATGAAGAAAACGAATTAAATACAACACAGACTATATCAATGAACTATGAAAATATTAAATTAAATAAAAAAATTAAATTATTTATTTAGGAGGAAACATATGAATATTACATTTTTAGGAGCAACAAAAACAGTAACAGGTTCAAATTTTTTAGTTGAAGGTGCAGGAAGAAAATTTTTAGTTGATTGCGGAATGTATCAAGGACAAGCAAGAGATGAAATGCTAAATGAAGCACCATTTGCCTTTGATATAGAGGAGATAGACTTTATGCTATTAACTCATGCTCATATAGACCATTCAGGTAGAATTCCAAAGTTATATAAGGAAGGGTATAGGAATAAAATATATGCACATAAAGCAACATGTGATTTGTGTTCAATAATGTTACCAGACAGTGGACACATTCAAGAAGCTGAAATTGAATGGAAAAATAGAAAAAGAAAAAGAGAAGGAAAAGAAGCACTTCCACCATTATATACACAAGAAGAGGCTGAAAAATCACTTGAACTATTTAGACCAGTATCTTATGATGAAATAATAGAACTAGATGAAAATATAAAAGTAAGGTTTAATGATGCAGGGCATATGCTAGGCTCAAGCATTATAGAAATTTGGATTACAGAAAACGCTGAACAAAAAAAAGTTGTATTTACAGGTGATTTAGGAAACAATGATATACCTCTTTTAGATTCTCCAACAATGATAGAAACAGCAGACTATTTAGTTATGGAATCT
>CAZYYT010000229.1:0-2910 GCA_964651775.1 uncultured Oscillospiraceae bacterium | reverse complement strand
ATAATTCCCAATAGTACAGTTGAATATTGTTTTATTTTCTTAGCCATTTACATAAACCTCTTTAATAACTTTTAATTAGCATTTTATCATATGAAATATCAAAATTGTAAAAGTATATCTAGTTTATTACATTAATCTAGAATTATAAATGAAACGATTTTGATAGTTCTTTTTTTATATCGTTTCCATAAAAGAGTAACGCCAACACAAAAAATATCATACTGATAGCAGTGCATATAAGAGAAGGGATTGATATTGATATTATGCCCGTAAAATACAGTACAAGCGGTGCAAATCCAATAATAATATTAGTTATCAAATAAATTTTATAATTTTTCATATTAAGAATGACAGAAAGTATTGCTATTGAAAAAAGGGCAACTGTACATGCGATAGGGAAGACATAATTAAGAGACCAACCATTCCAGCCTGTTATATAGTCCCACAACACGCACATAAGAGAGATGACGACAACCTGATGCAAAATATTCTTTGAAACATTATTTCTGTTTTTGAAGGCTATTGTCATGCTTAACCAAAAGCTTATAATGCCTAATACGACAAACAGTGCCCATACGCCTGTTTGGGGAAGTATCATGTTTATTGTGGTTGAAATAATTCCTGCTGAAACCGTAACTAAAATAAGCAATTTGAATAAAAATCTGTGCTGTTTATAAACAGTATCTATATTCGGGAAATTTGGCTCATCGTCATCTCCATCAAGTTTTCCCTGACAAAGTGGGCAAATCTTATCAGTGCCATGAATAAAAACCGCGCACTTTTTACACTCTTTCATCGGGGCTACCTCCCTCAGCATTTGTATACAGGTCACACTTTATACCAAACGATGTAAGTTTTCTAAAAAATAACCGTTGGATTTCGGTACTTGCATAAGGCGTTGTAATACTTAGACTTAATATGTTGTTATATGAACACACACATACGTGAATCTTGCTTGTTCCAGAGTAAACATCATATGCTTTTATATACTTTTCCATAGATTCCGGCATGTATATTTTCCCTATATTTGAAAGGGTAGCTGTGCTTTGCTTCATTGAAATTTTGTATGCTTGTCTAAGTATAAAGTTCTTTAATTCCAGAGGAATTATTTTTGCAAAAAAATTGTGTTCAATCGCAGAATATGCGTTCATGATTCCAAGAAGATTTTCTTCATTTAACTTTTCCTTAAAATCACGATTAATTTTATTGACTATTTTTTCGAAGCTATTTTTTTGTTTATAAAAATTGTAGCCTGTACATATCAGCCCAAAAAAATTTACTGCAGATTCCGATGGAAAAAATTTTCTTAAGTTTACTGGTATTGATAAAACAACGTCCTTCTTTTTCGCACGGCTTGTCATACTATTGCCGATTGAATCAATAAGGCAGGCGCCTAGGAAACCTGTCAATGTTGTGTCATAGTCATGAGACACCGTTATAATATCCGATACTTTCATACGGGCAGTTATTATATTCATTCTATCTTCCGGCAAGACAGACCCGCTAATCTTGTATGCAGGTTTTGATTTTTCACGGTGATTTTTATGATCGATATAGTATCTATAAAAACTATCATCCTTCATCTGTGCCTTTGAAGCGTCATATTCAGGCAGAGAGTCTTGTATATTATGTCTTAGCTTGAGATAGATTGATACAATTGTATTAAGAAAATTCATTGCACCCGTTCCGTCAGACAGTACATGATATATTTCAAGATTTATACGACAATTATAATAGGTAACTTCAAAGAGAAGGTCACCCTTGTTGCCCTTATAAATTGATGCACAGGGCGTTTTATATTCCTCTTTTACAACCGGTTCAATAGAGGTTTTTTCAAGATAGTACCAAAATATTCCACGCCTCATAACAACTCTAAACACGTCAAATATATCCAGAGCCTCACAAACTGCCTTTTTCAGTATATCGGGTTCTATCGTTTCTAAAAGCTCGCACGAAAATCGAAACACCTGTGTGTCCGCCCCGTCTTGCGCCGCTGGAAATATTTTTGCTGCATTGTCAAGGCTTCTCCATTCATTGTTCAAATCTTATCATTCCCCTTCAAAAACAAATTTACAACCTTGTAGCTTCTTTTTACATGAACAAACCTTGACGGAAGTGACAAAAAACCATGAAGCGCATCGTCCATACGGTAAATAGTCGCATCGCATCCAAAGCTTGAAAGTTTTTTAGCATATTCTTCACCCTCGTCACGCAATGGGTCGTACTCTGCCGTTATAACTAATGTTCTTGGCTGATTTGACATATCATCGTTAACGAGCGGGGCAAAATACGGTGAGTTTCTTTTGGATTTATCGGGCAAATACATATCCATATAATCACAGATCTTTTTAGAAGTAAGCAGATAATCTGTTCCATTTTCAATTACTGATTTAAAAGGTGAGGAAGATGTATGGTCATAATATAATGAGGGATAAAACAATATCTGCTGTTTAACAGAAAATTCTTTTAGGTCATTTGCCATAATACATACGGCCGCCGCAAGGTTTCCACCAGCGCTATCACCGACGAGTGTTATGTTTCCAACGTTTTCTATAGTTTTGTCAAATCCCCCTAAATGTAGCTCATTTGCCACAGCATAGCAATCCTCAAGACCGCACGGGAATGGGTATTCAGGTGCAAGCCTGTAATCTACAGACATAACACGGTAGCCGGTTTTTTCAGCCATGACAGCACAAACATTAGTATAACTGTTTATATCACCAATTACCCAGCCACCGCCATGAAAAAACAAAATAATATCATTGGACATATAATTATCAGGCGTAAAAATTCTTACCGGTATATCGTATCCGTTCCTAGTTACCTTATGCTCAGAAATCTTATATGGCAAAACAAGTGGAGGGTGAATGAGCCTGGTGAGCTTTCGTTCAACCTTATAGTTTTTTTTTA
>CAZYYT010000228.1:0-2925 GCA_964651775.1 uncultured Oscillospiraceae bacterium | reverse complement strand
AATATCCATTGCAAGGCCATACTCTTTAATAAAACTATCAAGCTCATCACGTGAAAGCTCTATAAAACCATCAAGCGTTTTAACTGAGGTTGGAATTTCATATTCCACATTAAGTGTCTTGGGCTTTTCTTCGGAAGCCTCCCTTGCCTCAACCGGGTTAATAACATATTTTTTAATTTCAGCAAGTTGATTGTCCGTAAGCTTTCCGTAAAGTGCATAAACCTTTGCTGTGCGAATAAGAGGTCTATCACCTTGTGAGATAAACTGAATACACTGTGCAGCAGAGTCTGCCCTTTGGTCAAACTGACCCGGCAAAAACTCTACCACAAAGCTTTTTGCATCATCAAGTTCAATAGTTTCTGTAACATTATCTGACTGTGGCTCTGAAAAAACCGTCTTTTTAGCGTTTTCAAAAAGCTCGGGGGTAATGTTTTGGACATCATATCTGTTTATGATTCTAACGCTTTCAAGTTTATCTATTCCAAGAAAGGTCTTAAGCTCATAAAGAAGATGTTCACTATCGCTTGCAAATTCGTGTTTTCTTTCGACATAAGCTCTGTATACCATTAGTTTTCCTCCTTTGCTTTAAGGGCCTTTGAACCAATATCTTTTCTGTAGTAAGCCTTTTCGAAGCTTACTTTTTCTACTTTTTCATAAGATTTTTCAATTGCCTTTTCAAGTGTATCGGAAATTGCCACAACGCCAAGCACTCTACCACCGTTTGTGTAAAGTTTATCACCTTTACAGTCTGCGCCTGCAAAGTAAATATCGTCTAAAACATCCTTATCCGCAGTAATTTCCTTGCCCTTTTCATAGCTTTCGGGGTATCCACCCGATGCAACTATAACACAGCAAGCACTTTCATCCTTAAACTCTACACAAGCATCAGAAAGCGTCTGATTTGTTACCGCCTGCATAATTGTGAGAAGATCACCCTTTAAAAGCGGAAGAACAACCTGTGTTTCAGGGTCACCAAAACGGCAGTTGTATTCAATAACCTTCGGGCCATCCTTTGTAATCATAAGGCCAAAGTAAAGGCAACCCTTAAAGGTTCTTTCCTCTTTATTCATAGCCTCCATTGTAGGAATAAAAATCTTTTCCATACACTCTTTTTCAAGAGCTTTTGTATAATAAGGGTTAGGCGCAACAGTTCCCATACCGCCTGTATTAAGGCCTGTATCATTATCACCAATACGTTTATGGTCCATCGAAGAAACCATCGGCACCAAAGTCTTACCATCTGTAAAGGATAAAACTGATACCTCGGGTCCTGTTAAGAACTCTTCAATGACAATCTGTCTTCCGCTTGCACCGAATTTATCGTTTTGCATCATGTCTAAAACTGCCTCAATTGCTTCTTCCCTGTTTTCTGCAATAATTACACCCTTACCAAGTGCCAATCCATCTGCCTTAATAACTGTTGGAATGGGTGCAGTTTCAAGATATTTTACTGCTGAATCTACATCAGTAAACACCTCGTAGGCCGCCGTAGGGATACCATATTTCTTCATAAGATTTTTTGAAAAAATCTTACTACCTTCAATTATAGCCGCCTTTTTATCTGGTCCAAAGCATAAAATGCCCTTTTCTGTAAGCGCATCAACGCAGCCTAACACAAGTGGGTCGTCAGGTGCTACAATCGCATAGTCAATGTTATTTTCAAGCGCAAATTCAACTATTTTATCTATATCCTTTGCACCGATATTCACACACTCTGCATCAAGTGCTATACCCCCGTTTCCGGGAAGTGCATATATTTTTGTTACATCTTTATTTTCTTTTATTTTTTTGATAATGGCGTGCTCTCTTCCGCCACCGCCTACAACAAGAATATTCATTTGTAACTTCCTTTCTGATTAGTGGTGGAATAATCTCATACCTGTGAATGCCATAACCATATCGTACTTATCGCAGCAATTGATAACTAAATCATCACGAATAGAACCGCCAGGCTCTGCAATGTATTTTACACCGCTTTTTTTAGCTCTTTCAATATTGTCGCAGAATGGGAAAAATGCATCAGAGCCAAGTGATACACCATCAATTGTGTCAAGATACGCTCTCATTTCTTCTAGTGTAAAGGGTTGTGGCTTTACAGTAAAATACTTTTCCCAGATGCCATCTGCACAAACATCCTCTTCATTTTTGTTTATATAACCATCAATAACATTATCCCTGTCGGCACGCTTTAAATCATCACGGAAAGGAAGATTTAAAACCTTATCAGCTTGACGAAGAAACCACGTGTCTGCCTTTGTACCTGCAAGGCGTGTACAGTGAATCCTTGACTGCTGACCTGCGCCAACACCAATTGCCTGTCCACCATAAGCAAAGCATACAGAGTTTGACTGTGTGTATTTAAGTGTAATAAGTGAAATTATAAGGTCAATTGCAGCCCCATCGGGAAGATTTTTGTTCTTTGTAACAATCTGTGTAAGAAGTGATTTGTCAATTTTAAAGTTGTTACGCCCCTGCTCAAAGGTAATTCCGTAAACCTGCTTTTTCTCAAGCGGCATAGGAATATAATCCTTATCAATTTTAACAATATTATAGTTTCCGTTACGCTTTGATTTTAAAATCTCAAGTGCCTTTTCGCTGTAGCCCGGTGCAATAATTCCATCCGAAACCTCACGTTTAATAAGCTCCGCAGTAATTTCGTCACATTCATGTGAAAGTGCAACCCAATCACCGAAAGAACACATTCTGTCAGTACCTCTTGCCCTTGCATAAGCACATGCAACAAGTGAATCATCAAGATTTTTTATATCATCTACAAAGCAAGCTTTTTTGAGCTTTTCGGAAAGTTTAAGACCCACTGCTGCAGATGTGGGACTAACGTGCTTAAATGACGTAACTGCAGGAAGCCCCGTAGCCTCCGAAAGCTCTTTTACAAGCTGCCAGCCATTAAATGCATCAAGAAAGTTT
>CAZYYT010000227.1:0-2957 GCA_964651775.1 uncultured Oscillospiraceae bacterium | reverse complement strand
TATGATAAGTGGGGAAGTGAGAACATATATTATTTCTGAGGATGGCAGAGAAATTACACTTTTCAGGCTTAATCAGTATGATGTGTGTGTGCTTTCGGCATCGTGCGTGATAAGTCAAATTACATTTGATACTCAAATTGTTGCAGAATCAGATTGTGAAATGCTTATATTGGCTACAGGGGTATTTACAAGGATTGCTGAGGAAAATATTTACGTGAAGTGCTTTATGTATGAGCTTTTGACACAAAGATTTTCAAGCGTAATGTTCACAATGCAACAAATAATATTTATGGGGCTTGATAAGCGCGTAGCATCATTTTTAATTGAGGAGTATAACAAAACGGGTAATAGAGAAATTAAAACAACGCACGAGCATATAGCAAAGCAGATTAATTCAGCGCGTGAGGTTGTTTTAAGAATGCTTAAAAGATTTTCTGCAGATGGAATCGTGGAGAACAAAAGGGGTATAGTACTGATAAAAGATCTACGAACGCTAGAGGATATGGTATAAGGTGTGATTTCCACACCTTTTTTTATTTTTTTAAAATAGTGTGACTTAGTCACTATCTTTAGTGGATAAATTGTGTATAATAGAATTAAACAAGGCAAAGGAGAAGAAAAATGCAATACATTATTACATTTTTAGAGGGAATTATATCATTTATATCACCGTGTATGTTACCGATGCTTCCGATATATATTTCGTATTTTGCAGGTGGAAATGATAAAAAGCATAGCATCTATCTAAGGTCGGTTTTCTTTGTAATAGGCTTTACCATTGTTTTCACATCTCTTGGTCTTTTTGCAGGTACGCTTGGTGCATTTTTATTAAAGTATCAAACCGTTGTGAATATTTTCTCGGGTCTTGTGGTTATCCTTTTTGGACTAACGTATCTTGAGATAATAAAGATACCGATGTTTAAAGGAATGGGAAGTGCGGTAGAGATTAAAAGCGTGTTTTCAGCATTTTTGTTCGGCGTGATTTATTCAATCAGCCTCACGCCTTGCGTCGGTGCATTTTTAGGCTCCGCCTTGATGCTTGCTTCCACAAGCGGTGGTGCACTTAAGGGAACGCTTCTTCTTTTGACATATTCGCTTGGACTTGGAATTCCGTTTGTGATTTCATCAGTGCTTATAGATAAGCTTAACGGCGCATTTGTATTTATAAAAAAGCATTATAGGATTATCAATTTAATCTGTGGAATATTTCTTATTGCAGTAGGTATTTTGATGATGCTAGGCTTTTTAAATAGATTTCTTGCAATTTTATCGTGAGGTGGTTATAATTGAATAAAAAGGTAAAACTAATAATCGGTCTTATTGTGCTTATACTTGTTATTATTGCTGCTAGTTTTGGATATAACTATTTATCAAAAAATTATATGGCAGAGGATAATACAGATATTAAGCAAAACGAAACACAAGCCTTACAGAAAGCACCCGACTTTACGGTTTTTAATAAATCAAAAGAAAAGGTAAACCTGTCGGATAATTTCGGTAAGCCAATCATCGTAAACTTCTGGGCAACATGGTGTGGTCCTTGTCAATCTGAAATGCCTGCATTTGATAAGCTTTACAAAGAGTAT
The DNA here is from genome assembly GCA_964651775.1 of uncultured Oscillospiraceae bacterium. GTDB lineage: Bacteria > Bacillota > Clostridia > UMGS1883 > UMGS1883 > UMGS1883. Next base: position 1,371 of record CAZYYT010000227.1, on the reverse strand, counting down.
GGTGATGAAATTGTATTTATGATGGTAAACCTTACGGATGGCTATCGTGAAACAATAGAAAAGGTTGATAAGTTTGTGGCTGAAAATAAATATGAATTTCCCGTGTATTACGATACGGAATATTCCGCATCAATGACATATGGTGTAAACAGTATACCTGCCACCTTTTTTATAAATAAAAAGGGTGAAATTGTTGAAGGTCACATTGGTGCCATGAATGAGGATTTAATTAAAAGCTATATTAATAAATTAAAATAAAGGAGAAATTAAAATGAGTGAACTTAAAATAACAAAACAGAACTTTGAACAAGAGGTATTAAATGCGGACAAGCCCGTGCTTATAGATTTTTGGGCAACGTGGTGCGGTCCTTGTCAAATGCTTGGCCCTGTAATTGAAGAAATTGCAGAGGAAGCAAATGGAGATTACATTGTTGGTAAGGTAAATGTTGATGAAGAGCCGGAGCTTGCAGCTTCATTCGGTGTGGCAAGCATACCAATGCTTGCGGTTATAAAGGATGGCAAGGTTGTAAACAAAGCTGTTGGATACAGACCAAAAGACCAAGTGATTGAGCTTTTAAAGTAGGTGTATTATATGAAATTACTAAATTTTCTTAAACAAGAAGATATAAATTCTAAAATAGAAGAATACAAAAACACAGATGGTGCAGTGCTATTGGATGTGCGCACCCCTCAAGAGGTTAGTGCCGAAAGAATAGAGGGAAGTATAAATATACCTCTTGATAGCATTGATCTTGTAGAAACGGAGATTCCCGATAAAAAAACCCCGCTTTTTGTACACTGCCGCAGCGGTGTAAGAAGCGCAAGGGCAGTGACCTATTTGAAACAAATCGGTTATGAAAATGTAATTAATATTGGTGGAATTGCTGACTATACAGGAAAGAAGATTAGAGGCTGACAAAAAAGCTCCACCCAAAATTGAGTGGAGCTTTTTAACAAATAATTATTATCTGAAAAACTTAATACTGACTTAAAATCAATATTAAAGCAAACTAAGGAGTTTTTAAATTATGAAAGTTTTAATCGTTGGTGGTGTTGCAGGTGGTGCAACTGCTGCTGCAAGAATCCGCAGACTTGATGAAAATGCTGAGATTATTATATTTGAGCGTTCCGGCTACATTTCTTATGCAAACTGTGGCCTTCCTTATTATATCGGTGGTGTAATTACAGATAAGGAAGAGCTTACCCTTCAAACGCCCGAAGGCTTTTATAGCAGATACGGGGTTAATGTAAGGATTAATCAGGAAGTAACTAAAATAGACCCGGATAAAAAGAAAATTACTGTTTTAAATCTTAAAGACAATATGACCTATGAAGAAAGCTATGACAAGCTTATTCTATCGCCGGGTGCAA
>CAZYYT010000226.1:0-2958 GCA_964651775.1 uncultured Oscillospiraceae bacterium | reverse complement strand
CTGGCAGACGCACAGGACTTAAAATCCTGCGGTTGAATAGACCGTGCCGGTTCGATTCCGGCCATCTGCACCATAAAACAGATAGAAATCAAAGATTTCTATCTGTTTTATTATTATTCATTATTCATTCTTAACTCTTCATTAAAACTCTATACAAAAAGTTAATTTAAATGATATAATGTAAAACAAATAATTAAGTAGAAAAAAGGAGAAAAAAGTGGAAAAAATACAAAAAGAAATTTATGATGCATACCAAAAAATAGCTGAAAAATATGATAAAGCTTTATGGTATGATATGCCATATAATAATCAAATTGATAAATTTTTGTCATTAGTAAACGGAAAAGATATTCTAGATATAGGATGTGCAATGGGCAGTTTCACTAAATATGTTGCAGATAAAGGATATAATATTGAAGGAATTGATTTTTCTCCTAAGATGATAGAAATTGCAAATAAAAAGGTTGAAAATGCCAAATTTTATATTATGGATATGACTAATATTAAATTGAATAAAAAATATGATGGAATAATGATAATAAATTCCACAATACATATTGAAAAGAAAAACATGATAAAAACTTTTAAAGGATTTAAAGAAGCTTTAAAAAATGATGGAATAATATTTATAATATTGCAAGAAGGGAAAGGCGAGAAATATGTTGATGAACCACTAGATTCAAGCATTAAAGAATTTGTTAATTTTTATGAAACAGATGAAATAAAAGAAGTTTTTGAAAAGTGCAATTTAAAAATTATTGGTATGGAAGTAATAAAAGAATATGCTGATTTTGAACTTGGGAATGATCAACTAGCATTTTATTTAAAAAAAGATTGATAGCAATATGTTTTTGCTTGCAAAAATCAAAAAAATGATGTATAATATAAAATGTTAGAAATTGAAAACAATTAATTGAGATATGTAAAAAATAGGGAAGGTAGTTTAAAATGAGCAAAATAATAAATATAAAAAAATTAAGCCCTAAAATAGATACATTACATATAATAGCAGAAGAATACAAAAATGCAAGAGAACAATTAAAAAGAAAAATTCAAGATGAAACAGAACCAAAAAAAATTGAAGAATTAAAAAAACAATTAAATGAATATGAAGAAATAGAAAAAAATATTGAAAATATAATTTTGAGAACAATAACAAATGATCAATTAGAAGCTATATATAGAGGAGAGATACAAAGTTCATATAATAAAGAATTATTATTCGCTGTTAAAACTTCTAATGGTAATTTAATGGTAGTAATAGAAGGACAAGGATTACAAGAAATAACAGATAATAAAGATAAAGAAAAATATTCAATATCAGCAGAGGGAAAAAACTTTTCAATTGAAATCAAAAAAAATCAATCTATAAAATCAGAAGGACAAAAAAAACAAGTAACAAGCGTGTTCTTTGCAAAAGACTATTTAGATGAATATTTTGATACTTTAATTAAAACAAATAGAATAAATAGACTTAAAGACTTCAATTTTAAAACAGAATATACAGATGATGTCATGATAAAAGAAACAAGATTATCTCAAAAAAACGGATCAAGTTCTGTTGGATATTTAGAAATATTTGAAAATGCTAATGAACAATTACCAGACAGATTAATTTTTATTATGAATACTGACACAAAAATATATAAATTAAATCCAGAAACAGGTAAATATTCAATTCCAGAAGATGAAGAAGAACCAGAGATAAGTTTAGAAGAATTTGAAGAAGATAAACAGATAAAACATGGAATTAGACCATTAACGAAATCATTATTAAATAAATACTTTAATGAAGGCAACTTTGTAATTCCTAAAAAAATAAAACAAGTATTATTTGCAATAGAAGAATTGGAAAAACAAAATAAAGCAGAAGAAAAATCTCAAGATGAAGATGTAAAATAAAAAATACAAATTGCAAGATAAGTTTATTCATATCTTGCATATTATTTTAAAAATAGATATAATTGATAAAAATTAAAAGGAGAATATAAATAATGAATAAATTTGAAGATATTATAGAATATATAAAATCAGTAGTTGAATCACCAGAACAATTAAAAAAATTAGTAAAAAAGGGAATGATTAACTACGAACCAACAAATGACGATAAAATATCTGATGCAATGATGAGAATAGATAGTGACCAGATACTAGCCTTTATAGAATATAGAGATACTAAGAATTCCACAGACCAAAAAATAGCTATACAAACTAGAAGCACTGCAAAAGTTATTGATACTATAAATAATACTAAAACAAAATTAGATGATGGTTTAGGACAAGTATATTTAGTTGCAACAGATGACATATTTTGCTTAAAGCATTTAGCGAACTCTACGAAGAATAAATTTACAAAAGATACAATTAATTCAATGGCAAATGATATTATTAATAAATGTAAAGAAGCTAGAATAAAAAAACCGCAATCATTTTTTGATAGAATAAGAGGCTTATTAAATAGGAATAAAAAATTAACTGATTACAGTTCCCGTTTGCATTATTTCAGCGACTGGATTTATAACAATGAGCAAAAAGGCATTGTGAAAAACATAAGTTGCGAATTAAATGCTGTGGATACTAATTTTTCGGTCGATTTTATGAGTAAGCATTCCGAAAAATACAATCAGCTAAAAAATAACCGAAAGTATATTGAAGTAATAGCAGCACAGGAAGTTGAAATTTCGAAAAGAAAACAATGCATCGTTCCGGAGAGTAAAATTGCTGCCATAGAAGATCAGTTGAAAGATGGTGATATATTGGGTATTACTACCAATATCCAGGGGCTTGATATTCAGCATGTGGTGTTGACTTTCCGAAAAAACGGAAGAATTCATATGCTTCATGCCAGTCAGAAATACATGAAAGTACTGGTCTCGGATGAAACATTGGAAGATTATCTTAAGGCTGCTAAATCTGCTACCGGAATTGTTGTAGCACGCCCGTATTAATACATTGCTG
>CAZYYT010000225.1:2414-3030 GCA_964651775.1 uncultured Oscillospiraceae bacterium | reverse complement strand
AATTTAGCCTTTGCCATTGTAAAATCCTCCTTTAAAGTTACTTTTTGATAATATTATAATATATTAATTAATTAAAATCAACTAAAACTTATTATTTCAGTCTTTCTTATTGCGAAGAGAAACAATCTCTTCCATTATACTTTTCGGGACTTCCTCATAATGAGACGGGCTCATAGAGTAGCTTGCACGACCCTGTGTATTACTACGAAGGTCTGTAGCGTATCCAAACATTTCTGAAAGCGGAACGAATGCACCAATCTGCTGGCTTCCGTTTCTTGCTTCCATACCCTGAATCTGTCCACGACGTGAAGAAAGGTCACCAATAACGTCACCCATATATTCTTCGGGAACAGTAACGTCAACCTGCATGATGGGTTCCTTAAGAACCGGATCAGCCTTTCTGCAAGCTTCCTTAAATGCCATTGAACCGGCAATCTTGAAGGCCATTTCAGAAGAGTCAACTTCATGGTAAGATCCGTCTGTCAAAGTAACTCTGACATCTACAACAGGATAACCCGCCAGTGTTCCTGCCGTAAGAGCTTCTTTAATACCTTTTTCAACTGCCGGTATATATTCTCTGGGGATTACACCGCCGACAATTTTATTAACGAATTCA
>CAZYYT010000225.1:0-2404 GCA_964651775.1 uncultured Oscillospiraceae bacterium | reverse complement strand
GATCCGTCGTAAAGAGTTACACGAACGTCAACAACGTTGTAACCTGCAAGTACACCAGATTGCATAGCACCCTGGATACCTTGGTCAACTGCGGGGATATATTCCTTCGGAACAGCACCACCGACAATCTTGTTAACGAACTCATAGCCCTTACCAGCTTCGAGAGGCTCAACGATAATCTTAACATGACCGTACTGACCTTTACCACCACTCTGACGAGCATACTTGTGATCCTGGTCAACTTTCTTTTTAATTGTTTCACGATATGAAACCTGAGGCTTACCAACGTTAGCCTCAACTTTAAACTCACGAAGAAGACGATCAACAATAATTTCAAGGTGAAGCTCACCCATACCTGCAATAATTGTCTGGCCTGTTTCTTCATCAGTGTAGGTTCTGAATGTCGGGTCTTCCTCTGCAAGCTTTGCAAGTGCAACACCCATCTTTTCCTGACCTACTTTTGTCTTAGGTTCAATAGCAACACGAATAACAGGTTCCGGGAATTCCATTGACTCAAGAACAATAGGTGCATTGTCAACACAAAGTGTGTCACCTGTAGTTGTATTCTTAAGACCAACAGCAGCAGCGATATCACCACTGTACACAATGTCTATATCCTTACGTGCATTAGCATGCATCTGAAGAATACGACCAAGTCTTTCCTTGGAGTCTCTAGATGAGTTAAGAACGTAAGAACCTGTTTCAATCTTACCTGAGTAAACCCTAAAGAAGCAGAGCTTACCAACATATGGGTCTGTCATTACCTTGAATGCAAGTGCACTGAAAGGACAGTTATCATCTGCAGGGCGTTCCTCTTCGGCATCTGTCTTGGGGTTAACACCCTTAATAGCAGGAATGTCGAGAGGAGAAGGCATATAGTCAACAACTGCGTCAAGAAGTTTCTGAACGCCCTTGTTTTTATATGATGTACCGCAGCATACAGGAATCATTGTTACACTGATTGTAGCTTTGCGAATACCCTTCTTTATTTCGTCAATAGTAAGTTCCTCACCCTCGAGGTACTTCATCATTAATTCTTCATCTGTTTCAGCAACATGCTCTACAAGCTCTGCATGAAACTTATCAGCAAGTTCACGCATATCTTCGGGAATTTCTTCCTGACGGATGTCCTTTCCCATTTCGTCATAGTAAACATATGCTTTCATTTCAACAAGGTCAATAATACCCTTGAAAGTATCTTCCTTACCAATAGGAAGCTGAATCGGAACAGCATTACACTGTAAGCGTTCCTTCATCATATTTACAACATTGTAGAAATCTGCACCAAGGATGTCCATCTTATTTACATAAGCCATTCTCGGTACATTATACTTATCTGCTTGTCTCCAAACAGTTTCACTCTGAGGCTCAACGCCACCCTTTGCACAGAAAACTGTTACACTTCCATCAAGCACACGAAGTGAACGCTCAACTTCAACAGTGAAGTCAACGTGTCCTGGTGTATCGATTATATTAATTCTGTGGCCATTCCAATGAGCTGTTGTAGCAGCTGAAGTGATGGTAATACCTCTCTCCTGCTCCTGTTCCATCCAGTCCATTGTAGCGCTACCGTCATGAGTCTCACCGATCTTATAGTTAACACCGGAGTAGAAAAGTATTCTTTCTGTTGTTGTAGTCTTACCGGCATCGATATGAGCCATAATGCCGATATTTCTGGTTTTTTCCAGTGAATATTCTCTAGCCATAAAATCCTCCTAACAGAAAGTTTCCTTTACCAACGGTAATGTGCAAAAGCCTTATTTGCTTCTGCCATCTTATGAGTATCTTCTCTCTTCTTAACAGCTGAACCAAGGTTGTTTGTAGCATCCATGATTTCGCCTGCAAGGCGTTCAGCCATAGTCTTTTCGCTACGAGCTCTTGAATAAACTGTAAGCCATCTAAGACCGAGAGTCTGTCTTCTTTCGGGACGCACCTCCATAGGAACCTGGTAGGTTGCACCGCCGACACGTCTTGCCTTTACTTCAAGTACAGGCATGATGTTATCCAAAGCCTCGTGGAAAACTTCAACAGACTCCTTGCCTGTCTTCTCCTGAATGATATCGAAAGCACCGTACACAATCTTCTGTGCGGTACCCTTCTTACCATCAAGCATGATATTGTTAATAAGTCTTGTTACTACCTTATCACTATATATAGGATCCGGTAAAACGTCACGTTTTGGAATAAAACCTCTTCTTGGCACTATTCTTCCCTCCTTCATAAAATTTTAATGAATTCATAGGTACTCTGCGGTAATATACCGCCGTAAGTGCAACGACAAATATATATAAAATCCGTACGTTACACTGGTTTGTTAGCACGGAGAAACTTACTTCTTAGGTCTCTTTGCGCCATACTTAGATCTGGACTGATTACGTTTCTGAACGCCCTGTGTATCCAAAGT
>CAZYYT010000224.1:0-3037 GCA_964651775.1 uncultured Oscillospiraceae bacterium | reverse complement strand
TGTCAAGGCAGAGACGGCTTTGCATTGTGACAAAACAGAAACATCTGCGGGGCAAAACCGGTTTGACTGGGGATTTTTGATATTACGCCACAGGTTGTGCATAATTCATGCTATTACGACTATTTGTAGTCGAGAAAATACATCAGCGCATCGTTTTGCATGTCAAGACCGCGCGGCGTAAGGCGAAAGCAATCGGGCGCGTCTACCGCGTAGCCTTTATTTTTACAGGCGCTTATCGCCGCAGGATACTCGCTGCCAAAGCTCGTATTGAAGCGTTCAAAAAAGCGCTTTTTATCCAAGCCCGCCGTCATTCTTGTGGCGAGCATAACGCACTCAAACATCTCCTCGCGTTTTAGTATGCGCTCCGCAACGGCTCCAAAATCCGCTTTAAAATAATCGCTGAAATTTGCGGCGTTATATGTGCGCGTCCACGCGCCGTCCTTGCGGCAAGCCGAGTGCGCGCCAAGGCCAACTCCCATGTACTCGCCGTTGTGCCAATAATTTATGTTATGGCGGCAGCGGGTTGAAAAATTTAAGGCATAGTTTGATATTTCATAACGCTCATAGCCAAGGCTGGTCAGCATTGATATGGCGGCCTCGTGCATATCGCACGCGGCTGTTTCGTCCGGAATCGTGTCACGCTCCGCCAGCACATCATCATATAACGGCGTACCCTCCTCAAGTATGAGCGAATACGCGCTTATGTGCGTGAAGCCAAGATTACTGAGGCGATTTGCAGTGGTTTCAACATCTGAAACGGTTTGCTCAGGCAAAGCATACATCATATCTGCATTGATATTTATAAACCCGGCCTTTTGCGCCATTTTGACGCTTTGCTCAACCTGCTTGGCCGTGTGTATGCGGCCTAGATGCTTTAGCAGCGCGTCGGACATGCTCTGCACGCCAAGTGACAGGCGGTTCGCGCCCATAGCTTTATACTCCGAAAGCTTATCAGGGCAAAGCGTTCCCGGATTGCACTCCACGGTAAACTCGGCGTCGGCGGCGATATTCAACGCACCGCGGGCAGCGGCGGTTATGCGCGAAAGCGCGCCCTGCGGCAGCGCGGACGGAGTGCCGCCGCCAAAGAACACGGTGTCAAAGCGCATAGACTTATAAGGCTCCGCGCTCGCGCGAAGCCTTAATTCATTTTCAAGCTGACAAATCATTTGTTCAACTAAGCCGGCGTCCGAAAGCCGCGCGAATGACGGGAAGTCGCAATAACGACACTTTTGGACGCAGAAAGGTATATGGATATACAGCCCCGCCATCAGTTTATACGCAAAACGCTCATAAACGCTTCGCTCGGCAACGCAACGGTGCCTATCTGGCGCATACGCTTTTTGCCTTCCTTTTGCTTTTCAAGAAGCTTCTTTTTTCTCGTTATATCGCCGCCATAGCACTTTGCCAACACGTCCTTGCGCACGGCGCGAACAGTCTCGCGGGCGATTATCTTGCCGCCTATAGCAGCTTGTATGGGGATTTCAAATTGCTGACGCGGAATCACTTCCTGCAGTTTTTCCGCCACAGCGCGACCTTTAGAATATGATTTATCACGGTGAACTATAGTGGAGAGCGCGTCGCACATATCTCCGTTGAGCAGGAAATCGAGCTTGACCAGATCCGACGGCATATACTCCTTCAATTCATAATCAAATGAGGCGTATCCGCGGCTTCGGGATTTTAGCTGATCAAAGAAGTCATAAATTATTTCATTAAGGGGCAAGGTGTAGTTGAGCTTCACGCGGGTTTCTTCTATATATTTCATATCTATAAAGATGCCGCGCTTATCCTGACACAGCTCCATTATCGTGCCGACATATTCAGACGGGGTCATTATGTTGGCGGAGACCATAGGCTCCTCCATTTTTGCAATATCGGTGACAGACGGCATATTGCTTGGGTTGTCCAGAAGGATTACCGTGCCGTCGGTCTTTATTATGCGGTAGATAACGCTTGGCGCAGTGGTAACAAGGTCAAGATCGAACTCGCGCTCAAGGCGCTCCTGAATTATTTCCATGTGCAATAAGCCAAGGAAGCCGCAACGGAAACCAAAGCCCAGCGCCATGCTGGTCTCCGGCTCGTATGAGAGCGAGGCGTCGTTAAGCTTTAATTTATCTAAAGCGTCCTTGAGACTTTCGTAATCCGCTCCGTCGGCCGGATATATGCCGCAGAATACCATCGGATTAACATGCTTATAACCCGGAAGCGCCTCTTTTGCCGGGTTCTCGGCATCGGTAATGGTGTCGCCCACCTTGGTTTCGGCAACGCTTTTTATAGATGCCGCAATATAGCCCACCTCGCCTGCTGTAAGGCTATCGCACGGTCTAAGCGCGGGGGTAAACACTCCCACCTCTGTAACGTCGAACTCGCGGCCGGTGGCCATTGACCTTATGCGCATTCCGGGCTTTACAGTGCCTTCCTTTATACGCACATAGCTTAACGCGCCCTTGAAATTATCGTATATGCTGTCAAAAATAAGCGCCCTAAGCGGTGCTTGAGCGCTGCCCTTGGGAGGAGGCACAAGCTTAACTATCTGCCTTAACACCTCGTCCACATTGGTGCCGAGCTTGGCGGATATTTTTGGCGCGTCCGCCGCCGGAAGACCTATTATATCCTCTATTTCCCTTATAGCCCGCTCCGGCTCGGCGCTTGGAAGATCTATTTTATTTATAACCGGAACTATTTCAAGACTGGCGTCTAAAGCAAGATAGACATTTGCAAGCGTCTGCGCTTCTATGCCCTGAGTTGCGTCAACAACGAGCACCGCGCCCTCGCAGGCGGCGAGACTTCTTGATACTTCGTATGTGAAATCCACATGACCCGGAGTATCTATAAGGTTGAACATATAGGTCTCGCCGTTATATTCATAAAACATGCGCACGGCGGAGGATTTTATCGTTATTCCACGCTCGCGCTCAATATCCATAGAGTCAAGAAGCTGCGCCTCCATGTCACGCTTTGCGACAGTGTCCGTAAGCTCCATCATCCTGTCGGCAAGAGTTGACTTGCCGTGGTCTATATGAGCTATAATGCAGAA
>CAZYYT010000223.1:0-3037 GCA_964651775.1 uncultured Oscillospiraceae bacterium | reverse complement strand
TAAAAAAGGAACTAGACATTTGTTACCTCCAACAAATTATTAGCCCCCATATATTCAATTAGCCCATATTTTTATTTGTTAAAAAACAATTCATTTAATGCGAAAGCGACTCCAGAGTTGTTATTAGATTTTGTAATCATATCTGCAATATCCTTTAGTGGTTGAACTGAATTTTCTAACGCTATCTTATAACCAACAGATTGGAACATTTCAACATCATTATTGCCATCACCAATTGCAATAGCATCTGATGCATCTATTTTCAAATATTTTAAAAGTTCTTTAATAGCTTCTGCTTTTGTAATGTTTAAAGGCATAATATCCAGACAATAAGTTGTTTGATCAAACTCTATAGGAAGAACAATAATATCTAATGGCAAAACATTTATATTTGGAAAATTTAATAATTCAAATCTAAGTTTTTCTAATTTTTCCTTATCAGTATCTATAACAGTAAATTTCAAAATAGGTTTATCAGTAATTTCTAGATAATTTTTTATAGACTCAGTTGGTATTAATTCTTTTCTATTATATGGATTCATACCAAATTTAATTTCATCTGCAATTAAACTACCAGAAACAGTAACTAACTTATAAAAATTATTATCTTTAATATGTTTTAAAATTTTTAAAGCAAGATCTTTTTCAATAGCTTTACTAAAAATATCTATATTATTTACGAAATCTCTTGCAAATGCACCATTTGAAGCAATAAGATAGGGAGTTGCATTACATAAATGGCTAAGAGCTTCAATATTACCAGAAGGTCTACCAGAAGTCAATACAACATATATTCCAATATCTTTAAATTTTCTAAGGCAATTCATATTTTCAACTGAAACTTTTTTGTTGTCATCTAATAAAGTACCATCCATATCAATAAATATAATCTTATAATTTTTCATTTTCATTAAAAAACCTCATTTCACTATTTTTCTTTTTATATATTTTGATGTCATTAAATTTAAAATACCTAAATATGTTAAATCAAATTCTACAATATCTCCAACTTTATACGTTTTCTTACTATCAGTAACATCTAATATTATATGATCACTACTACCACCTAAAATTTTAATTTTAGTATCTTTAGGAATTAACCTGTCTAAAGTAACATCTTGTTTACCAATGCCAAGAATAGCTCTTTTTCTGATACCTAAATCAACAAAACAAGGCTTCTCACCAACAGAATTAACATAACTAATACCTTTTGGAATAGAAGGTTTTTCTTTTAATTCTATGATTTCTGCTTTTAAAACAAAATTATTTTTATTTAATTCATCTATTGGTATTTCAAAACAAGGAACATTACCCAAAAATATAGATTCACCTAATCTTAAATTATTTATATTACTTGGTAATTTTCCATTTCTAAGCATATTAAAAGAACTAGAATTACCACCTGAAACAATTGGCAATGAATAATTTAATTCTTTTTCTAAATCAATTACTAATTCTGACAATTCATTCATGTTTTCTTCAGTAGGGATTATCCCACCATAACAACTTAAATTTGAACCAATTCCATATAATTTTATATTCTTTAACTTTAAGCATTCTTTTGCTATTAAGAAAAGTTCTTCTCTATAGCAACCTTCTCTTAAATCGCCTAATTCATACATAAGAATGACTCTATGAATTTTATTTTGCTTTTGAGCTTCTTTATTTATTGCTAAAATAGTTGTAAGTTCAGTGTTAAAACTAACATCACAATACTTAACAACATTTTTTACTTCAGAAAGCATAGGCATTCTAATTAACCATTTTTCAATAGGAATATCTTTGCAAATTATTATATCAGCTATTTTAGATTCACATATACAAGTAACTCCATTATCATATAAAGCTTTTATCATTTTATAATTACCTGAAAATAATTTTGTAACTAAACTAAAATGAATATTGCTTTTTAAACATAGAGAATTGACTATGTTTATATTTTCAATTATATTTTTTAAATTAATTTCTATTCTAGGATACATCAGCTTTTCACTACCTTTTCATTTATAAATTTTTTTATACAATCTAAAGAATTTAATTCAATTTCAAATTCTTTGGAATCAATTTTTTTATCTATAGAAATTCCTTTATTAAACATAGCTTCTTTTATTAGCTTTTCAGCATACCACGGATTTTTAACTAAAATAGGGCCAAGAGTGTTAGTAAATATTAAATTTTTATTTTTAGCTCCTTCAAAATTATCTTGATTATTATTTCCCATACCATACTTTATTGTTCCTAAAGCTAAATCTTTTGAATCTAAAATAGTATCTATTATTTGTATTTGACTTCCAATAATTTCAGTTTGATTTTCATCATTAATATAAAAATGGATGTCATTACCATATACATTTTCTCGCTGTAAACAGGTCATATTTAAAAGTGACAAACCTTGTATTTTAGAACCATCTTTTTTTAAGGTTTCTTCTGCAAAAACTGCTCCTGTAGTACCAATAGCAATTATCATTTTATTAGATTCAACATATTCATTCAATTTTTTTCGATATTTTTCTAGAGCAGAAACAATAGGTTGAACTACTTTTAATTCTCCAGCATTTAAAAATATTATATCTGTATTTTCAAAATCAATGTTATCATTATAACTTTCTACTTTGGTTATATTAGCTGATATATCTAACATTTTAGCAACTTTTTCTAAAGCCATTATATTACCTCTGTCACCATGTAAATTTAATATATCTGGATAAAGCCATAATATATTTATTTGATGATCTAACATTACAAACTACCTCTTTTACTATTGCGTTTGATATATTTATCTAGTTCATAATATTTTTTCAACCATGTGATTAAATAAACATTATCAATATTGTATTTATCTAATTCTTTTAAAATAGCTTCATCACTATCAGTAGGGAGTATTGAAATTTGATTTTTATCAATACCTGCATATATTAGTCTGTTTGCAGAATCATAAGCAACTGCTTCAGAAAAGCAGATATATCTTTGAATATTAGAATCAATTAGTTTATCTAAATTACAATCAAAAGTATAGAAGGTATTTGTATAATATGGA
>CAZYYT010000222.1:0-3046 GCA_964651775.1 uncultured Oscillospiraceae bacterium | reverse complement strand
TAAATTTTATGTACAATTTCTTAAAATTTGTGTCCAGTTTTTGTTGACTAGTGCATAATTGCAGATACAATAGAAAAGATAAATATTTTAAGCATAGAAAAACCCCCTATAGTGATTATTTACTATAGGGGGTTTTTTATTCATTTAATTATTCAGTACCGAAAAGTCTATCGCCTGCATCACCAAGACCTGGGAGTATGTAGCCCTTTTCGTTAAGCTTTTCATCCATCACACCCAAGAATACGGGAACATCAGGATGTGTATCAAGCACACGCTGTACACCAACCGGTGCACCGACAATGCTAAGTACCTTAATCTTCTTTGCGCCCTTCTCTTTAAGAAGTGAAACTGCAGCTGCAAGTGAGCCACCTGTTGCAAGCATAGGATCAAGCACAAAAACTGTCCTTTCTCCAATGTCTGCAGGAAGATTGCAATAGTATTCCTCCGGCTCAAGTGTTTCATGATTTCTGCACATACCGATATGACCAATTTTTGAAGACGGAAGAATTTTAAGCATACCGTCAACCATGCCAAGACCTGCTCTTAAAATTGGTACAATAACAGGCTTTTCCGATGTGATCATGTTACATTTAGCTGTCATAAGTGGTGTGGGGACATCAACGGGTGTTGTTGTCATATCACGTGTTGCTTCATAGCAAATGAGCATCGCTATTTCACTTACAAGCTCTCTAAAAGCTTTTCCGTCAGTATCTACATGACGAAGCAAGCCAAGCTTATGTGAAATAAGCGGATGATCCATAACTGTAAGATTATTCATAGAATCTCTCCATCCTTTGTTTTTATTAAATTATACTACAAAATTTTATTTATGTCTACAATTTTATTTAATTTTCGGCTTTGAAATTATTGCAGCAGCAAGAGCAAAAAGTATAACTGCCGATATGCCACCTGAAGTAGCAGAAAGTCCACCTGTAAATATGCCTAAAAAGCCTTTTTCTGTAATAGCTTTTTTTACACCTTCAAAAAGTGCGAAACCAAATCCCGTAAGTGGCACAGTTGCACCTGCACCGGCAAAATCAACGATTTTCCCATAAACCCCAATAAGAGATAGAAAAACTCCAATACAAACATATCCCGTAAGAAGTCTTGCAGGTGTAAGCTTTGTTTTATCTATAACAATTTGTCCAATAGCACAAATAATGCCGCCAACTATAAATGCTTTTAAATAATCCATATATCGTCACTCCTTTAAAATATTGTTCCGAAGAATGCATTTATTATTCACAATCAAAGCTTTTTGCGAAATAATGAAAACTTTTTAATTATTTATATTTACAAATTACCATTAAATGTGGTAAAATAAGATGATTAAATAAAAATATGGAAAGGCAGAGGAAATAAAATGCATATTTTAAAATACAAAAGAGTATTGATAAAATTAAGCGGTGAAGCGTTAGCGGGTGACAAGGGCTTTGGTCTTGATGAGCTAACTCTTGACAACATCGCAGAAACAATAAAAGAATGTGTTAAGATGGGCGTGCAGATAGCTGTTGTAGTTGGTGGTGGTAACTTCTGGCGCGGCAGAACAGGTGAGAAAATGGATAGAACACGTGCAGACCACATGGGCATGCTTGCAACAGTTATTAATTCACTTGCGCTTTGTGATGCTTTTGAGCGTCACGGTATTCCAACACGAGTGCAAACAGCAATTGAAATGCGTCAAATTGCGGAGCCTTATATAAGAGGAAAGGCAATTCGTCACCTTGAAAAGGGTCGTATTGTAATTTTCGGTTGTGGAACAGGTAACCCGTTCTTCTCAACAGATACAACCGCTGCTCTTCGTGCGGCAGAAATAGATGCGGAGGCTATACTTCTTGCAAAAAAGGTTGACGGAGTTTACGATAGTGATCCGAACCTTAATCCCAATGCAGTTAAATTTGATTCAATTACATACATTGATGTTCTTAACAGGGGACTTGGTGTAATGGATACAACAGCAACATCGCTTTGTATGGACAATAGAATGCCTATTAGAGTATTTGGCCTTGATAAGCCGGAAAACATAAAGCGTGTTCTTGAAGGTGAAGAAATAGGAACACTTGTATATGCTTAATAATTTATAATAAATATATCGGAGGAAAAATTATGAAAAACGATTATCCTGAACTTAGCGCAAAAATTGATAAAGCGCTTAACTTTTATCTTGAAGAGCTTGATTCTATTCGTGCAGGTAGAGCAAACACAGCTGTTCTTAACAAGGTAGCAGTTGATTATTACGGAACACCTACACCGGTATCGCAGGTTGCAACTGTTTCAACACCTGATGCAAGAACAATCTTAATTCAGCCTTGGGATGCAACTCTTATCAAAGCAATTGAAAAAGCAATTTTTTCTTCTGAAATTGGTATCAATCCTCAAAACGATGGTAAGACAATCCGTCTTTCATTCCCACAGCTTACTGAAGAACGCCGTAAGGAACTTACTAAGAACGTTGCAAAGAAAAGTGAGGAATGCAAGATTGTCATAAGAGGTCTTCGTCGTGATGAAAATGAAAAATTCAAAGCACTTAAAAAGAAAAGCGAAATCACTGAAGACGATTTGAAGAATATCGAAAAAGAAATTCAGGATATCATTGATGCACAAATTAAGGACATCGAAAAGATTGCTGAAAAGAAAAATAAGGAAATTATGGAAATATAATTATGATAATTAAAAAATTCTTTCATAAAAAAAAGAAAGATTTTTTCGTGGACTTTGATAACTTACCCAAGCATATCGGAATAATTATGGATGGAAATGGTCGTTGGGCAAAAAAGCGCGGTCTTCCCAGAACAGCCGGTCATGCTGAGGGGGCAAAAACTTTTGAGAGAATTGTTGAGGATGCAGGAAATATTGGTATTAAGGTAGTTACAGTATATGCCTTTTCAACTGAAAACTGGCGTCGTCAAAAGGATGAGGTGGATGCAATTATGCGTCTTTTGGAGGATTACCTTGACCATGGACTTGAGCGTCTTGCAGGGCGAAATGTCAAGGTTCATTTTATTGGTGATATGACGGCCTTTTCTGAAAGCTTTCAAAAGAAACT
>CAZYYT010000221.1:1039-3072 GCA_964651775.1 uncultured Oscillospiraceae bacterium | reverse complement strand
TTACTATTGCAACAATTGCTGCCATTGCTATCGGGCAATATTCGGCTGCTGCTGTCGTAGCTGTGCTTTTGCTTCTGGGGGGTATGCTGGAGGAACTGGTATCGGCAAGAGCAGGAAAGGCGCTGGAATCTCTTGCAAAACTATTGCCAGATAGGGTCACTGTCAGGCGCGGTGGGCATGACGTTGTAGTGCCGCTTGAAGATGTCTGCACAGGAGACATAATCCTGGTCAAATCGGGAGAACGTATTGCTGTTGACGGGACTGTTATTTCAGGCACTGCTTCAGTAAATCAGGCTGCCATTACCGGAGAAAGTCTTCCTGTTGAGAAACAATCTGGAGATACTGTATTTGCAGGTACTCTTAACGAAGTAGGTGCAATAGAAATATTGACCACTAAAGTTGGAAATGAGACTACCCTCGGGCAAATCCATCGTTTAATTGAAGAAGCTCAGACACAAAAACCAAAAATAGAACGACTTTTGAATCAGCATGCTAAAGTTTACACTCCTACAGCAATTGTTTTAGGCGGCTTGCTATGGTGGTGGAGTGGCGACCTGATGCGAGCAATAACCATGCTAATCGTATTCTGCCCATGCGTAATGGTACTCGCTACTCCTACAGCACTGGTAGCTTCTGTTGGCAACGCGGCATTAAGAGGTAATCTAATTAAAAAAGGAGCTACCGTAGAATCCATGGCAAAGATAGATACCGTTATTTTTGATAAAACCGGGACATTAACCCATGGTAAACCGGAACTTGCCAGTATCATAACATTAAAAAACAATAGCGCTGAGGACTTGTTGTTATTAGCTGCTATCGCAGAAAAATTCAGTGAGCATCCTTTTGGAAAAGCTATTGTCAAAGCTGCGGAAGAAAAGGGATTCTCAGTTCCTGATCCTGACTCTTTCGAATCCATATCAGGAGTTGGCATAAGGGTTAAAACTGGCGGGAAAAACATCTTTATAGGCCGCCCTAAACAGATGTCCGGGTTGAATGTATCATTTTCCCGTGAAGTTGAAGAAAACATTGAAAAACAATCTCAATTCGGCCGTAATGTGGTTATGATAGAGATTGAGAATGAAGTTGCAGGACTATTAACATTTGAAGATAAAATTAGACCGGAGTCAAAAAAGTCGATAGAGAAACTCCACAAATTAGGAATAAAGACAATAATGGTCACAGGTGACAGCAAAGCTGTAGCTGAAAGGATAGCTAAAGTGCTGAATATAAATGAAGTTTATGCCGAAATAATGCCTCAAGAAAAGGTCGAAATTGTAAAGCGTTTACAACTGGAAGGCCATAAAATAGTCTTCGTTGGCGATGGTGTTAATGATGGTCCAGCACTTATCACTGCTGATGTAGGGGTAGCAATGGGACTTACAGGAACGGATGTAGCAATAGAGACTGCGGAAGTCGGACTATTATCAGACGACCTGTCAAAAATTCCATACCTTATAAACATCTCTCAGAAGGCCATAAATACTATCTGGCAAAACGTTGTTTTCTCGCTTAGTATACTCTCAATGGCAGTTATATTGACTATACCGGGAATACTAACGCCAGTAACAGGAGCATTATTACATGAACTATCATCGATTCCAGTGATAATGAATTCCGCAAGGCTGATTACTTATAAACCTGAAAATTGAAATGAGCAAAGATCCTCACAAATAAATCTTTGTTTTTGTAGAACAGGCTATAGAATTCATTCCAGGTCGATAGAGACAGGTTATAATCAACTATTGAAATCCACTACATAGATAAAAGTCCTAAATATTTGAATTCAGCTTAAACCTGCCTCAGAATTTAGAAAACTCTGCAAAAAGAAAGGCTTTCTTATGGTTCCCTGCTCGAATAAAAGCTCGCCACCGGAAATTTCATTCATCTAGCTTTCTCTGGAAACCAGATTATTTCAAGTATTATTTTAAATATTTTTTTCTTTCAAATTCATTAAAATATCAGATCTACAAAGAGATGTTACCCTACATCGATTCTTCTCTTGCAGTTTTATCTGTTGGAGGTGACAATTATTC
>CAZYYT010000221.1:0-1029 GCA_964651775.1 uncultured Oscillospiraceae bacterium | reverse complement strand
CCTTAAAAGTTGAAGCTATATAATTCAAAAAATTAGTAACGAGAGAGCTACTACTGAAAAAGCATTAGCAGAAGTATTCAGTGAATTTAGTTAAAAAAGCATATCAAATGATTAGTACTAAGGACAATATATTCTAGATGCTATATATAATTAGAAGTAATATAGGAAATATATTCATTGAAGCTGAGATTCGGACATACCTATCTCAAGATGAAATGAGTATGCGAAATAGGAAACCTGGTAGAAGATAGTCTGTTGAGAATCATAAACGATAGATATATCGTTTATTGGATTTGAGGAGTACCTCCGTGCTGCTGCAAAGATTTAAAACAGTCTACCTTCCACCCTACCTCCCTTCGAGACTGAGATGAGAGCCGGAAGCCAATCCCCAATAGGTTACCGGCGCAGGAAGTTCGAGTGAAGGATTATTTCCTTCACTCACTTCTCTTGTCCAGATTTCTGCTACTCAAATCTCTATAAATCTCTGTAACTCAAATTTTAATTCAGTATTTTTCATTCAATATTTTTCTTCTTCGTCTTCGCCTTCTTCGTCTTCGGTTTCTACTTCCTCATCTTCGGCTTCTATACCTTCTTCGGATTCGTCAATGTCTTCGAATTCCTCGAGATCTCCGACTTCTTCCTCTTCGTCCTCTATCTCAGGTACTTTTTG
The DNA here is from genome assembly GCA_964651775.1 of uncultured Oscillospiraceae bacterium. Lineage (GTDB taxonomy): Bacteria > Bacillota > Clostridia > UMGS1883 > UMGS1883 > UMGS1883. Next base: position 359 of record CAZYYT010000221.1, on the reverse strand, counting down.
TTTTGCTTTTTTGGCAAGGGCGGTAAGTTTCAGCTTCTCGTCTTCTTTTCCATTCTTAATCCTTGCCATACCGCTGACTTTGTCGCCGTGCTTGATATTCATAACCCGCACTCCCTGGGTGTTTCTGCCCTGGATCGAGATATCTTTTACCGGGATGCGGATAATGATGCCTTCTGCGCTCGTGAACATCAGCTCGTCGTCTTCAGCTACGGATTTAACACTGGAAACAAAGCCATTCCTGGGATTTGTGACAATTGTGATCACTCCCTTTCCACCGCGGCGGTGCGCAGGGTACTGCGAATACTCCGTCCTTTTCCCGAAGCCGTTATCGGTGACTGTAAGGAGAGTTGTGGTCTCGT
>CAZYYT010000220.1:0-3084 GCA_964651775.1 uncultured Oscillospiraceae bacterium | reverse complement strand
GTCTGTTTGCTATGCTATTTTTTATTCTGTATTAAACTCTAAATGTTTCAACCTTAGTCTCCTTCATTATAAATCACCTTGTATAGATTTTTCGAGCCACATTTCATAAAGTACACTGATATCATCCGAAAATTCCTTATCAGTTTGAGATTCTCCTTTTTTTATTTCTTCTAAAACTGTAAAAGAGAATGATTCACCCCCGTATTTTGTCCACTCCTCGCGCATTGATGGATCCGGGCATGAATTAATTGCCAGTGCAAAGTTAAACCTGTTTCTAAAACCTTCAATATTTCTGGTGGTCTGTATCCACGAGCGTTGGTTGCCACTGCACCTTATACAGCAGATACCACCTATGACAGCCTTGTTTTTATATAAATTTTTCAGCTCTTTATTTCTATTAGAGTTCATAGCTATGCCTCCTAAATTATAAATTGGGTCGATTCAGTTCATTCAAAACCTCGTCGATATATCCTCTTACAGTGTTTTCATCAAATGGAATTTTCAGCGCTTGAAGATGGTAAACACAAAATGGAAACCCTTTCTTGGTCAGAGGAACAACTGCATCAGATGATAACCACTCATTAATAAGGCAGTAATATGAACCTGCATAAATAAGTGCAGCAACTTGTTCATCAGGAATATTGACCTCATTGTGCTGTTTAAAACGGCTAAACCAGGTAGCCATCGTCTGGGAGAATTCCTTTAATCTTGCAGTTTCCAGCTTCTGAAAGCTTGGTTCTGCTGCGGCTGCTTCAAGTAGCACAATTCTTGCAATCTCGCGCTTTTGTTCATACATAAACAGCGTTGCCATTATTACACGTGTGTAATTTTTGAGCAGTGAAAAATGCTCAATATCTATAACACTCATCGTTATGTTGTTGAACTCTTTAATTATGCTCTGATATAGGGCTATGAATAGCTCCTCCTTGCTCTTAAAATAAAAATAGAAAGTGCCTACTGAAACTGAGGCCATATCGACAATATCTTTTACTTTTGTATTGTGGTATCCCTTTGTGGCAAACACTTTTGCCGCAGTGTTTAGAAGCATTTGTTTTTTTTCGTCTTTGCGGTCCTTGGTATCTTGCGTAGTTCTATACATAGAAACCCCTCCAAGCATAGAATGAACGTTCATTCTATGCTTTAAATATAACACTTATTTATAGCATTGTCAATAGCATTTATCGATATATTAGAATTTCTTAGTGTTGAACTACAGTATTTTCTATTTTTATTGATTTTTCACTATAATATGCTATAATTATGACATACAAGACAAATAACTGGGTAATTGTGGTAATTGGTCAACTTTAAAAAACGTATCAGCGGGTCCATTATATTTAGATGGAGGGGTATTATGAAAATCCGAAACAAAGATAAAAAGTATTATCCAACTGATAGCGCTGATGTCAGGTTAGCCTGGATAGCTGGAACCATACTAATCATTATCAGCATTATAGCAAGCGGATTTTACCTGGTTTATTCATGGGAAAAATATGAAAATATGGCCTCAACGGAAGCTGAAACTCTGGCACAATCGTTGGGAACACTTCTCAAGCCTGAGCATATGGCGGAATTATACGGCGAGGCAGAGGATCTGAAAAATCCGGAATATATTAGGATCAAACAAAGCTTGTTGCAGCTGGTTCAAACAACAGATGATCTAGAGTTCGCTTACCTGATGGCCATTAGAGACGGAAATTTAGTGTTTTTGGTGGACTCTGAGTCTCCTGATTCACCCGGTTACTCTCCACCCGGACAAGTTTATGAGGACGCCAAAGACGTTGTATTGGAAGTCTTCCGAACCGGCGAAACGATTATGACAGGGCCAACAACAGACCGCTGGGGTACTTGGCACAGCGCTCTTGTACCGGTTAAGAATCCTGAAAGCGGAAAGGTAATTGCCGCTTTCGGGCTCGATTATCCTGCTTTAAAGTGGCGTCTTGACCTATGGAATCAGATGATTCCCGATATAATTATTGCGCTTCTTTTCATATTTTTCATAATCGCTTTGTATCGTGCGGGGTACCATTATTTTATGCTCAAGGCACTCAGTGATAAAAAAGCCTTGGATGATGCGCTGTATCGCAGTATGTTCGAGCAGGCTCCGATAGGGATCGCGATAATGAATGACAAAAAATTTGTATCCAAATCCCAGTTTGGAAATGAAAACATGAACCCAAGGTTTGAAGAGATTCTCGGGAGAAAAAGCCAAGAACTTGCTGAAACTCAATGGATGGATATAACCCATCCTGATGATTTACAGTATGATATTAAAGAATTCGAGAAGTTCAAAGCAGGTGAAATTGACGGATATTCTATGCAGAAACGGTTCCTTAAACCGGACGGATCATATGTATGGACATATATGAAAATTACGCATTTTCTGGACAAACTGCGGGATAACCCCATGCACCTGTGTTTACTTGAAGATATAAGCGCGGAAAAAGAAATTTCGGATTGGCTAACGGAAAGCGAGCGTAGCAAATTGAGTCTCCTATCCAATCTTCCTGGAATGGCCTACATATGTAGCTATGACCGTGACTGGACAATGCAGTTTGTTTCAGCGGGATGTTATGACCTGACAGGTTATTCGCCTAAAAGCTTTATAAATAACAAAGATTTGTCATTCAACGATATAATATCACCGGAATACCGTGATTATATATGGGATGAATGGGGACGTACGTTAAGCCGGAAACAAACGTTCAGGCTGGAATACGAAATAAAAACGGCGAATGGCGAACGAAAATGGGTCATGGGAATCGGAAAGGGTCAATTTAACGAACAAGGCGAAGTGAAAGCGCTTGAAGGCATAATACTCGACATCACCGACCGAAAAGAAGTAGAGAATGAACTTAAATATCGCAGTGAACATGACCCCATCACCGATTTGTATAATCGCAGTTATATTGACAACCTTATAATGAAAGAATACAGGGAACATTTATCGACAAAAAAAAGTTTTATAATAATCAACTTGAGCACCGTACAGGCATTAAGCATGACATACGGGTTCAATTATACGCAAGACCTTATTAATAAAATAGCCGAAATATTGAATCAGTTCGCCACAGAAGAGCGTGT
>CAZYYT010000219.1:0-3175 GCA_964651775.1 uncultured Oscillospiraceae bacterium | reverse complement strand
CCGGCCGGAGACCGGACGCGGGGTCGAGTTTTCCAGGTATACCGGAATGAGCCGGACGGAATGAACATCGCGCCCCACCATATCAACCCGGGCAAGGAGCCCCAGTTCTGTCTCAAGACGTTCGGCATCAAATGCAAAATTACCGAGTCCCTCGATAACAACGACACCATTCATCACCTCTGCTCCCTGGGCGGTGTGAGGATGATGGGAAACGACCAGGCCTGCTCCGGCCCGGGTAACAAAATCCATGCGTTCCCGTATGTAATCCGCTGGTTCGTAGGTATATTCATTGCCGCCATGGATCTGGACGATGGGAATATACCCGGCAGCGGACTCCCGCTGAAGGGAGGAATTTACCCGGAGTGAATCTTTCAGGTCTGCTGACCCGCCTTTGCTCTCCGTTGCCACATAGCGGATCGCATGTTCTGAACCGTCGATGGAATTCAGGGAAAGGAATGCATAGGGAGTCCCGTTCAGATGTATCCGGTACGCCCGGAACGCCTCAGTCGCATTGGAACCCGCCCCGCTCGTGGAAATCCCGCTGGTTCCGAGGCTGGCAAGGGTATCCGTGATCCCCGTATCCAGGTAATCGTATACATGATTATTCCCGAGGGTTACATACGTGACACCCAGCCAGGTGAGGGCTGGCAGGGATCCGGGCAGGGTGAACAGGACATATTCCTTCTCCCGGTGCGGGCTCGATACGTTCTGAACAACCGGGGACTCAAGATTCACGCTGCTGAAATCTGCTTCCTGAAAGAGCGGTCGGAAATATTTCAGGACCTGGCGGGTTCCCGGCTCAGGATCAGAAACCCGGATAAGGGCATCTTCATGATCCGGTGGCATCTGGTCACGGGGAGTTGTCTGGTTGGGATCGATAAAACGGCGCCCGAAATGGGTGTCTCCACCGAACAGAAACCGGACCTTTCCCGGCAGCGCGGGTTCCATCAGGAGGGGGCTGAGCACGACGGTACTCACGTTCAGGGGACGGTAAAGATGGACAGGAATGAATTCCGTACGGAATCCGTCAGCCTCCACCCGTACAAGGCTGTTGGTACGGCCGACTCCCGCCAGGGAAAAGCTCCCATCCCCCGCTGAGAAGGCGGCGTGGTCATCCAGGGTTACCCGGGCACCTTCCAGCGGGGTCCCGTCCCGGCTCAGGATTGTGCCCTCGAGCTGCAGGGACCCGGCAGATAATTCCTCCAGGGACTGCATCTCCTGCCGGAGGAATACCTTGCTCTCACTGGTGACAGACAACCATGCAAGAACGATACCGGCTAAGACGACCAGGCCGATGACAGCCCAGAGGAGAGCGTGAGAAGGATTCGGGCGGCTCATGGTCCTGGCTCCGGGTCACATATCCCTGTCAATTTGATTACCGTGCTGTTATTGCAGCAGGTCTGGTTGCGACGGTTGTACCAGGTTCCGCCGCAGGACTCCCATTTCGTCCCGGCATAGACGGTCCCGTCACAGCAGTCAGAAACCCTGCTGTCATAACACGTTGTCCCGCAGGTCTCCCAGGTATTTCCTGCAAAGATGACGCCTTCGCAGCAGTCCTGGGTCTTCTCATCATAACAGGAACTGCCGCAGGCTTTCCAGCTGGTGCCGTTATAGATGGTTCCCCGGCAGCAGTCCTGGACCGCGGTATCATAACAGGTGTCATTGCAGTTCTTCCAGGTATTTCCCGCAAAAATCCTGCCGGCGCAGCAGTCCTGGGTCTTCTCGTCGTAACAGGAACTGCCGCAGGCTTTCCAGCTGGTGCCGGTGTAGACATCCTCATGACAGCAACTCTCGTTCTGGAAATCATAGCACGCATCAATGCATTCATGCCAGGTATTTCCCGCACTCACGACATTCCTGCAGCAGTCATGCGTCTTCTCATTGTAACAGACTCCCCCGCACTCTTCCCAGGTGGTACCGGGATACACCTGCCCGCGGCAACAATCCTGGAAGTCGGGATTAAAACGGGAGAAGGTTCCGCAGCGCTCCTTATCAAGAGGTGCAGACCGTGCATAGACATTCCAGAGAATAACCAGAAAAAAGACCAGCACGAGTGCCATGAGGATATACCGGAGGAGTTCTTTTGCCACGGCTCGTCACCTTGTTCCGGGTCTTCTGCGGTTCATGATGATCTCAACAGCCACCCGAATCTCCTCCCCCTTGAACGGTTTTAAAATGAAGGCAGCCGGGGAGGTGTGGATCACCTGTTCGATCAGGTGGTCCTCGGAATAGCCGGTGATGTAGATGAAGGGGATCCCAAAATCCTTATTGATATGGCGCGCCAGTCCGACCCCGTCCATCGATCCCTTGAGAACGATATCAATGAACACGATATCGGGAGCAGTGGTTTTTATGAGAGACAGGGCTTCCGGCCCGTTGTCTGCCACGCCACAGAGGTGGTAGCCATATTCCTGAACAAGAATCCCCAGAAGGTCACTGATTTCCGGCGTATCTTCAACAATGACGATCCGGGGGGGTCCGCCATGTATTGACTGCTTCTCTCGTTTCTCCATGGTGCTCATCCCGGGTTGTCCGCGTGTCGCAGATCCTCTCTTCTGTCCTGGAGCGGAACCGTTACGGGGGGTGATGACGGCTGCCCGGTATCACTTTCCTCCAGTCTCTGCCTGAGTTCGGTCATGAAGGGGTTGACGCTGTTGACCATGGTCACCAGTACCAGGTTGCTGGTTTTTACCCGGGCCAGTATTGCATCAATATCTCTGGTATCCGCATATTCGGTGATTGCCTGGAGCTCGGGTGGTAGCTGAGCGTACACATGCCGTGTTGCATAGCCACTCAGCCAGAGATGGCGGATCCTGTTCTGCATTTTCCGGGCCAGTTCCGGAAAGATATCTTCGAATAACCGGGTCCTTCCGGCCCGGTCTTTCCTGAAATAGGCGACAAGGGCAACATTTTCCTGGTTGTCCCGGAAGAGGTAATCCATGACATTCAGGAAGGAGTACGGATCATTGACTTTGGCCAGGTTCAGGTACCGGATCGAACGGGAGTTCTGCCGGATCGATAAACTGGTCTTTATTCTGTGGAGATACTCTGCTTCATTGATGGGACTGCCGGTGTAGATGCGTGAAGCCGGGCGGACATACTCAACCTCATCCAGGGTTATGCCGAAATTCCGTTCCATAAAGTACTTGTCAACCAGGTAGTTCTCGATCCCGGG
>CAZYYT010000218.1:0-3238 GCA_964651775.1 uncultured Oscillospiraceae bacterium | reverse complement strand
CAAGGTTTTCTATGCTTGCGGAGAACACTGCACATTCAAGCCCTGCATGTATTGCGGAAATTTGAGGCATATGTCCGAATTTCTTCTCAAATGCATTGGCATAAATTTCACGAAGCGGTGAATTTTCTCTGTATTCCCAAGGCTCGTATCTGCCCGATATATTGATTCCACAGTGATGGAAGCCTGCAAAAGCGCACATTTTTTCTTCTAAAGCATCAAGTGCAGTTTTCTTACTGCTGCGAAGTGCATATTGCATTGTAACATAACTATCATTTGTTATAAGTATACCCAAATTAAGTGATGTTTCTACAAGTCCTTCTATTTCAGCACTCATATCTATAATTTCATTTGGTGTTGTGAGAAGCATAAACACAAGCCTTTTTGAGGTTTCCTTTTCAATAGCTTCAAATTCACCACTTTCTTCTTTTTTGATGGTAATAAAGCACCCGTTTTCTCTTATTGAAATTTCTTTTTTTACTATATCAAAGTAGGCATCCATCTCATTCTGAAATACTTCAAATTCACTTACAACAAGCTGTGCTACGCATTTATTTGTGATTGCATTCCCTTTATCACCACCATTTAAGCTTATTAAATTAAAATCATGCTTGTTTTTTGCATGGTTTAGGATTCTACCCATAAGGATGTTTGCATTTACCCTTCCCTTATCTATTTCAACACCTGAATGGCCACCCTGAAGGTCCTTGACAGATAGGGTGATTTTTGTTCCTTTAGTTTTCACTCTTGTGATAGGAATTATTATTTTAAAGTCGCTTCCGCCTGCACAAGAAACTGTCAAAACCTCTTGTTCTTCAGAGTCAAGGTTAATCATTCTTTTACCCTTTAAAACTGATGTATTAAGCTTACCCGCACCAATCATACCAATTTCTTCATCTGTTGTAAAAATCGCTTCTATTGGAGGATGTGAAATATCTTTACTGCTTAGTATTGCCATTATCATTGCAACTGCAATGCCATTATCTGCACCAAGAGTTGTACCATTTGCCTTTATATAATCCCCATCAACATAAACATCAATACCTTCGTTTTCAAAGTCAATTTCGTGACCTTCCTCTTTTTGACACACCATGTCTATATGCCCTTGCAAGATTATCGGTGCTTCGTTTTCAAGTCCATTTGTTCCGTCTTTAAAAATTACAACATTATTTGCAGCATCACGAATATATTTAAGAGAGTTTTCCTCTGCAAATTTACAGCAAAACTCACTTATCTTATCCATGTTTCCAGAGCCATGGGGAATTTCACATATTCTCTCAAAATAATTAAATACCTCTTTTGGCTCAATATTTCCAAAATTACTCACTATTATTCCTCCTCTTTTTTTATGAATATTATATAATTATAGTTATTTATTTTTTGCAACACCTATTATATTACCTTAGTATTTACAATTCAATGTAAAAAAATAAAAACGATGGTTAACTTTTTTGTTAACCATCGTTTAAAATATTAGCGATTATTATTCAACGTCAGCTTTTCCTTTCTTCTCACCAATGCTGAGAAGAAGGTTAAGAATAATTCCGAATATAGCTGCACCGGCAATACAAGGAATCTGAATACCAAAGAACGGAATGTTTCCATTGAATGCATAGTTACCACCAATACCAATTACCATGATAGATGCAATAATTGCGATGTTCTTTGAAGAGAACATATCAACCTTTTTGTCAATCATGATTGCGATACCCTGTGCCGCGATAGCACCGAAGAGATAAATTTCGAGACCACCTATTACTGCACGCGGAATACCATAGATAACGCTGATAAGTGGTGTGAAAAAGCTAATTACCATTGCAATAACAGCGGCTGTAGCAATAACGGGAACTGAGAAAACCTTTGTAATTGCCATTGTGCTGATGTTTTCGCCATAGTTTGTACCTGCAGGGCCACCAACAACACCTGAAATCATATCGCATATACCATCACCGATAAGGTTTCTGTCAAGCATATCAATAAGCTTATATTTCATTTTTTTGCCCTTTTTCTTAGCAACGTCATTTACATAAATATCTAGCTGATACATATGCGCAGTTGACTCCGGAATAGTAGCAATTGCTATAGGCATAATAGATGCAACTGCAATCCAAGAAGCCTTGGGAAATGTAAATGCCGGAACTGCGAAGATGCTTCCATCACCAAGCTTCCATAGAGAGGCGCTAAGCGCAGACTCAGGTATAGCACGGAAAAGGTTAATATCACCTGCAAAGTAGAAAATTGCAGCTGCTGCGCAACCTGTAAGTGCACCGAGAAGAAGTGGAAGCTGACCCAAGAATCCCTTAAGATACTTTGAGTAAACAATTGTTGAAAGAAGTGTAACAAGAGCTACAATAACCCAGCTGTTTGTCTGAGCTGTAGCCTTATTAACGTTGGGGATTGCATCATTAAGAGCAGTACCTGCAAGAGTAAGACCAATAATCATAGCTATAGGACCTGTGATTGAGGCAGGAAGAATTTTTTCAACTGCCTTTGTACCAAAAAACTTAACCAAAAGTCCTGCGGCAATTGATACCAAACCTGAAAGTATGATACCAAACTGTGCGTAGCTAATAGCCTCAGGAGGAAGAAGACCACCGGCATCTTTTACAAAGCCCTGTGCTGTACACATACTTGCGATTGCAGTTATGTATGCAAAGCTTGAACCGTAGTAAAGCGGGATTTTCTTTCCTGTGATCAATATAAAGCAAAATGTTGCAAGACCACTTGCGAATATTGTTGTGGAAACCTGGAAACCTGTGAATAAAGCAACAGTAACTGTTGCAGGGAACATAACGATTACCTGCTGGATAGCGTATAAAAGAAGCTTCCATGTAACCGGTCTTTCGTCAGGCAAATACCCAACGGCCTGTGAATGGTTTTTCATTTGTCAAAGACCCCTCTCTTTTTATAGCCATGTGTCGGCTTTCAATACATTTTACCATTTTTTGTCGAATACGTCAAGAAATTTTTGCATTTATGAACGCAGTTTCTAGCGCTTCTTTTGAAAGCGTTGGAGTTATGTATTTTTTGCTTTCTACAGTAATAATTGTACCCGATTTTGTGGAAATAGTTTTTTCTTCTTGTGCACCGATTTCTTTAGAAACAAATACATCTTTTATAGGAAGTTCAATATTTGTAAAAGAAGCTCCTTCCCTGTTTTTTTATAAACAAGGCTCCTTTAGGCAACTTCACATAGGGAGTAATCGGTTTTGGCTTGAACTTTTAAGTTAATACGGCATCA
>CAZYYT010000217.1:0-3308 GCA_964651775.1 uncultured Oscillospiraceae bacterium | reverse complement strand
ATCATATCGTGTTCAGTTTTTACCCCCTAGTGTCCAATTTTAGTTTACCACTACATATCAAAATATATCATCCTTACCAAAAAGCACTCATAACCGTTAGGTTGTGGGTGCTTTTTTTGCAAGCAGGATTCGAAGCCTGGGAGGACACCGAGCGTTATGTATGAAGAAAATGAAATGAAAAACCAATGAACTATGTTTGTAGAATAAAAAAAGATGAGCTTATGTGGGATTTAATTCAAAAGCTTATAAAATAAAACAAAGCCCTCACAATGTAAGGGCTTTGTTTTATTTTTGTATCAATATTTTAATTTGGCCCTTAATTCCAATAGAATTTGCCTTTTTCTCTTCAGGCACCATAAATTCCTGATAATGTGAACATAAATAACTATGGTCAGTTTTTATAAAGAAGTTTGTGCTTGCACAAGCTCTTGCACCTGTGTTCTCAACCTTAACCTTAATTATTTGTCCTTTCAAAATTTTGGGAAGCTTGATCTGATACGGTGGCATTGTATTATAACCAACACTTTTGTTATTTACAAACACCCCTGCACTAGAAACCACAGTTCCCAAGTCTAGAATTGCACCTTCCGGAATATCGGTTGATGCTTTTATTTCATACAAAAGTTGACCCGAAAAATCATCAAGATTAATTTCATCAATACTCTTTTCATGTTCATTAAAGTATGTGTTTGTAATGCCACAATCTTCATCTATAACATACTCTCTTAAAACACAGGCTTCTTGTACCTCTACGTCACAAAGCACATCATACTTGGGTAAAATGTCTGCAGAAATCACTTCATCACTAAACATAATAACGGTTCCGTCACCACGTGTAAGTGTTACATCAATTTCATACCCTTCCCCACATTTTTTATGTCTGGGGATATATATTTCACCTGTTATAAGATTTATTGCATAGATGCTTCTTGAATCTTTTATAAAAATGTTTTCGTTTACAGCTTCACCACTTTCGTTAAAGATAAAGCAATATGTTTTATCCTCGCAATCAATAAACCTTGTTTTTAAATAGCTGGAGCATTTTGCATCGGGTACGATATTTTTGTTAAGTGTGTTTATTTTCTCTTTAACCTCTGCCTTTTCATATGCCGCTTCGGGCATAAACACATTTTCATAGCAAACATGCTCACCAATCAATGCGCCATTTTCACATTTAGAGTGGAGTACAAATTCTTCATCAATAATATCAAACGAAACTCCGTTTGACTCAAGCATATCGCCAAGGTTTTCAAAGCTTTTTATAGCTTCTTTCATTTCTATTGCACCTGCATTTATTGTGCGATACGGATAATAAAGCGCAGTTTTAATGCGTGCAATACCACTCTGAAGAATATATGAAAGACGTGCGGTGTAGCCATTTATATCACTTAATAAGTTTCTTCCCGGTGTATCTGGGATAAAATTGGGTCTGAACTGAAACGGAAGGCCACCCTCTTTACCATACGACATTGCCATAAAATTAAACAAATTAATTCCACGAACTGCTTGATGACCGATGATATATCGCATTTCTTCGTAATCGATTGAATCAGAGCATACCGCAAAGCTTTCACTGAGTGTGATATTCGTACCCATCTGTCTTGCGGCCGATGATGCAACCCTCGGAAAAAATTCAAAGCCATCCTTACAGCACTTTCCATTTACCGGATATGAAATTTGATTCCATATAACATCAATCCCCGGTATATCAAAAGCCTTATAAAGCTTCATTGAATTTCCGTAGTGCTGAACCTTAAATCCCTCGATTTGGTGTTCGCAATCAAGATGACCTACAGAAAGCATATTATTCTTGTTAAGCCAGTTTTTCATCGGTATAAAGTAATTATTATATACAAGCTTTCCACAAAGCTCGTGGTAATCCATTAGTGCCTTTTGCTCGTTAAAATTTTGTGGTTCTCTGTCTTCGCTAATAACAGGAAGATAATCACACAAATCATATTTGTATTCTTCCAAAAATAGCTTTTCAAGGCCCTCTGTCCATGACCCCATCTTCGATTCATCATCAAACATATATGGACTTTGGGAAATCTTTTCTGCTCCAAAAGCCTTTTTTAGCTTTTCGTGTGTAAGTTTAATAAAGGTATCTGTTGTCTCGCGACATGCAATATCAGTATCAATGGCTGAAAATGGAGCAAAACGAACAGCGTGATATTCAAAAATAACTTCTTCCTTATCAGAAACAAAGCCGTTTTTAATTCTTTTCTCACTACAAAAAGCTGCTAGTGAGCCTTCAGATTCTGTATAAACAGTATTTTTAGGAAGAATAATTTCTTTTACTTCTATCTCTTTTCTATAAAGGGACGGATTTTCGTCAAGCACCTGTCCGCATGCGGAGCCAGAAGGATAGCCCCCCTCATTATAAAACCAGGTATACATGCCCTTGCTTTTAGCATAGTCCATTGCATATTCAAGCATTTTGAAGTATTCGTCTGTAAGATAATCGGGATCAAGAAACGTTTTTCTGATTGTTGGACGAAAACGCTTTGGTTCACCCATTATGTACATTGCCCTTATACCACGGCTGTACATATCATCTACACGTTCTGTTATTCCTTCTTTTGTAATTCTGTCATTCCATAGCCAGGTATATGCAGGAAAAGATTTTGCGTTAATGTCTTTAAATCTATTCATATATATCCTCTATTTTAAATGATTTATAAGCTCTTGCTCAAATATGGGTGGTTCGTTTTGATAAAGAATTTTATCAATATTTGGTGCACAACGCTCTGCAAGTAGCATAAACCCACTTTCATTTATATGATTGTTTTCAAACCCAAAAAAGCTGTCACGACATAAATTATACTCATCATACTTTTCTGCAAACCAACCACTTTCATCCCTGTTTGGATAAGTAAAATATGATGCCGCACGCGTAAGCATAAATGCATCATTATTGTTATTACAAAAGTTCTCTTGTGCTTTCATTACATTTAGAATTCGTTCTTCGCCAAAGAATGGAACTCTAATCATTAAAAATTTTGTAAAGCCAAGTGTTTTTGCATGCTCCCACAAAACATTAAGCTTTGTTTCGTATTCAAAAGGGGTGTCAGCACAATTCCCCTCACCCTGAATCCAAAAAAAGCACTTTTCACTTAAATCACAATCAGGGAATCTGTTTTTTGCATCATTAAAGAAATCCATACACTTTTCATCAAAGTATTTAGAAGCACCTCTGCACATATCTGTAAGGATAAGATTATTATTCAAATCAGTGCCATTTTCTTTATTGTATCTATCTATTATTTCACCGTAACTCATTTTAGAGGAAAATTTGCCGGTTCCGCTTT
>CAZYYT010000216.1:0-3314 GCA_964651775.1 uncultured Oscillospiraceae bacterium | reverse complement strand
TGCAAAAACACCACGAACAACCGGAATTTTATTAACGTGGTATTTAGTAACAAGACTGCTTATTTTACGCTTATCTATTTCAATTTCACCATCAGGCTTACGAACCGCAGTTGCAATTTCCTTAGGTCCGCGCATCATAACGCCTTCCATAACTGCACTACCGCCGATGCTGGTCATATGCTCTTGTTTGTTTTTATTCATAACTAATCACCCAAGCTTAATATACCACAAATAAAAAAATATTTCAACATAAAAGAAAATATTTTATAAATTATAAATATGTTATGTTGACACAAGGGGCATTTTCGGTGTAAAATGATTAAAAATATGCTTAAAATGGTGAAATAATGAGTTTACTTACATTACAAGGTGTTTCAAAAAGCTTTGGTGAGCGTGTGCTTTTTGAAAATGTTAATTTAAATATTGAAGACTATACAAAAATTGGTTTTATCGGTGATAACGGTGTTGGGAAAACAACACTTTTTCGCGTAATCCTCGCAGAGGAGGATTGTAATGGAACCATAATTCGTTCAAATGACCTTAAAATAGGAGTTATGGAGCAGATTGCACCAAACAGTGAGACAATTACTGCTTATAACTATGTTATTGAGGTTTTTGAGCGACTTTTTAATATAGAAAATGAGCTTGAGGTTATTCGTACACAGCTTGAAAAGGGTGAAGGTGACACCACCAGACTTATAAATCGACAGGATGCCTTAAACAACGAATATATAAGAAGTGACGGACTTACCTTTCGTTCAAGAACACGAAGTATGCTTCTTGGACTTGGCTTTACAGAAACGGAAATTAGTCTTCCGATGAATGCACTTTCAGGCGGGCAAAAAACTAGGCTTTCACTTGCGAGGGTGCTTTTGTCAGAGGCAAACTTTATGCTTCTTGATGAGCCGACAAACCACCTGGATATTGCATCTGTAAAATTTTTGGAGGATTTTTTGCACAGCTGTAACAAGGCGTTTATTGTTATCAGCCATGACAGATACTTCCTTGATAAGGTGTCTGACACCACTATTGAGCTTGAGAACAGAAAAATTACGCTCTACACAGGTGGATATACGGAGTTTATCCAAAAGAAAGAGCAAGAGCGAGAGGCAATGCAAAGAAAATATGAAAATACAATTGCAGAAATCAAACGTATAGAGGGGATCATTGCACAACAAAGAAAGTGGAATAGAGAGCGTAACATAAAAACTGCCGAGAATAAGCAAAAAAGTATTGACAGGCTTGAGGAAACGCTTGAAAAACCGGAAGAATACAACGACGCTATCCGCTTTTCATTTACCGCAAATAAAAGAAGTGGTGATGATGTGCTCATCGTTAAAAATCTTGCAAAAGAGTATGATGGTAAAAAGCTTTACGAGGACGTAAACTTTGAAATAAAAAGGGGAGAAAGGGTATTTCTTATTGGTCCTAACGGATGCGGAAAGTCTACCCTCTATCAGATGCTGAAAGGTAAAAATGAAGCAGGTGACGGAGACATCAGATATGGTGCAAATGTTGAATGTGCATACTATGACCAGGACAGAAGTGACATTGTAAGAGGTAAAAATGTTATAAATCAGCTTTGGGATATATATCCACGAATGGACACAGCACAGATAAGAAATGCCCTTGCAGCATTTCTTTTTAAGGGCGATGATGTTTTTAAAGAGGTAGATTCTCTTTCAGGTGGGGAGAAGGCGCGCCTTTCCCTTCTTGAAATTATGCTTACGGGAGCAAATTTTCTTCTTCTTGATGAGCCGACCAACCATCTTGACATACGCTCCAAAGAAGCGCTTGAAGCAGCACTCTCTGATTTTGAGGGAACAGTTTTTATTATAAGTCACGATAGATATCTTATAAATAAGATGGCAGACAAGATTTTGGTTTTTGAAAATGGAACAATTGGCTCTTACATGATGAATTATGATGAATATAACGAAAAAATAGCCGATAAAGTTAAAGAAACCGTAACAGAAGAAAAAACACAGAAAACGCCAAATGACTATCAAAAGCAAAAGCAATTTCAAAGTGAAAAAAGAAAAGTTGAAGGTAAAATAAAAAGGCTTGAGGAAGAAATTTCAAAATGCGAGGAAGAGATTAAAACACTTCACAATCAGATAAATTCTGCAGGCAGTGACTTTGAAAAAATTACGGAGCTTTCTAGTGTGCTTTCTCAAAAAGAAAAGGAAATGGAAGAGCTTTTGGAGTCATGGGAGGAGATTTGCTTAGAATATGAAAGTCGTTATTGATGGTGATGGTTGTCCTGTTGTAGACGTGGCGGTTGAAGATTGCAAAAAATACGGGGTTGAGTGTAAAATTGTTTGCGATACCTGTCATGTTTTAGATAAAGATGGCGCAGAAACAATTATCGTTGAAAAAGGGGCAGACAGTGCCGATTTTTTCATTGTTAATATGCTAAATAGTGGTGATATAGTTGTCACGCAGGATTATGCGCTTGCCGCTATGTGCCTTGCAAGGGGTGCAAAGGCAATAAATCAAGACGGGAAGGAATACTCCGAAAATAATATTGATGCGCTTCTATTTTCAAGATATACTGCAAAGAAAATTCGTATGGCCGGTGGCAGACTTAAAGGACCACACAAGCGTACAACAGAGCAAACAAAAGCGTTTGAATTTGCCTTTGTAGATTTAATAAAAAACACAGAGTGACGTTTCACTCTGTGCTTTTTTAACACAATTCAATGTTTGATAACCCAAACTTTTGCACTTCACAATCATTTTTAGTAAGAAGATTATGTGGTGTGTTATAAATTGTTATTTCAGCAATACCGCCACTGTCAAGATTAAAAATTTCCATAAGTGGTGAATTGCCAAAAAAGTAGCTTTCCCGCTTTCCTATACTGATTTTACAGATATCAAAATCACCACGAACACAAAGCTTCATCCCAAACAAATCCATATCAGGTAGCTTTGCATTATATACAAGCTTACCAAAGTAGTTTGGCATTCCGCTTTTAGTTACATCCTTTGTATACTCGCTACTTGGAATCAGTTTATTTCCGTCACAATCAAAATCACCTGCAAGAATAACCGGTTCAAAAGAAGTAAGGTCATACACTGCATAGTACGATGGAGTGTGACTTGTAAAGCTTTTAGTGTAATTGTTATACTTTTTATATTCAAGGGAAAGCGTGTTCTTTCCCTGTGAAATATAGGGGGATATATCAGCACCGAAAAAGCTTATATCTTTATCGGACTGTTTAAGCTTTTTAATCTCATTTCCGTTTAAAAGAATACTTTCAATAGGTGCTGCATTTTCAATATATGCAAGTACACTGCCAATTTCGCCTTCA
>CAZYYT010000215.1:0-3320 GCA_964651775.1 uncultured Oscillospiraceae bacterium | reverse complement strand
ATTCTCCATTTAGTGTAGTTATTTTTAATACTACTGTTTGAATATATGTTTTTAATTTTATTGTTAAAGTATTTGTAGTATTATCTAAAATGACTCCATTTACAGTCCACATGTATGTTAAGTCTTGACCCTCATAATTATTTAATGTTCCAGTAAGTACAAACTCATCTTGCATGCTTGATGCAGTTCTAGTAATACTTGCAGTTATCTCCCCATAATCAAATTCTATTTTAGAATTTTTAATTATCCAGGCTAAATTACTTGTAGTAATATTATTATTTAAAGTATTTACTGCTGTTTGCATACTAGAAGTTGCATCTATTCCAAATGGGTCATATGCACCTTGTGAATCTACCCTTTTATTAAAATAATCGCTTATGACTGTTCCATCTGGTTTTGTGCATATTGCATTATAATAAAACAAGCTATCAATTTCGTTCATAGTTTTTCCTGAAATTGTATTATAATCTGTTTGTCCTACTCCTTCTAGCCTATTTCCTGCTATTGTTGGAGATACAAATGCATTTCCTTTTAATGTTCCAGAAAACACGCAATTTGTTGGGTTTACATCATGTAAACGAATACGTCCTATAATTCCTCCAACAAAATATTGTTGCATTTTACTTATTGTCGAGTCATTTAGTGTTGTTGTTATATTTGCATTATTTACTGCATTATTTTTAATAGTAGGCCTATCTGTTGGAGTAGCATTTCTAATTGTAGAAATTAAATCTCCTGTTATTCCACCTACTGAATAAAGCGAATTTTTCGTACTAACTGATTGAATCATATTATTATCATTAAACGTAAAATTATTTATGCTACAATCTGTAATTGTTGAGTTTCCTATAATCTTACCACTTAATCCACCAATAGCCATATCGTAGTTTAGTGGTGTAACAGTAAATTCTGTTGTAGATATTGATATACTTATATTATTAATTATCAAATTTTTTATAGTTGCACCGTGTATTGCTCCAAAAAATCCTATTGCATACTGGCTATTTTTTAAACTACTATCTTTTATTATAATATTACAATTATTTACAGAATAATCATTCCCATTAAAAATACCCTTAAATCCTCTGACAGCAGCATTATACGCTGATAAATATCCTATTGGATTCCAATTTGTTATGCCGCTTAAGTCTATGTTAGCTGTTAATTCTATATATTTTCCGCTATATGTAGTTCCATTATTTACATTATTAGCAAAGTAAAGTAGCTCGCTCGCATTAGATATTTGGTATGGACTTGCCTCTGTACCGCTTCCTCCTGCAAATGAAGTAGCTGGAGAAACAGTATCCGCCTTAGATTTAGGCAATAATCTACCAAATGCAACTATTAACATAGTGCATATTAATGCAATTATTATGTACTTAATTTTTATATTTTTTATCTCCAGTTTCATTTTTGTTTTCTCCTGTTTGAGATGTGAGAGGTAGGGGTCGCCGCCCACGGCGACCCCTACATTCTCTCTAATTTCCTTATGCAACTGTTATATCTGTTCCTAAAGCAAGAACATTTGCAGGTATTTTTTTTATGAACTCAATATTATAATTTTTATTACTTTCTAGATTTAATGTAATACTAGAATTATTAGTTATACTTACGTTATTAAATAATGTATTTGTAGTATCTAATGTTGATTTAGTAGTATCATAACTTAAAATAATCGGTCTAACTATTTCTTTAGTTGTTATAGATAAAACAGCATATTCATTATTAGCTTCGTCTATTATATTTGCAGTATATTCTGCATAACTTGTTTTGCAAACATTAAATGTAGCCGATAATTGCTTAGCATATGGTGATGTAGAATTTACTTGAACTACCACTTCTATACTTTGTCCGTCTGCTAATACTGCATTATTATTTAATGATAAATTAACATTTATTGTTTTTGTACTTTCATTAGCGTTAATTGTACCCGTTTGCTCTGATACGCTTGCAACAACACTTGTATTATTTGTCTGAGCAGATACAGTATAGTTTATTGGAATATTCGTTTTTCTAAGAGTATCTTCATAATTATTCAAATCAATAGGTATTGTATATGTTCCTTGCCCGTCCCAATCTTTTTTATAATACACTGGATTGCTTTCTTTTAAAATGCTACTGTTGAAATAGAATTCTACTGTTTGTTGTATATGTGTATCTTGTTTTATTTCTGCATATCTTGCTAGAGTATATATTGCTACTAACAGTAAAATGGAAATTAGAATTAGAACAATTTTTATATTTTTCTTTTTTTTGTTTAATTTTTCACTTCTCATAATTATCTCCATTATTCTTGGCTATTTATTTGGTAACTATCAACTATAATTTTTATATAATCTATTTCTTCACTATATTGGTAATTATTATCTGTTCCTAGCCACTTAACTACTATTCTATAATCATGACTTTCTGTTATTATACTTAATTGTTGCTCACCTGTTGTATTTAAGCTACTTAATAAATTATTAGTTCCTACAATTCCATTATCAACACTATATAGTTCTATTGCAAGTGGCAAAAAGCTTCCTGTTTCTATTTTTATTGTATATGCCATTGCTGTATCTGTCGTTTGATTTCCTTCTTGGTTTTTTACTGAAAATATATATTCTTTTGTATCTCCTGGTTTCATCGCTTCTAACGTCATGGTTTGATTTGTATCAACATTTATAATTGGTTTTCCGACATTTGCATATGAGCGTGGCGCAGCAAACATTGATTTATACCTTGAAAGTGTAATACATGTTGCTAAAATAGTAGTAATAAGAACTAACACTAAAATGTTTTTTAAATCAATATTCTTTTTCTTTTTTAGCAATGTTATTCACCTCTTTCGTATTTTTTTGTTACCATCCATATAACCAAATATAAATTTATAGATGTGTGAGGTGCGAAGTTGGAAGTGCGAAGTTTTCTTGTTCTTTGAATCGATTACCTTAATCCCACTTCACACATCTCACATCTCACTTCTTTATAACTTTTTTAAAATTATAATTTTATTTCAATTTTTCTAGTTCGTATAAATCTTTTTTAATTCTTCTTTGCCTTCTTTTTTCTTCTTTTTTTGAAGAATATAAATACATAAGAAAAAATGTAAACATTATAATTATAACTGCTGTTTTATTTTGCAAGAATAATGATATATTGCCTATTTTTTCTAACCTTGCTATAATTTTTCCTTCTACCTGTTTAAATTCTACTGGTGACAAATCCTTTGCATTATTATTGTCTCCCTTTGTTTCAAATTTCAATGTATCATTTTCGTTTATTATATTTTCAACTCTATGTGTTATAACTGCTTGCCCTGTTCTAAAAGATATAAC
>CAZYYT010000214.1:0-3345 GCA_964651775.1 uncultured Oscillospiraceae bacterium | reverse complement strand
TGTGAAATAAGGGATGTTTGTATTGATACACTTGGTGCAATGCTTGGTGCTTTTGTGGCTATACTACTTATACATATTGTCAGACATTTTCAGAAAGGGAAGAAGATACAATGAGTTTTATGAAGGAATATGAAAAATGGAAAAACTACTATAAGCTGGATAGCGAGCTTAAAGAAGAACTTTGTGAGATAGAGGTTAAGCCCGGAGAAATAGAGGAAAGATTTTATAAATCACTTGAGTTTGGTACTGCAGGTCTTCGCGGAATTCTTGGCGCTGGTACAAACAGAATGAATGTTTACACCGTTCGTCAGGCAACACAGGGACTTGCGGAGTATATTAAAAAGACAGGTAAAAAAGAAAAGGGTGTCGTAATTGCATATGATTCCCGTAATTATAGTGAGAAGTTTTCGCTTGAGACGGCAAAGGTGCTTTGTGCAAATGGAATTAAAACATACTTGTTTGAATCACTTCGTCCCACGCCCGAATTAAGCTTTGCGGTGCTTCATCTTGGATGTACTGCCGGCATTGTAGTTACTGCAAGCCATAACCCCGCAATCTACAACGGATATAAGGTTTATGGGGAAGATGGTGGCCAGATGGCCATTGAAGCGGCAAATCAAGTTACTGAGGAAATCAAAAAGATTGACATCCTTACAGGCCCGCTTTCGATGGATGATAAACAGGCGCAGGAGATTGGCCTTTTGGAATATATCGGTGAAGCTGTTGATGACGAGTATCTAAAAAATGTATTTATGCAGCAGGTTAATAAAAATGCAATCAAGGACGTAGCGGATAGCTTCAGCGTTGTGTACACGCCCTTCCACGGAAGTGGAAATATGCTTGTGCAGAAAATCCTTCGTATGGCAGGACTTAAAAATCTTTTAATAGTTAAAGAGCAGGAATTGCCCGATGGAAATTTTCCTACAGTTAAAAGTCCTAACCCCGAGGATAAGGAAGGCTTTACACTTGCGATTGAGCTTGCAAAGAAAAACGACACAGACCTTATCGTAGGTACAGACCCTGATAGCGACCGTGTTGGTATTGTTGTTAAGGATAGCACGGGTGAATACGTTACTTTTACGGGGAATCAGGTTGGTGCACTTTTGGTTGACTATATCCTTTCTCAGTATAAAGAGAAGAATACAATGCCAAAAAATTCCGTAGTTATCAAATCTGTAGTTACAACGGAAATGATTCGTGCGATAACATCATACTATGGCGTTGAAATGGTTGAGGTTCTCACAGGTTTTAAGTTTATAGGTGAAAAAATTGACCAATATGCAAGGGATAATTCACACACCTTTGTGTTTGGTTTTGAGGAAAGCTACGGTTATTTAAGCGGCACATATGCACACGATAAGGATGCTGTTGTTGCATCAATGCTTATCGTTGAAATGGCTGCATGGTATAAAAAGCAGGGTAAAACACTTTTTGATGCAATGCAGGGGCTTTACAAGAAATTTGGAATGTATTGTGAGGGTGTTGTAAATATCGTTGAAGCGGGGATTGAAGGTCCCGGTAAAATTAGTGCCATGATTGAAAAAATCCGTACAAATTGCCCAAAAATTATCGGTGGGGTAGAGGTTACTGCCCTTCGTGATTATGAGTCGGGTATAATAACATACTTTAACGGAAAAGAGGAAGGATTGACAAACCTCCCTAAAAATAATATGGTTTATCTTGAACTTGCAGATGGCAAGGGATGGATTGCCCTTCGCCCAAGTGGTACAGAGCCCAAGCTTAAGCTTTATTTTGGATATAGTGACGATAATGAAGCTGCTGCAAGGGAAACACTTAAAAGATTAATGCTTGATTGTGAAAAACAAATTAGAGAATAAAAACAAAGCACACCCGTTAGTTAAAGTTAGGTGTGCTTTGTACATTAACTAGTAAAACGCAGTTAAAGCACAACTTACGTAAACATTGTTAATGTTACCGAAATTGGTAATATATTTGACCGGATAAATAAATTTTTGTTTTGTAAAGAGAAAAACAAAAAGAGAAGTGGAAAACCCCACTTCTCTTTTTGTTTCATTACGTTTTTATAGTTCAGTATATATCCATATCTTAGATGCACGCTTTTCTTTTATGGTAACATTAAAACCACTTTCCATAAGCTCTTTTCCGCTGACGATAATTTGGAAATTATCATCTTGGTCTACAAATTTATAATTTTTGTCCGCTTTAAGATTGTTAAGCGGAAAAACTGCATTAGTGTAGCTTGATTTAGGACGCTTGAAAACCTGCACCATACCATCGTTTCCTTCGGGATTGTTGTACTGCACCGCACACCAGGAGTCATCTCTTGAAAGTGGGTCTGTAAGTGGGTAATAATCACATGAAAAGTACGGGCGTACCCTAAGATATTCCTCACTTCTTTCTTTAATCCATGTCCAGTCTTTCTCATCTTTAGGGATGCTTTCATTAGCTGAGAAAAAGTAGTTTACAGTAAGTGTTGAAGAATAGGCACTTCGTGTTCTGTATGTATCGCCAATGCCACGTCCGGTGCCTGCTCCACTATAGGGAAGCCAAGCACCATATGTCATATTATGAACCTGATTTATCTCGGGTGCAAAATCTGCAGGACAGGTTGCATCTGTTCTCCAAAGTGGAACACTTCTCTTAAGTGTTTCAATATCAATTCTTCTTCCACCGCTTGCACAGTTGTCAATCATTAAATCAGGGTATTTTTCAAGCAGAGAATCCCAAAGTCTGTAAAGCCCCATAATGTGCTTGATTTCCGATATACCCTGTCGGTCTTTGGTGTCTGCACTTTGCCAAAATTCAAGTGGACCCATGTTAAAGTCCTGACGGTAATACTTGATTGAGAGCGTTTCTATTTTTTCGCAAAGCATATCAAATAGTGCGTTCCATGCATCGTCATTTCCAAGATTGTAAAGGTAACCCTCCCACTTCGGGTCGGGAAATTTTATTACATATTCAGGATGATTTTGTCTTTCCGGGGAACAACGGGCATTTTCCGGTTCAAACCACAAAAGGAATTTTAATTTTGCAGCAGTTATTGCTTTAGAAACCTCCAAAAGTCCGTCAGGATGATTGTGCTTATTAACCTTCCAGTCACCGACAAATCTGCCCCAGTCACCCTCAAATTCATCAGGGCTATCCTGTATGCTTTCCCCATACCAACCTGCATCCATCCAAATATATTCAAAAGGAAGGTTATGCTCTCTGATTTTATTTATTCTTTCAATGGCATCACCACTTTTCATACCACCCCACAAGCCTGCACAATACGGACCAAATTTATCTTTCCCTGATTTGCCGACAAGAGAGTAGTGCTTTTTAACAAGACGGCGCCACTTGTTTTGTGATTCATTGAAACTA
>CAZYYT010000213.1:0-3352 GCA_964651775.1 uncultured Oscillospiraceae bacterium | reverse complement strand
CGACACGACAATTATTTGGGGCGATTATTTGGAGCACCAGCGCCAAACACGCGATTCCAAAGCTATTGGGAACGTCATCATCAAGGGTAAGCACAACGCCACATATTTATCAGCCGACACAATAGAGAATAATAATCAAGAGCATTACACCTTCGCAAACGGCAATCCAATTCTTTATAAGATTGATACTATTCGCGCTACGAAGAGGGATAGCGCTACAATAAGAAAGAATGATTCGCTAACGTTCGATACGATGAGCATTGCTTCCTCGAAGATGGAGTCAATTCGCATAAACGACGAAGAGAGGTATATTTTCTCTGGTGGCACGGAGGTATTTAAGCGCGATTTGCAGGCAAAAGCCGACACAATAATTTACTACCGCAATCGGGGATTAATATACATGTATGGTTCGCCAGCGGTGTGGAATGATTCCACGCAATTAATAGGCGACACAATTTCAATATATATGCGTGATAATCGCTTGGAAAAAGTCATTGCCGAAGGGGCTGCCTTCGCTACAATACATAATGATACGGTAATAGCCGATAAAATCAACCAGTTGATGGGGCAAAGCATATCCATTATTTTCAAGAATGATACTATCGACGTAATTAACTCTTTCGGCGATGCAAAATCATTGCTGTTTATGGAGGCAGAAGACGGCTCGGACGAAGGTGCGGCGCAAGCCTCTGCCGATACGATAAAGATTCAATTCATTCGCGGAGAAGCGAATAACTTCCTTGGGCTTGGCGGAGTAATCGGAGAAGCAATCCCCAATCATATTATCATGAAGGATATTAAAAGGTATTATCTGCCAGATTTCCGTCGCCGATACGATAAACCAAAAAAGAAAGAGCTAATCTGCCCAGAATAAACCAGAATAAAGTCAATGATTTTATTCAATTCTGTGATCGATTACATTCTATCCAGAGCTACATTCTATCAGGAGCTGAAATACCAAGGATAGAAAGCCCATTTTTGATAATATGCTTTATCGTGATAGCAAGAGCCAATCTTGCGGCTTGTAAATCTGCATCTACGCCGATGATTCTGCAGTCATGATAGAATGAATGGAAATCCCCTGCCAATGCCCTTAAATAGTCAGCTAATATCTGAGGCTCGCATTTCTGAGTAGCACTCTTAATTATTCTATCTACGTTCATTGCTTCGTTGATAAGGCTTACTTCACTTGGGTGCGTTAGTAGATCAAAATTGATATTCGCTCCATTTATTGTAGCGCCGGCTTGCAATGCGTTATCAATTACAGAACTGATGCGGGCATTTGCGTATTGTAAATAAAAGACTGGGTTTTTATCACTTTGCTCGCGTGCTAAGTCCAAGTCAAATTCCAAATGAGTATTGAAACTTCTCATTAATAGGAAGAATCTTACCACATCTGCTCCTACTTCATCGAGCAAATCATCGAGGGTATAGCTTTTGCCTGTTCTCTTCGACATTTTGACTTGCTCGCCATTTTCCATTAAAGTAACGAATTGATGAATGATTGGGCGGACATTGTCCGAATTATATCCTAAATACTTTACTGCTGCCATCACATCAGGAATAGTAGCTATATGATCTGCTCCGAAAATATCAATACAAAGATCGAAACCTCTCTCGAATTTCTCTTTATGATATGCTATATCTGGCAAGCGATAGGTTGGTTCGCCGGTGGATTTGACGATTACTCTATCGTCGTTTAAGCCCATTTCAGAGAATTTAAGCCAAGTAGCTCCTTCTTTCTCGTATGATAAGTTCTTTTCTGCAAAGAGTTCTAATAATGCTTTTATTTTCCCTTCATTATATAGGGAATCTTCATTATAAAATACATCTTGCTGAATACTCATTCTCGCCAAAGTAGCTTTTATTTTATTGAAGCTCCAGAGTTCTCCTGCTTTGCGCATAATAGCCAAGTTATCGGGCGTATTTTCTGTAAGCGCGTTGCCATGTTGTTGATGGACTTCTTCTGCTATTTCTTTGATGTATTCACCATGGTATCCATCTTCTGGGAATGGGAAAGCTTCGCCTTCAATTCTCTGCATATATCGAGCATAGATTGATTTGGCGAGGTTGTTCATCTGATTGCCGGCATTGTTGAAGTAATACTCTCTGGTTACTTGATGCCCAGTCCATTGATATAGATTGGCAATAGTATCGCCGAGGCAGGCATTCCTGCCGTGCCCAAGGTGCAGCAAACCAGTTGGATTTACGCTTACGTATTCTACATTTACTTTTGTATTATTTCCGAAATCTAATCTACAAATAGATTCGCCTTTTTTATATAATTCCTCAATCGCATTCGCATATACTTTATGCGAGAGTTTAATATTTATAAATCCTGGTCCGGCGATGCTCATATCTTCAATCAATTCAGATTGACCTTTGATCAAATCGATAAATTGCTGAGCTATTTCTTTTGGCTTTTTCTTGAGTGCTTTCGCCAATCGCATAGCGATATTAGTCGAGAGGTCGCCGTGTTCTGGGTTTTTAGGAGTTTCAAATGCGAAATCATATTTATCTTCGACACCCATTGATTTTAGGGCATTATCGAACAGATTACTTACTACTTTTGCTTTCATTATTCTATATTAAGAGTATTATTTCTTATTGATATTATATTAATAATTAATTTATGATAGATATGAGAAATCTTTGAGCTTCACGATGTTGCCTTCATCATTCATCATAGTAAATGCTGCGTCGCCCCAAATTTTTTCAATTTGATAGAACTCTCTTGCTTCTTTGAGCATAATATGCATCACTACATCGAAGAAATCCACGATGATCCAATAGGAATTTTCGAAGCCTTCTACTCGTGGCTTTTGCATATTATATTCTGCGGTTTTCACCTTGATTTCACTAACTATTGCGCGCATTTGAGTATCGGAATCGCAAGAGCAAAACACGAAGAAATCCGTTGGGGATTTTTCTATTTTTGTTAAATCTGCGATGACGATATCCGACGCTATTTTCTCGAATGCTATTTGTGCTGCGAAAGTCGCAGTGCCTTTTGTTGAACGGGGTTTTATTATTTTCATCAGTTTACTGAATACTTAAAGAAAAAAAAATCTATTTTACGGAATACAAAATTAACGAAATGAAGGCAGATTATTATAATATCATCTTAAAAAATATTATTAATAGATTGATATATAAAATAAAATGCTATTTGAAAGCAGGTAATCGACCATAATCATCGCCTAATACGACGCTGGCGTGAATAAACAAAGTAGAATCAATCTTAGTGATTATCAGTGAATCGGGGATATTCATAGCATTTGCTACTTTGCGGGCAGATTTTTTGTCGCCAATTCTATCTATTACGATGGAATGCGCCTGTTGTGGCGTATAG
>CAZYYT010000212.1:0-3358 GCA_964651775.1 uncultured Oscillospiraceae bacterium | reverse complement strand
CATCAAACGAGATTGTGCACCTTATATTATTTTTAATTTCTTCAACTTTTTTAACAACACTTTCCTTTTCCTCATCAGTCCCAAAGCCTATTATATGCACGTGGTAGTTTTCAGGCAAAAACTGTGCTGAATAAATAGAAGCATATACACCACCTTTTTGAGCATTAAATGTGCCTGCATATAGAATATGAATTTTTCCATCATTTATTTTTGTATCTCTGTCTTTCTCAAGATTATACGCTCCATGTAAAATAAGATAAGGCTTATGTAGCTCTGTTGGAAATATATATGATGAAGCTTTTTGAAGATACTTAATTTCCTTATCCAATCCAATCTTTTGATATTTTTTTGTATTTGAATAAAGTTCTTCACATAACATGGTAATTCGAATTCTCTTTATTCTTTTTGTAATACTAATTGGAAATATCAAGCTAGGCTCATGATACATTATTATTTTTTCGTTAGTCTTAACATTTTTGAATAAATAATAAATTAACCACATCCTTGAAATAATCTTTTTTAATACACTACCCTTTCCTAAGCTTGGACATGTAACAAGTGTTACACCTTCACGCAACACACTTTTTTTTGATTTTATAAAACCTTTCTTTTCGGTTTTAATTACCCAGGAAGGAGACACAATTTCAACTTGTTTTCCTTTTTGAGTTAAAGCCTTTGCAACATAGTCAACGACTGCAATTCCCGCAGGGGATGCGCTTCTCACTACATTATCGCATACGTTATTGTAATATGATATAAGCTTTATTTTATCCATTGTTTTTACCTACAAATCTAAATATATGTTCTCAAGTATTACTCTTTGGCATTCTATATTATACATTTCGAACAAAGAAATGTCTTTTTCCCTTACATTATTTAAGTTTAATTTCAGAATATCCTCAGCCCACTTTTCTGCACCATTATCAAGTGGTAAGAACTTTACTATGCCTGTACATTTTGCTGTTCTAGGCACATTTTCGGAGGCAAAGCAAGGAAGTCCGCTACTTTGTGCCTCCACCAAAACAAGACCAAACCCCTCAAATATTGACGGAAATACGAACACATCCATCGCCATCATAAGATGGTTTACATCTTTTCTGACGCCTAGGAACATGACGCTCTCCTCAAGGCCTAGAGCTTTAACTTTTTCAACAATCTCACCTTTTGTTGAGCCCGAGGCAATACCATCAGCACCAATTAAAAGAAGAACCGAATCAGGAATTTTTTTGTGAACCTCATTAAAAACATCTATCAAAAAGATATGATTTTTTTGCTTTGCAAAGCCACCAACGTGACCGAGTACAAGCTTGTTTTCTACCCCAAGCTTTTCGCGCACATTTTTTCTTATTTCTTCATCAAATATATATTTTCTACAATCAATAGCATTACTGATAACGGTAACCTCGCCGTTTTTAACCGACTTTTTTCCAAACATAAATGTTGCAGCATTCTCAGAACATGCAAGCTTATGCGTTGCACACAGTGCTGCTTTTTTTACAAAATAGTAATTTCTAATTTGTCTTATAATACCAACCCCATAACCAACATTGTGGCTATGAACAATTATATTTTTGATACCGTACTTTTTAGCAATGTCAGAGTATACTGCCGCCGCAAAAAGTACATGGCAGTGCATTGCAGCATATTCGTTTTTATGCTCTTTAAAAAAAGCTTCTGCCTCTTTCTTATACGCAAAACCTATGGAAGGCTCAGTAAACTTAAAATATCTTCCGCCTAATGCCGTGATTTCATCCTTAAAATCGCTCTCAACTTCTCTAAAATAAACAAAGTCAAACTGAACCTTGCTTCTATCTATATTCCTATAATAGTTCATCACAAAATTAGACAATCCGCCACCACGAGTAAGTGCGTGAACAAAATGGAGAATTCTTTTCATTTAAATCACCCTTATATAATATTTTGCCAGAAGAAGTAGAACGGGTATGTGCTTTGCCACATGGGGCGAAATATATAGATAACTGCGCTATATGCTACGAAAACTGCACCTGCAACATATGTAACCAAATCGCGTTCTTTTTGGTCCTCAATATTTGCAAGCATATTTGGGAAATAAAGAATAATTGGTGTTGAGAATACATACTTAAATCTTGTAAGAATTGTTCCCTGAAGTGAAAGCGCAAGTGCAATGACACCAAACCACACTGCAAGCTCATGGACGGAATCTGCAAATATTTTTTTGTTCTCAATTACAGTTCTCGCAGCAAGGCTACGGTCAAGCGGGGTTTCTTTTTCCTTTTGTGAGTACATTTTTGAGAAGATAAATATTATAAACCAAAGCGCAAACTGAAGAATAACTGCAAGCTTCGGGCCAACTGAGTATGAACCACTGTCCTGTGTAAGATAGTGGATATACTGTGGGAGTACCTTCTCAATCATCCCAATTACCCTATCGAAAGAAAGAAGGGTAAATACACCAACGATCATACTAATTATATAGAATTTCTTTGTCCTATGCTTTGTTGCAAATGGGTAAAGCAATAAAAACAGAAATGCGCTTGTATGGAAGTATGTTGCAATAAGTACAAGAAGAAGAAATCTAAAAAACTTTCTTTTTATCAAAAAGTCATATGCAAAAAGAAGCACAGCGATAGCTAGTATCTGCCTTACACCTGACATTGCAAGGTCAAAGAACTGAAGTGATAAAAACATCAACACGCTCATCCACGGAATATCTGAATACTTATTGATAAATCTACCAAATGAATAAGCGATAAATGCACCTGTTGAGATCAACAAAAATTGAGAATCATCGGATATTTTATTTAAAATATAGCAAAGGTAAACAAAGCCCTTTTCAAACCTTGTATGTTCTATAAAAGATTTAAGGTTGTCTGTTCGACCAACACTTCTATAAAAACGAAGGTATTCATCCGTATCATTCCCAACAAATTTGGCACGAAACATCATCATTATACCAAAAATAAAAAACATAATGAATACGTATTTCTTTTTACTATCATTCATTTTTTGACATATTACCTGAAAAGCAAATACCGCCACTACCAAAACAATAAATAAACCCATTTTAAACTACCCTTCAATTAGTCTTTTATATGCAGAAATTTTGATGCAAGTCCTGCAAGTCTCAGTTTATAAAGCATGGGCACCAAAAAATCTCTTTTAAGCTTTTGCTTTCCGCAAACCTGCCCATACTTATTAAAAATCTTTTGCATACCATATTCTTTATAATCTTCAATAAACTCGTTTCTTCGAGGATTCTTTTTTGTAGATTTCCTCAAAACCTGCTGCATTATATCCTTTTGGTCAAACTCTGTAAAGTTAATATCATTACCTATATTAGCTATGTTTACATTTACAACAATTGGGGAGAAAGACT
>CAZYYT010000211.1:0-3393 GCA_964651775.1 uncultured Oscillospiraceae bacterium | reverse complement strand
TTTTGTTGCACCAAGATATCCAAAATATAACCATTGAATAGCTTCTTGAGAATTAGCTGCTGGTCTAGAAATATCAAAACCATACTTAGCAGCCATAACTTTTAATTCATTTAATGCTACTATTTGATCAAAAATTTCTTCTCTATCTCTAATTACATCTTCAAATATTGTTGGAACTTCTAAAGATTTTAAAACATTTTGTTTATTTGCAATCAAATAATCTACACCATATAAAGCAATCCTTCTATAATCTCCGATAATTCTTCCTCTACCATATCCGGTCTGGAAGCCCTGTTATGATATGAGAACGTCTTGCTAATTTTATTTCAGGTGTATATGCAGAAAAAACTCCATCATTATGAGTTCTCTTATAATGAGTAAATATATTATTTATTTCTGCAGGAACTTTAATATTTTCTGCAGCACAAGATTTTTCAACAATTCTTATACCACCGATTAGGCATTATAGCTCTTTTTAAAGGACTATCAGTCTGAAGCCCTACTATTTTTTCTATATTTTTGTCAATATATCCGTGCTTCATGGCTTGTTATTGTAGAAACAGTATTAACGTCAACACTAAGAACGCCACCATTATCTTTTTCTTTTTGGTATAAATTTAAAACTTCTTCCCATAATTTCCTCGTATTTTCAGTTGTAGAAACCAAGAAATTACCATCGCCTAAGTAAGGAGTATAATTACATTGAATAAAACTCCTAACATTAATTTCATTTTTCCAATCTCCATTGCTAAAATCTTCCCATTCGTCAAATTTCACTAAATAAACACATCCTTTAATCGTAATATTTTAAGTATAATTAATACTATCATGATATTTATAAAATATCAAGGGAAAAATTTTAAAAAAATAGTTCTACTAAATAATTTTTTATGATATACTAAACAAAAATATAAAATCTAGCTAAGGGGTTAAATTAATGAAAAATAGAGAAAGAAAATTTATTAGGAATATATTGATTGGGACAATATCATTGTTTATAGCAGCATTCATATTAAATATTGCTCCTGGATATAAAAGAGACACTATGAAAGACAGACCAAACCTTGTTATAAATGATGAAAATGTAACAGAAGAATTAAAAAACAAAATATATATTGATGAAAACCAAGTTGTTTATCTTTCAAAAGAAGATGTTGCTAAATTTTTAGATAATACACTATATTATGATGAGGATAACAACCAAATTATTACTTCATCAGATACAAAAGTTGCAAATATTGTAATAGGTGAAAACAAAATGAAAATAAATGACTCAAATGTAAATTTATCACAAGCAATAATAAAAAAAGACAATATAATTTATATGCCAATAGCCCAAATAAGTTTGATATATAACATAAAAGTAGAATATCATAAAGAAACAAACATTGTTGTAATAGATATGTTAAACAAAGGTTTAATAATAGCAAATATTTCAGAAAATGTAAATTTAAAATTTAAAGCTAGAGCTTTGTCAAAGACGATAGCAGAATTAAAAACAGGACAAATAGTAAGCTGTTTTTACACAACAAGCAAAGGATGGAGACAAATAAGAACAGAAGACCGGAGTTTTAGGATATGTTAAAGCAAACAAATTAGCAAATGAATATATTTTAAGACAAGATATGGAAAACAGAGGAGAGGCACAAAAAATACAATTAAATAAAAATTCATCTACAACAATTTATAAAAATGATATAGAAAAAGAAATAGTAATAAAAGATGGATTTAAATTAATGAATGATAATCAGATATACTCTCAATTTTTATTAAATACAAGTTCAGAAAATATTGAAAATTGGGCTAATATTTCTAATGAAGTATTTGAAAGATTTATATCAAATTATAAAACAAGAACAGAGGCAATAAATAAAATTGTAGAATTAATAATAGAAAACAAATTGAGTGGAGTAAACATTGACTTTAAAGATATAAAAGATTATGATGAATTTAAAAGATTTGTAATAGAACTTACTCCAAGACTAAGAGAAATGGGGGTATCTACATCACTAAAATTAAATGACAAAGTAAAAAAAGATGACTTTAAAAACATTGTAGATTATATAATAGAATAAAATAATAAACGTATGGGTCGATGCCTACATCGACCCGCAAAATAAAAAAATCCAAATAGAAAGAGGAACAAAAATGAAAAAATTACAATTATCAATTATCATAATATTAGTATTCATAACATTTATTACAATGTGCTTTTTAATAATATTTTCACCTGTTAGCAAAAATGATAAAGCAATAGAAATAACAATCCCACTAGGGACAAATTCTAGTAAAATAGCAGATATTTTAAAAGAAAATAAAATAATAAGAAGTAAATTAGCATTTAGGGCTTATGTAAAAATATATGATATTTCAAATTTTCAAGC
The DNA here is from genome assembly GCA_964651775.1 of uncultured Oscillospiraceae bacterium. Taxonomy (GTDB): domain Bacteria; phylum Bacillota; class Clostridia; order UMGS1883; family UMGS1883; genus UMGS1883. Next base: position 1,009 of record CAZYYT010000211.1, on the reverse strand, counting down.
AGGAACATATTATTTAAAACAAAACATGAGATTAGAAACTATAATTGGTATGTTACAAACAGGTAAAATGAATGATCCAAATCAAATCAATATTACATACATAGAAGGAAAAAACATTAAATGGCTTGCAGATAAGATACAAGAAGTAACTAATAACAAAGCAGAAGATGTATATACACTTTTAGCAAATAAAGAATATATAAATTCTTTAAAAGAAAAATATTGGTTTATTACAGATGAAGTTGATAAAAATGGAATATATTATTCTTTAGAAGGTTATTTATTCCCAGATACATATACATTAAAAAACAAAGATGTAAAAATAGAAGAAATTTTTAAAACTATGTTAGACCAAATGGAAATAGTTTTAGAAAAATACAAAACAGATATAGAAAATAGCGAATATAATGCACATCAAATTTTAACAATGGCATCAATAATAGAAATGGAATCAATGAGTGATGAAGGCAGAAAAGATGTTTCAAGTGTAATATATAATAGACTAAAAAATGATATGGCTATACAAAGTGATGTAACAACTTATTATGCTTTTAAAATAGAGGTGGGAGAAAGAGATTTATATAAATCAGAAATAAACAAATATAATGAGTATAATACTCGCCGGACCAAACATGGAAGGCAAACTACCAATACGGACCAATATGTTCAGTAGGTAGAGCATCAATAGAAGCGGCACTATACCCAAATACTACAGAGTATTTATTCTTTGTAGCAGATAAAAATGGTAAGCTATATTTTTCAAAAACAGATGAAGAACATGCAACAATTGTAAATGAACTAAAAGCCCAAGGACTATGGTTGGAATATTGATTTAGAGGTTAGATGTTAGAGGTTAGAAATTAGAATCGTAGGGCAGGTCTTGTGCCTGCCCTCAAAAAATTATGAAAAATCAAAAAAAATCTTGACATTACGTGCGATACCATAGTATAATATTTTTTGCCAGTATAAATGCAGATGTGGCGGAACTGGCAGACGCACAGGACTTAAA
>CAZYYT010000210.1:0-3410 GCA_964651775.1 uncultured Oscillospiraceae bacterium | reverse complement strand
ATAAGGCATAGGAGCGACAAATATGCCCGAAGTTTTTTCAATCAATTGCCAACGGCATTTTCATATGTGTATGCGTCAATCTGCAAAGCTGCTTATATAACACCAATTCAAAATAGTTTCTTTACATTATATTAAGAATTTAATAGCACTAAACAGGTTTCTCTCGGGATTATTTCTTAACATTTCAGGCGCAAAGAAACATTTCAGCTGTTTTCGGCGGCGTTGTAGGACATAACGGCGGCTTGGTAATCAATTGTTCTGAAGAGGTACACTCTCAAATATCGAAAATATCTTTGAAATATCGCAGATAGTATTGAAATTTCAAAGCAAACTTGTTATTATAAAGCATATATATATACTTACTCTCATTTAGAGCGAAGGGAAGGAATACGATGGCTGTCAGCTACAAGAAATTATGGCATTTGCTTCTCGACAGAGATATGAAAAAGAAAGATTTGCAATCTGCTGCCGGATTGACAGCGTATGCTATAAACAAATTGAGTAGAAATGAAGATGTTACAACAGAAATCCTCGGAAAAATTTGCATGGCGCTCGATTGTACGACTGAAGACATTATGGAATTTTTGTCGTAAGATATTGAGTCCTGATTGTTGGACACAACTGATGTTAGAATTAATATGGATAACTGCAAATATTTAAATATTTGATAATTTCAATCCAGAAATAAGAATTGAGGAAGGAACTAACCAAGATGAATAAACAGCAATTGGCAAATAAGATTTGGGAATCCGCTAATAAAATGCGTTCAAAAATAGAAGCTAATGAGTACAAGGACTATATACTCGGCTTCATTTTCTACAAGTACCTCTCCGATACGGAAGTTAAATTCCTGAAGGAGAACGATTATACAGATGAACTTCTGTCTACGGTTACGGAAGAGGATTCCGACACAGTTAAGTGGATTCAGCAAAACATCGGCTACTTTATTTCATATTCTGACCTTTTCTCCACTTGGATTGCAATGGGAAAAGACTTTGATGTATCCAATGTTCGTGATGCTCTTTCTGCTTTCAGACGCCTTATCAGCCTGACACACAAAAAAGTATTTGACGGTGTATTCGACACACTTCAAACCGGACTCAGTAAACTTGGTGACAGTTCCGGCTCTCAGACAAAAGCCATCAGCGGTCTATTGCAACTCATTAAGGATATCCCAATGGATGGAAAACAGGATTATGATGTTCTCGGCTTCATCTATGAATACTTAATCAGTATGTTTGCCGCCAACGCAGGAAAAAAGGCAGGCGAATTCTATACTCCCCACGAAGTATCGCTTCTTATGTCTGAAATCGTGGCAAACCACCTTAAAGGAAAATCTGAAATAAAGATATACGACCCAACAAGCGGCTCTGGTTCTTTGCTTATTAACATCGGACATAGCGTTGCAAAGTACATCAGCGATTCCGATAACATCAAATACTACGCTCAGGAACTGAAAGAAAACACCTATAACCTCACTCGTATGAACCTTGTTATGCGTGGCATTAAGCCGGATAATATCGTAACAAGAAACGGTGATACGCTTGAGGAGGACTGGCCGTTCTTCGATGAAAACGACCCGGTAAATACATATAATCCTCTCTATGTGGATGCTGTTGTATCAAATCCTCCTTACTCACAAGTTTGGGATCCGACAAATAAAGAGACAGATCCTCGTTATGCCCGCTTTGGTCTTGCTCCAAAAGGAAAAGCGGACTATGCTTTCCTGCTTCACGACTTGTTCCATATCAGACCGGACGGAATTATGACTATCGTCCTCCCGCACGGCGTTCTTTTCCGTGGCGGTGAAGAAGGTACTATCCGCAAGAATTTGATTGAAAACAACCACATAGATACCATAATCGGACTTCCCGCCAATATCTTTTTCGGCACAGGGATTCCAACTATCATTATGGTGTTGAAGCAAAAGAGAGAAAATACAGATGTGCTGATTGTTGACGCTTCAAAAGGCTTCATCAAGGAAGGTAAAAATAACAAACTGAGAGCTTCAGATATAAAGCGCATCGCCGATACCGTAATTGAGCGTGTAAGCGTTCCGAAGTTTTCAAAGGTTGTAAATCGTGATGAAATACGCAGCAACGAATACAACCTCAATATTCCTCGGTATGTTGATTCATCGGAAAGTGCAGAGAGTTGGGACATTTACGCATCAATGTTCGGAGGAATACCAAAGACCGAAATTGAGGACTTATCGATTTACTGGACTGCTTTCCCGGCATTGAAATCGGCTTTATTTGCAGACAACAATACCCCGTATGTCAGCATTGCTGCCGCTGATATTAAGACCGCAATCAAAACAAACAGTGATGTCGTAAGTTTTGAGAAAGAATTCATTAATGCTTTTGCGGATTTTTCTGCATACTTAAAACAGACTTTGATTGATGTTGTTTCCACAGTAGAAATTAATCGTGCGGAAGCGGCGATCAGTGAAAACATTTTTACTCGATTGGCTCACATTCCCCTTATTGACAGATATGAAGCCTATCAATTGCTTGATGACGAATGGACACGCATTGCAATCGACTTGGAAATCATTCAAACCGAGGGCTTTGAAGCGACAAAGAAAGTAGACCCGAACCTTGTTCTGAAAAAGAAAGACGGCAAAGACCAAGAGGTTCAGGAGGGATGGGTTGGACATATTATGCCATTTGACCTCATTCAGGCAACCCTTCTCCAGACAGAAAGAAGTGCATTGGCGCAAATGGAAAGCCGTCTTGCAGAAATCCCGTCTGAATACGAAGAAATTGCTGATACCTTAACCGAGGAAGAAAAAGGGGGCTATTACTTCGCAGAAGACGCTTTCGTTGCAAAAGAAGTAACAAAAAAGATAAATGAACTGAAATATGATACTTCTGCAGAAGCAGTTGCTTTGAAAGAAAAACTTGTCAGTGTAGATAAGCTTATGCAGGAAGAAAAAGAGCTTAAGGCACAAATCAAGAAAGACAGCGCTGCTTTACAGGCAAAGACAAAAACAACGATTGAAAGTCTGACAGATGGACAGGCTTGTATGCTTCTTGAGAAGAAATGGATTGATACCTTAATTTCTAACCTGAATAAGATGCCTGATGCTCTGATAGATACCCTTGTCAGCAAAATTCAATCACTTGAAAGCAAGTACGAAACAACATTTTATGAGGTTGAAAATCAAATTCAAGAAACCGAAGCGCAGTTAGCTGCTATGATTGACAGTCTTGATGGTAGTGAGTTCGATTTGAAAGGACTAAGCGAGTTCAAATCGCTGTTGGCGGGTAAATAACTATGGAAAATACCAAAAAACCTGCTATCAGGTTCAAAGGATTTACTGACGCTTGGGAACAGCGTAAGCTGGGGGAAGTCGGTAAAGCTCGGTCAGGAGTAGGCTTTCCCGATGCTGAACAAGGAGGTCTGAC
>CAZYYT010000209.1:0-3450 GCA_964651775.1 uncultured Oscillospiraceae bacterium | reverse complement strand
AATGGGTCAGGCACTGTCTTTTTTTCGGGTTGCATTATGAAGTGTGTTTTTTGCCAAAATTTTAGTTTAAGCAATAATAAATCTGGAAAGATAGTGAATGTAAGACGCCTTGCAGAAATTTTTATTGAACTTCAAAACAAAGGTGCACACAATATAAATTTAGTAACAGGTGAGCATTTTGTTCCTCATATCATCTCTGCCATTGACATTGCACGAAAAAATCGGCTTAATATCCCTATAATCTTTAATTGCAGTGGGTATATTTGTGTTAGTACGCTGAAAATGCTTAAAGGCTATATTGACGTTTATTTGCCCGACTTTAAGTATATTTGCCCCGAAACCGCAAAAAAATATTCCAAAGCAGAAAATTACCCCGAAATAGTTAAAGAAGCAATAGATGAAATGATAAGTCAACAGCCGGAAATTGTAACCGATGAAGAAGATATGATTCAAAAGGGAGTAGTGGTTAGGCACTTGTGCTTGCCCGGATGGGTGGAGGAATCGAAAGAAATTCTTAGTTTTCTGCACGAAAAATACGGTGACAAAATACTTCTTAGTATAATGAGCCAGTATACACCCATGAAAAATACAGAAAAGTACGCTGAATTAAACCGTAGGCTTACAAAAAAGGAATACGATGAAGTGCTTGATTTTTGCATTGATATTGGTGTAGAAAATGCCTTTATTCAAGAGGGTGAGGCGGCAGACGAAAGTTTTATCCCATCATTTAATGGTGAGGGTGTGTAAAATTAAAAAATATTGGTTTATATATGAATATTTTTTGTTTGATTATTGCACTCACAAAAAAAATGTTGTATAATGAGAAACATATTTACGATTGGAGATGGATGTATGAAGCAGGATATGATTTTGATCCTTGATTTAGGTAGTGAAGCAAATGCCATTCTTGCACGCGAAATTCGTGCGCTTGGTGTTTATAGTGAGATTTATCCACACGATATTATAAAAGAAGAATTGGCGGCACTTCCCAATGTTAAAGGCATTATATTAAATGGTGGTCCCAACAATATAATAGATGATGTAGAAATAGATGCTGATGAAGCAATTTATAATTCAAATATCCCCGTTTATCTTGCAAATCACAAGGGTGGTCCGTCTTGGTATAGTGACGAAGCAAGCAGAAAAGAGCAACTTCGCAAATTTATTTTTGACGTATGTTCATGTGAAGCTAACTGGAATATGGAAAACTTTATAGCAGACCAGGTCGAACTTATTCGTAACCAGGTTGGTGATAAAAAGGTTTTGCTTGCCCTTTCAGGTGGGGTTGACTCCTCAGTTGTTGCAGCACTTTTAATTAAGGCTATTGGCAATCAGCTTACAAGCGTCCACGTAAACCACGGCCTTTTAAGAAAAGGGGAGCCGGAGCAGGTTGTTAAGGTATTCCGTTATGAACTTGACTCAAACCTTGTTTATGTTGATGCTTCTGACCGCTTTTTAGATAAGCTTAAGGGTGTAGCACACCCCGAAGAAAAGCGTAAAATTATTGGTGGGGAATTTATCCGTGTGTTTGAGGAAGAGGCTCGCAAGCTTGAGGGTATTGATTTCCTTGCACAGGGTACAATTTATCCCGACATTATTGAATCAGGTACAAAAACTGTTAAGGCAGTTAAATCACATCATAACGTTGGTGGCCTTCCTGAAGATTTGCACTTTGAACTTGTCGAGCCACTTAAGATGCTCTTTAAGGATGAGGTTCGTGCTTGTGGTGTGGCGCTTGGCCTTCCTGAAAGCATGGTATATCGCCAGCCATTCCCGGGCCCTGGTCTTGGCGTTCGTTGCCTTGGTGCAATCACTCGTGATCGTCTTGAAGCCGTTCGTGAATCTGACGCTATCCTCCGTGAAGAATTTGCAAAAAATGGTCTTGAGGGTAAGGTGTGGCAGTACTTCACAATTATTCCTGATATTAAGAGCGTTGGTGTAAGAGATAATCGTCGTGTTGAAGAATGGTGCGTAATTATACGTGCAGTAAACACAATTGATGCTATGACAGCAACTGTAGAAAATGTTCCGTTTGAACTTCTTCAGCATATCACAAACAGAATTACAAACGAAGTTAATGGCGTTAACCGCGTTCTCTTTGACCTTACGCCAAAGCCTACCAGCACAATCGAGTGGGAATAAGAATTGATACTCAAAAAACGCATAATAAAGCCGTTTTTGAGCCTTTACAAATGAAAATGGCAATGATTTAGAAACATAAATTTATATAAAAGCAAAGAGCTAATTGATTTTGATTTCAGTTAGCTCTTTTTTTGATGAATTATGTAATTTTATAGTAATCAGGGCCTAATACTGTCAGTTATATCAAACCAAGCTTTCTGCAAAGGTTTCAACTGTTTCAGGTTTTATAGTAAGACATTTTTTTAATAACGGGGCTTCGTTAGTAGAATAATGTGTAGTATTTATTACCTTCGATGGTGTCGACATAGCGCTTTTCATCATCATTGACCATTGATACCACTGTAGGGCAGACCGTTTGCGAAGTCACTTTGAGAATTGTAAAGCAATCCTCAACATCAAAATTATCATCTACATCCTTAATCTTTTAGTTACATATAATTCATCATCTCTAATCGTTTGGTATTATAAAAAAGTAGTTTTGTCGAGATGCAAATTAAAATATATTGACATTATTCCAATCATGGTATATATTATAAATAAATGAGGTGTTGATATGAATATACTAACTATAAAAGAAGTAAGCTCGATGTGGGGAATTTCTATAAGAAGAATTACAGTTTTATGTAACGAGGAAAGAATTGTCGGCGCAAAGAAAATTGCGGGTAGCTGGCTTCTGCCAAAAGATGTAGAAAAACCTGCTGATGCAAGAGTCAAATCTGGTAAATATACAGATTGGAGAAATAAATCCGATATGAAATCTAATAATTTTGAAAGTAATTTAAAAAATCTTAAAGGCACTTTCGCAGTTGAAGATATGAAAATAAGTGAAAGCAGTATAAATAACTTAAAGCGAATTGAAAGTGGCAAGGTAAGTTATATCGATGTTATTGAAGAACTTAAGCAAAAATATATGCAGAGACTGTAATTATGTTTTCTAAATATGATATTTATACAACCACGCAATCGATTTACTGCTATCCTGATACTAATGTGTTAAAAAACAGGCTAAACATAAAGGATAACAGTATTCTTAAAACTGCTGAAGAAGAGATAACTTTAATCAAGCAAATGGAACTTTTAAAAAATCCTATTAAGGGTAATTTTACAAAAGCTCATCTTAAGAATATTCATAAATTTATTTTTGAGGATATTTATTCATTTGCAGGTATAATAAGACGAGAACAAATCAGTAAAGCTGACACAATGTTTTACCCACCTAATCTGATTGACAGAGAGCTTGATAAAGTTTTTATAAAAGATAGATTGTATAATGAAGTGCGCCACCCAATTATGGTAAAAGTATAGCCC
>CAZYYT010000208.1:0-3450 GCA_964651775.1 uncultured Oscillospiraceae bacterium | reverse complement strand
TATTTAGCAAAGGAATCCTGCTCAACGTGATGGTCAATGCAGGCAGTGTTCTCTTTTCCGGAAAAGTACTTACCCCAGTTTCCCATCCTATCAATGCTACTAACGTCAATTGCGCAGTAACACTCATACTTGGGGGCGGGTGAGCCTTCCTCATACACGATTACATCGGTTTCCATAAAGCTTAAGTATTCAGAAAGCGGTGCATTTGTGAAAATATCAGCTCGCACTCCAAGGCTTCTTAAAGCACTGCGAAGCGCAAATGCACTACCTATGCAATCCCAGTCGGGATTTATATGCACAAAAAGTGCGACTGATTCACATTTAATTAGATGCTCAATAACCTTTTCTGCCATAATATCAGTCTTTCTTAATTTGATTAAGCAAATCGTTTATATGTGCACCATATTCGATGGAGGTATCCTCCTCAAACGAAAATTCGGGCACATAATAGATTTTAATTCTATTTCCAATTTCGCGCCTTATATAGCCCGATGCTGCTTTAAGGCCTTTGATAGCCTCTTTCTTTTCTTCGGGTGTACCCATAACACTTATAAAAGCCTTGGCATAGCGTAAATCGTTAGAAACGCTTACGCTCATAACGCTTGTCATAAGTGGGATTCTTGGATCCTTAAGGTTGCGGATAATGGAGCTAAGCTCTTTTTTAATTTCTTCAGATATTCTGTCTGTTCTTTTAAAAGACATTATAATCTCCTTTTTACTTTTGGGCTAAGGCAAAGAGATAGAAGCCTCAATGCCGGTATTACTGTTTTATTTCTTCCATTACGAAGCACTCTACAACATCGCCCTCTTTGATGTCGTTATAGTTTACGAAGCCAAGACCACATTCGTAGCCTGAATTAACCTCTTTAACATCATCTTTAAAGCGACGAAGTGAATCAAGATCACCCTCATGAATAACAATACCATCACGAACAATTCTTACTCCACAGTTACGCTGAATCTTACCATCTGTAACGTGACATCCGGCGATTGTGCCAACACCACTAACCTTAAAAGTTTGACGGATTTCTGCGTGGCCGATAACTGATTCTTTAAATTTAGGTGAAAGCATGCCCTTCATAGCGGCTTGTATTTCTTCAATTGCCTCGTAAATAACTCGATACATACGAAGTTCAACCTTATTTATTTCTGCTGCGTTTCTGCCACCAACATCGGGGCGAACGTTAAATCCAACGATAATTGCATTTGATGCAAAAGCAAGTGAAACATCACTTTCTGTAATTGCACCAACGCCACCATGAATAACATTAACATGCACCTCTTCGTTTGAGAGCTTTTCAAGACTTTGTCTCACAGCTTCAACACTACCTTGAACATCTGCCTTAACGATGATATTAAGGTCCTTCACGCTACCGTCCTTAATCTGGCTGAAGAGGTCCTCAAGATTTACGCGCTGATTTGCTTTAACCGCATCATCCTTAATCTTCTGCTTTCTTGCCTCAACGACGTTACGTGCTGAACGCTCATCTGATACAGCATAGAATAAATCGCCACCATCGGGTGTTTCACTGATACCAACGATTTCAACAGGTGTTGAGGGAAGCGCCTCTTTAACCTTTTTGCCGTGTTGATCTGTCATCGCACGGACTCTACCAACTGCGGTGCCGGCAACTATGATGTCACCTGATCTAAGCGTACCATTTTGTACTAAGACTGTTGCAACAGGTCCACGACCCTTGTCAAGCTTTGACTCAATAACTGTACCCTTTGCAAGGCGGTTGGGATTAGCCTTAAGCTCCTTCATTTCTGCGGTAAGAAGTACCATTTCAAGAAGACGATCAATATTTTCATGCTTCTTTGCACTAACCTCAACACAGATAACATCGCCACCCCATTCTTCACAAACAAGGCCGTGCTCAGTAAGTTCCTGCTTTACTCTTTCAGGGTTTGCGCCCTCTTTATCCATTTTGTTGATTGCTACGATAATACTTACATTTGCTGCTTTAGCGTGGTTAATAGCCTCAACTGTCTGGGGCATAATACCATCATCTGCGGCAACAACAAGGATTGCAATATCTGTAACCTGAGCACCTCTTGCACGCATTGCGGTAAACGCTTCATGTCCGGGGGTATCAAGAAAAGCAATCTGGTTTCCGTTTATATTTACCATATAAGCACCTATATGCTGTGTGATACCACCTGCTTCACTTGCTGTTACGTTTGTACTGCGGATCGCATCAAGAAGACTTGTTTTACCATGGTCAACGTGTCCCATAACAACAACTACAGGGGGACGGGGAATAAGGTTCTTTTCATCATCGGGGGCATCTGCTTCACCGATAAGTTTCTCTTCTTCAGTGATTATAATCTCACGCTCAACCTCTGCATTCATATCCTCTGCAATAAGTGCGGCAACATCATATTCAACTGTTTGTGTAATTGCCGCCATAATGCCAAGCTGCATAAGGCGCTTGATGATTTCTGTTGCACCGACTTTAAGCTTTTGAGCAAGGTCACCAACAGTGATTTCATCGGGAATAATAACGTGAAGCTTTTCAACCTTTTTGGGCTTGGGTGCTTCCGCCTTAAAAGGAACCTTTTTCTGGTTAGCCTGCTTGTTTTTGTTATTCTTTTTAATACGTTGTTTAATTGTATCAGTATCCTTAATTTCAGGCGCAAGTTCTTCTGCCTTTTCTTTTGCAATCTGAACATCAAGGTCAACTGTGTTCGTCTTTGTATCAACATAACGAACTGCTTTATGAGGAACGATTTCTCCGTTTTCACTTATAATTTCATCAACAGTTTTATCGTCAACCTTTTCTTCCTTCTGCTTTTTAGCAGCTTTTTCCTTATTAGCAGAGATGTATTCTTCAATTGGTGTGCCATCGTCAAACTTCTGGGTATAGTATTCCATAATAATACTAAGTTCATTCGCATCAAGACTTGAAGCTGTACTTTTTGTAACTCCAAGAATTTCAGAAATCACCTTTGAGATATCCTTTCCGGGGATATCAATAGCTTTAGATATTGCATTTATTTTTTGTTTTGTGATCATTTACGAGCACCTCCATAAATTTTAACGATAGCAGCGGCAAAGCCTTCGTCATAAATACATATAACAGGAACATCCTTTTTTCCTGAAGCACGACTAAGCTCTTCTTTAGTTGAATAAAAAATTGCTTTTATATTTTCATTTTTACACTTTGCCTCTATTTTACGTTTGTTGCTTTGACCGATATCCTCCGCCATAACTACAAGCTTTGCACGTCCTTCATCAATGGCTTTTTCAGTGAGAAATACACCGAAAGCAACCTTTCCGGCACGGACACAAAGCCCAAGCATACCTAACAATCTATCGTTCATTAAATCAGTTCTTTCATTATAGTTTCTAAAACATCAGCGGGGATTGCGGCTTTAAAGGCACGCTCAAGCGCCCGTGTTTTTATCAGCTTTTCATTGCATTCTTTTTCAAGGCATATATAAGCACCA
>CAZYYT010000207.1:0-3455 GCA_964651775.1 uncultured Oscillospiraceae bacterium | reverse complement strand
CAACCGCAGTTTCACTTTTACCAACACCACTTTCACCTAAAAGAAGCACACCCTCACCATAAACCTCAACCAAAACACCGTGGCGTGTGATTGTTGGCGCAAGTTTAACATTAAGACTTGCAATAAGTGCCGCCATAAATGATGATGTACATTCTTCTGTCCTAAGTAGTGGTACATTGTATTTTTTTGCACTTTCAACTAGTTCTTCTGTGCATTCAAGGTTTCTTGTTACTACAACAGCAGGTATGCCCATACTCATAAGCTTTTCGTAAGCAACTTTTCTTTCTTCTACTGTTTTTAAAACCATATAGCACTGCTCTACCTTACCGATAATCTGTATCCTATCCTTATCAAAGTAGTCATAAAACTGCTCACTAAGTTGAATTCCGGGTCTATGAACATCGCTTTTGTGTATAAAAATTTCCTCCAAATTTTCAGGTGCATAGATGATTTCAAGATTAAATTCGTTTATAAGCTCTGTAATTTTAACCTTTGGCTGATCTCCCATCATAATTAATTCCTCCATTTATTGATCTGCAGTATTTTTGAGACGCTCACTCTGATAATGTGTTATAAGTGAATCAATAATATCGTCCATATCGCCATTAAGAAATGACTCAATTTTATAAATTGTAAGATTTATTCTGTGGTCACTTACTCTTCCCTGCGGAAAATTATAGGTTCTTATTCTTTCGCTTCTATCACCTGATCCAACCTGACTTTTTCGTTCCTGGCTAATTGCATCATTTCTTTGACGTATATAAAAATCATACAGGCGGCTACGAAGCACCTTAAGCGCCTTATCCTTATTTTTATGTTGGCTTTTTTCATCCTGACAGGATACTACGAGCCCTGTTGGGATATGCGTAACCCTTACAGCAGAGTCAGTTGTATTTACGCACTGACCACCCGGTCCGCCAGCACGGAAAACATCAATCCGAAGGTCATTTGGGTTTATTTCAAACTCAACCTGCTCAACCTCCGGAAGAACTGCAACCGTTGCGGCACTTGTATGAATTCTGCCACCTGATTCGGTTTCAGGCACACGCTGAACCCTATGCACGCCACTTTCGTATTTTAAACGACTGTATGCACCTTGACCTTCTATTGTGAAGGTTATTTCTTTATATCCGCCAAGCTCTGTCTGATTAGTATTAAGAATTTCTATCTTCCATCTGCGATTTTCAGCATACATACTATACATTATGAAAAGTGTTGCTGCGAAAAGGGCAGCCTCCTCCCCGCCCGTGCCACCACGAATTTCAACGATAACGTTTTTCTCATCGTTTGGGTCTTTAGGTAGAAGCAAAACCTCAAGCTCATCCTTAAGCTGTTCTATTTTCTCTTTATTTTCTTCTATTTCTAAATAAATCAAATCTTCAAATTCTTTATCATTATTCAATTCAAGCATAGACCTTGCTTCATCTATTGCTTGTTTTGCTTTTTTATATTCTCTGTATTTTTCCACAATTGGCGTAATCTCTGCATTTTCTTTACACAGTTTTCTCCATCTATTTTGGTCAGCAATAACCTCGGGGTCGCTTATCTTTTCAGCAAGCTCTTCATACCTTTTTTCGGTAAAAGCTAGTTTATCAAACATATAATTTCCTCCGTAGTTTTAAATATCTCTATTAAGTAAATACAATGCATATTCACGAAGAAAATCGCCTTTTTCATCCAGAAATTTCAGTGATTTAATGGCTTTATCCGTTTCGTTAACAAGCATTTTTCTTGCACCATCAATACCATAAAGAGTAGTAAAGGTTGTTTTATTATTCTTTTTGTCACTGTTTACGTGTTTACCAAGCTTTTCTTCGTCACCCTCGATATCCAAAATATCATCGCATATCTGAAATGCAAGGCCTAAAGATGATGAATACCCATTTAGTGCGTCAAGCTCTTTTCCTGCTGCTATAGCACCCATAGAAGCAGCCGCATTTATTAGCGCACCTGTTTTTTTCTTATGCAAAAGCTCAAGCTCTTTAGCATCAGGTTTATTAATTTCTGCATCCATATCAAGGATTTGTCCACCTATCATGCCTTCTGCCCCCGATGCACTATATAATACGCCTAGTGCTCTTATGGTTTTTTTATCATCAAGCTTTGAATTAATCAAAAACTCACAAGCATAATTTAAAAGGGCGTCTCCTGCCAAAACGGCAGTTGTTTCACCAAATATAACGTGATTTGTAGGTCTTCCTCTACGCATTGTGTCATCATCCATACAAGGTAAATCATCATGTATTAGTGAATATGTATGAATCATTTCAACGGCGCAGCCTAATATACAAGCAATCGATGTATCTCCACCAAGCGCCTCTGCACATGCCATTGAAAGCACGGGTCTTACCCTCTTTCCACCACACAAAAGCGAATATCTCATAGCATCGTAAATAACCCCGTCTTTATCTGAAAGGGAAGCTTCAAGGCATTTATTTATTTCTGTTATATATTCTTCATGCTTTAAAGAAAACTGCATTATAAATTCTCCGTATCAAATTCAACTTCTTCTTTTTCCGAGTTACCAACTACTTGTGTAACCTTAAGCTGTGCTTCATTTAAAAGCTGTTGACAGGTTCTGCTTAATTTTACACCCTCTTCAAAAAGAAGCATTGCATCATCAAGCGTAGTTTCACTATTTTCTAATTTTTTTACCGTTTCTTCAAGTTTATTCATTGCTTCTTCAAATTTCATTTATATATCCTCCTGCTATTTACTGTACAATCAAGCTCACCATCAGTAAGCCTTATATTCACAACATCTCCATCATTAATATCTGCTACTTTAACTGCTGCCTTACCATCCTTTTTTATACTGCAATATCCACGCTCAAACACTGCAAGCGGGCTTAATGCAGAAAGTGCACCACAAACGGCGGAAAATCTGTTTTTTGAAGCTTCTACCTTATTTATAAATTCTTTTTCGCATCTTTCGGTAAGCCTGTCAACAGTTTGTTGTAAATCCATTAAAAACTTATCAAAACGAGAAAGTGCACTATGCGTACACAAGACCTCAAGATGACGACTTTGTGTAACAAGCTTTTGCTTTAAGAGAGAAGCCATTCTCGTTTTTGAGGTGTTTATAATGTTTGTAAGCTCTAACACATCCGGAACGGCAAGCTCTGCCGCAGCGGATGGCGTTGGTGCCCTTAAATCTGCCACAAAATCGCTTATTGTAAAGTCTGTTTCGTGACCTACCGCAGAAATAATAGGTATTTTTGATACTGCAATAGCACGAACTGTCAATTCCTCGTTAAAAGCCCATAAATCCTCAATTGAGCCGCCACCACGACCAGCAATAATTAAGTCAACAGAGCTTGTCTTATTAAAATACTCAATAGCTTCTTTTATTGATTTTGAGGCACCATCACCCTGCACCAAGCATGGATATATAACCGCTTTCACCATTGGGCATCTTCTTTTAAGCACGTTAATCATATCTCTAACTGCAGCCCC
>CAZYYT010000206.1:0-3467 GCA_964651775.1 uncultured Oscillospiraceae bacterium | reverse complement strand
TAGTGCTTTTAACAAAGTTATGTGCCGAAATAATGGTTTTTGGGCGATTACTCCCTAAATGAAGCTGCCTAACAGACCATTTTCTTATTTGTTACGCTTTCTCAAAAGCATCCTTGCTAAGACCGCACACAGGGCAAACCCAATCTTCGGGAACATTCTCCCATTCTGTGCCCGGTGCTACACCATTATCAGGATCACCGACAGCCGGATCGTACTCGTAACCACATGGACATACATATTTCATACAATTTTCCTCCTTTCTTATTATTATAAATAGGCATATGCCTTATTTATACTATTTTTTCAAAGTCTGATGCACCATGTTTGCAAAGTGGGCAAATGAAATCTTCGGGAAGCTTGTCCCCCTCATAAACATAACCGCAGATGGTGCACACATAACCACTTTTACCTTCCGTTTGAGGCTTTTCCTTAACGTACTTTTGATAGTAAGTGTAGGTCATCGTTTCTTTATCGTTTATAACGCGGGCTTCGGTAACATCACAAATAAACATACCGTGTGTTCCAAGGTCAATATATTCCTTAACATTAAGCGACATCATAGCGTTTATATACTTTGGAAGGATAGCAAGACCATTGTCGGAGCGTACAACATCAATATCTTCAAACTTATCAACTTTTCTGCCACTTTTGAAGCCAAAATTCTTAAATATCTTAAATGGTGCTTCAACATTAAGGCAGTTAATGTTCATTTTGCCTGTCTGCTTAATAACGTGATGCGAGTAATTCTCTTTGTTAATTGTAACTGCAATCATTGTTGGTGTATCTGTAACCTGTGTGATTGTATTTACAATAAGTCCATTATCACGAGAACCGTCGTTTGATGTTACAACATATAGCCCATATCCAATTTTGAAAAGTGCCTTCATATCGTTTTTATTTGGTGCATCAGGGGAAAGCGCAATATAGTCTTGGCACAATTCCTTTGCAAGTGCATCTATTTCAGCAGCGTTATCGGAATTTAATGCAGACATTATTTTAACAGTTGTATCTGTAAAGGTAATATTTTTACAGGTTGAAAGCATTTCTTTCATAATTTTTGCTGCCATCGGTGCCCATGAACCATTTTCAATAAGAGCAATTGTACGATTTTGGTAGTTACGCTCTTTAAGGTGTTCAATAAATTCACGCATAAAGGGGAAGATGTCCGCGTTATAAGTTGTTGTTGCCAAAACAAGCTTTCCATAACGAAAGGCATCTTCAACTGCTTCTGCTATATCTGTGCGTGCAAGGTCGCGAATACTTACCTTGGGGCAACCATACTTACGAAGCTTTTCAGAAAGAAGCTCAACAGCTTTCTTTGTGTGACCATATATTGACGTATAAGCAATAACTATGCCTTCACTTTCTACACCAAATGATGACCAGGTATTATAAAGATTTAGATAGTGTGAAAGATTTTCTGAAAGGACTGGTCCATGAAGTGGACATATGATTGATATATCAACGCCTGCGGTCTTTTTAAGAAGGTTTTGCACCTGCATACCATATTTACTGACAATGCCAAAATAGTAGCGTCGTGCTTCACTATCCCAAGGCTCATCAACGTCACGTGCGCCAAACTTACCAAAAGCATCCGCAGAGAAAAGGACCTTGTCAGTGCTATCGTAGGTAAGCATAACCTCAGGCCAATGTACCATAGGTCCGAATATAAAGGTAAGGTTGTGTTTGCCAAGGGAAAGCACGTCACCGTCATTTACAACGTATTTGTTATATATAGGGCTACAAAAGAAATTATCTATCATCATAAAGGTTTTTGTATTTCCGACAACCTCAACATCAGGATAAACTTCAAGAAACTTATGGATGTTTGCCGAATGGTCCGGCTCCATATGCTGAACGATTAAATAATCCGGCTTGTGGCCATTAAGTACTGCATTGATATTATCAAGCCATTCATGAGAAAAATACGCATCAACAGAGTCAATAACTGCTATTTTTTCGTCCTTTATTATATAAGAATTATATGACATTCCATTTGGAACAACGTACTGACCTTCAAATAAATCTATTTTGTGGTCATCAACACCAATATAAAAAATATCTTTAGTTATGTTCATTACACATTCCTCCCTGACTATATATTCCTATTATAATAAGTTTTTGGGGAATTATCAATAGTTAGAAAGAAAATAATACAAAAAGGGGATAGAAAATCTATCTATCCCAACAAATCTCTACTTGCAAGTATGGTAAAAATAGAATCACCAAGCTGTGTAAATACTGATGCAACAAGCGCTACTTCTTCACTAGTTAAAGATTCACTAATTGCACACGCAAGTGTAGACACAAGCGTTACTAATTCGCAAGAATTCATATAAAACACCCCTTTATATTATATGAAGGTATAATAATAGGTGTTAGTGGTGAATCGTCTCACCATCGTGTCCTTCAGCAAAAGATGAGATGTTTATATATGCAGAGACAAGCAGATATTATAACATCATTTTCATCAGAATCCTTGTGATAATGCAAATAGGCTTAGGCATATCTCTTTGGGATTATTCATTACAACTACTCTTGACAAAATTTATACAAAGAACTATAATAAGTGTAAAATCAATTAGTTGGAGGTAAATATGAGTGTTTTTTCTTTAATCTCTATTTTTATAAGTCTTGGGGGGGTATATGTTTATTACCTTTTGCTTGGATTTGGTTATGAATTATATCCGTTTTTTGTTCTTGTGAGCATTGTTTCCGTAGTGTTCCCTTGTATTTCGAAGAAGCTTAGAGTTAAAAACAATAAAAAGGGAAAAGTCTTAGAAATAATTGCGCTTGTTATTGGTGGATTTAATTTCTATTGTATGTTTTTTGTTATTCCAGAAACACCTATATTTTTGGGTTACTTAGGTTGGATAGTATTTGGGTTATTATATAAATATATAGAAATTGAAAAAGACAAAACTGATGGAATAAAAGACACAACAAATAATTTGCTTACTAAAGGAAACTGTGAAATGTGTGGGATTGAATCCAAAGAATTAAGGTATGCTAAAATAGCTCATTCTGGAGAAACATTAAGTCTTAAGGTATGCCAAGATTGTTTTGTCAAATATGATATTAATTCTAATGAAAAACAACTTGATAGTTTTAAAGATAAAAAAACTTTTGAAGAATAAAGCCATTGCGAGACGGGAGCCATTTGCGGACATATATTTTCTGGCTGGTTTCAAATAAAAAGTTAGACACATCATAGGCATAAAACCTAAAATGATGTGTCTAACTTTTTTTAATGAATTTTATTTATTACAGTAAACCCTATTATTTACAAGCTTCTTCGATAGCAACTGCGCAAGCAACCGACATACCAACCATTGGGTTGTTACCGGCGCCGATAAGTCCCATCATTTCAACGTGTGCAGGAACTGAAGATGAGCCTGCAAACTGAGCGTCAGAGTGCATACGACCCATAGTATCTGTCATACCATAAGAAGCAGGACCTGCAGCCA
>CAZYYT010000205.1:0-3469 GCA_964651775.1 uncultured Oscillospiraceae bacterium | reverse complement strand
TTACAATAACAGTAACAAATGAAATAATAACAGGAGAATTCAATTTACAATTAGAGAAAGTAGACGAAAATGGAGATATAATAACAATAGAATCAAAATTTGATCTATTTAAGCAAGGAACAACAAGAAATAATTACACAACATCAAATGGATTAATATCTGGTGGAGCTTTAGATGATATAGCAATAACACAAGACAATCAAGATTTTATCTATATAATAAATGAAACACAAGCACCAGAAGGATATGTTGGATTAGATGAAGAAGCAGCAATCAAAGTAGAAACAGGACTAAATACTGAATTAACAGGATATGAAATAAAGAATGTAACAGTAGGTAAAATGAGTGGAGAAGTATTTAGCGAAGATGAAACTTTACCAATAGCTGTAGAATTTAATAACACAACAAGTATGGTTACAATAACAGTAACAAATGAAATAATAACAGGAGAATTCAATTTACAATTAGAAAAAGTAGATGAAAACGGAGATATAATAACAATCCCAGCAAGTTTTGATTTATTTAAACAAGGAACAACAAGAAATAATTACACAACAGAAGATGGAATAATATCTGGAGGAGTTTTAAACAATATAACAATAACACAAGAAGACGAAGAATTTATATACATAATAAATGAAACACAAGCTCCAACAGGATATTTGGGGTTAAACGAAGAAGTAGCAATAAAAGTAATAACAGGCTTAAATAACGAAGGGACAGAATATGAAGTCAAAAGCATAGAAGAAGGAACAATAATATTAGATGAATTTGTTTCAAGCGATATTGAATTAATGAGTGTTAACAATGAATCAAATATAATTAGTATAATAGTAGAAAATGAATCAATAATATCAGGAGAATTCAATTTACAATTAGAAAAAGTAGATGCGCAAACGGGAGATAGAATAACAGCAGCAGCAAAATTTGATTTGTTTAGAAAAGGAAAAACAAGAAACAATTACACAACATCAAATGGATTAATATCTGGTGGAGATTTAAGTAATATAGCAATAACACAAGATAATCAAGAGTTTATCTATATAATAAATGAAACACAAGCCCCAACAGGATATCTTGGTTTAGATGAAGAAGTTGCAGTAAGAATAACAACAGGTTTAAATAATGAAAGTACAGGGTATGAGATAAAAGAAATACAAGAAGGTAAAATAGTATTAAATGCTTTTATTGAAAATGATATTTTACCAATGAGTGTTAATAATGAATCAGGAACAATTACAATAACAGTAGAAAATCAAGAAGTACAATATTTTGATTTGCAACTAGAAAAAGTAGATGCAGAAACAGGAAATAGAATAACAGATGAATCAAAATTTGATTTATTTAAACAAGGAACCACAAGAAATAATTATACAGCATCAAACGGCTTAATTGCGGGTGGAAATTTAAGTAATATTCCAATATTAGAAGAAAATCAAGAATTTGTATATATAATAAATGAAACACAAGCACCAACAGGATATCTTGGATTAGATGAAGAAGTCGCAATAAAAATAATAACAGGTCTAAAAACAGAAAGTACAGAATATGAAGTAAAAGAGATACAAGAAGGTAGAATTGTATCAGATGAATTTGTAGAAGTTGATATTGAAGGAGTAAGTGTTAATAGATCGTTAAACACAATTACAATAACAGTAGAAAATGAAAAAATAAAATATTTTTATTTAGCGCTTCGTAAATATATTACAAAAATAAATACAAAAATTTTATCAGAAGATGAATTAAGAGAGCCAGTTGTTAATACAAGTAAATTAAATACAATTGATCCGATAACACATCAATTAATAACAACTGCCGAATATACTCATCCAAAAGATTCAGTAGTAGTTAAAAAAGGAGATATAGTAACATATACAATAAGAATATATAATGAAGGTGAAAAAGATGGATATGCTTCACAAGTTACAGATTATTTACCACAAGGTTTAGGATTATTATTAAATTATGATAATAATGTTAACAACAAATGGCTACCAACAGAGGAAGAATATGATACAGTAAAATTAGTGGGAGATGTATATAGTAATGAAAGTAGCATTAAAAATCTTACATTAGAAGATTTTGCAGAAACAGATTCATTAAGTGATGTAAACATAGCTGTTGGAAATAAATTACAAATAGCTACAACAGAATTAGATGATGAATTGATAAAAGCTTATGACCCAAATATAATATCAAATGAAGTAGAAGATGGAGATACATGGCAACAAAGTAGTAATGGAGTAGATGGAGTATATTATAGAGACATTCAGGTAACATGTATAGTTCTTGCTGAAAATACATATGAAGGAATACTTAAAAATATAGCAGAAATTTCAGAAGACAAAGACGCAAACAATCAAGATGTATTAGATAGAGATTCAACTCCAAATAATGTAGTGACAACAAATTATACTGTTCAACAAGAAGATGATGACGATTATGAACCATTAATATTAAAATATTTTGATTTAGCACTTCGTAAATTTATAACAGCAGTAAATACAGAAGAAATAACAACAAGAATTCCAGTAGCAACAGTAGATGAAACTCGGACAAATAACATATACACATGATAAAACACCAATATATGTTGCAAATAATGATATAGTAACATATACAATAAGAGTATATAATGAAGGAAGTCTAGATGGATTTGCAAATAGCATAAAAGATGATATACCAGCTGGATTAGAATTTATACCAACAAATACTTTAAATCAAGAATATGAATGGAAAATGTATTATGAAGAAGATGGAGACCTTATAGAAACAACTGATGTAACAAAAGCTACAATAATAAAAACAGATTATTTATCAGAAACAAAAGGAGAACCAGTTGGTGGAGGTACAAATCTAAACATATTGGAATCATTTGACAGAACACAAATGACTACTCCAGCATATAAAGATGTAAAAGTTTCATTTAAAGTTGTAGAAAGCAATATTTTACCAGAAAATACAGACAGAATAATAATAAATAGTGCTCAAATATCAGCAGATAGTGATTATGATGAAGACTCAATCCCAGATGAATGGAATAGTGGAGAAGATGATCAAGACAAAGAATACATTTATGTTAAATATTTTGATTTAAGTTTATTAAAGTGGGTAAGTAAAACAATAGTAAAAGTGGACCAAGAAACAACAACTACAGAAACTGGATATAATGGTTTAGAAAATCCAGAACCAATTGTAAAAGTTGAAATAAAAAGTAAAAAATTAAAACAAACTGTGGTAAAATTTGGATATAAAATACAAATAACAAATGAAGGCGAAATAGCTGGATATGCAACTGAAATTTCAGATTATATACCAGAAGGATTAGAATTTATTGCAACCGATAATCCATTATGGACTAAAGAACGGTGAAAATAAAGTAACAACAAGAGCATTAGAAGGTACTTTATTAAGACCGGGAGAAAGTGCAACAGTAGAAATAATATTCACATGGAAAAATGATGAAGAA
>CAZYYT010000204.1:0-3506 GCA_964651775.1 uncultured Oscillospiraceae bacterium | reverse complement strand
TTATTAGTTCTGGGATATTAGAATTATTAAGAAATAATAGTACATTGTTATATAGCATTTATTCTTTTATATCTATACTTGCAACTATACTATATTTACTATTTGAAAAGGATTTAGAATTTAATTATTCAAATAAGAAAACTAATTTTGATAAACTTACCAAAAGGGAAAATGATGTAGCCAATTTATTAGTCAAAGGATATACAGTTAAAGAAATTTCACAATTATTATTTTTATCAGAATATACTATTAAAGATTATATTAAAAGTATTTATAGGAAATATGAAGTAAATTCTAAAGTAAAATTTATTGTTGCATTTAATAACAAATAATAAAAAAAAGCATATAGTTTCAAAAACTCTATATGCTTTTTTTATTAGATTTTTAATTAACTTTTTTCTTTTTAATTCTTATTATTCCTACAACTAATAATACAGTAATTACTGTTACTGTTCCAACATAACTTTTCATTCCCGTTTTTGGTGTATTGTCCTTTGCATTACTTTCTACTGTTTCATTATTCGTATTTGTTTGGCTTTGTTGTGTTTGATTAGTTGGAGCGGTTGGCGTTGGCGTCGAAGTGGTTGGTGTCGGTGTTGAATTGTCTGCTCTTTTAAAACTAATAGATACTTTATTACTTATATTACTATCGCTATCTATCGCCCAAACCTCAATACTATGTACTGTATTTTTGGCTAAATTTAATGATGTTAAATCAATTGAGAAGTTCTTTGTCGTTCCGTTCATTGTACTACTAGGAGTTTGTGTTACTTCTGTTCCCCCATTTACTTTGTATTTTATTGTTGCTGTATCTACTAAATCTAAATCTTTTACTGTACCATCAATTATAACATTATCATTTATTGCAAATATTTTATTATTTGTAGTTGTTAATGCAACTATTGGTGGATTTAATTCTCCTATTGCCATTATTACTGAATGAGTTTTTGTTTCTCCTGCACTTATTGCCCTATTTACCCAAGAATAACAAAACGATGAATCATCACCTACTTGTAATGTAAAATCTGGTGTATTCATAAACATATTGAAAATATACCCATCGTATCTATCGCCCATCCATACTCTATCTACATTTGTTACTCCTGTCATATTTTTTCCATAAAACATAAATTCAACTGGTTTTTGTAAATTTCCGTCATCAGTATATGCAGAAAATATTCCATCTGCCTTTTTAGTAACTGTCGGATGATCAGTCCCATCAATTTCTATATCTGCTATTGTTGCTAGTGAATATGTAGCTTGAACAGCTGTTGTATTTTTTAATGTATATGTTATTTTTACATTTCCCTCATTTACAAAAGAGGTTTCTACATTTAAATCTATACCATTTATTCTTTGTGTTCCTGTTCCTAAATATAACATATCTCTAATTTTGGCTTTACTTTCATCTGTGTCATCTAATACATTATCCATTGCTCCACTTATTCCATTAACATTTAAATATGTATTATATCCACGATTTTCAAAAGTAGTAGCTATTAAACTTTGTCCATTATTTGAATATCCTTTTATATCAAATCCACCACTTGTATAATTACCATTTCCTGTAGATTCTTCATAACCTTCAGTTGTAATAGATATTTTCATTCTTCCATTATCTTGTGATGTTACTGCAAATATTGTGTTTGAAAAACAAATTGTGATTAATATTATACTAATCAATACTAAACTAATCTTTTTTACTTTCATTTTCTTCCTCCATTACTTATTAAAATTTATTCACTTTATGAATTTGAGACAATTATTAAAATCGCCTATATATTTTTTATGACACCTCCTCTATTAACTTTATTTTATGATACGATAATATTCAAATAAACTTAAATTTTCAATCCCCTAAAAAGGGGGTTTTAATAAAAATCTGCATAAAAAGAGGGTTCCTATTTTAGGATGCCCCCTTTTTATTTAACATGTATTTCACAGCATATACAACTTTTATTATCTATCTTCATTACACAAATAATCCATTGTTGCTCCACCAATAATTTCTCCTGTTGTTACATCCACAAAGTAACTATATTGTCCTTCTGTATATCTTTTTACGATGTCATCTCCGTAATTATCTTCATATGTTATAACTACAACCCAAGCATTTCTTACTCTTTCGTCTACTTTATAATAACTTCTTTCTTCAGTAGGATAATCTACAGTTTGCATTGCATCATAATGTTTTTCAGTGTTATTTGTTCTATCATAACTATCTGCATTCATTTTTACAATTTTCAATTTAGATTTTGTACTTTCTACTTTATTAGTAGCTACTTTCTCATCTTCTTTTAAGGCAATATTTACTGCTTCCTCTTGCGTAATAATTACATCATTATTATCAAAAGGTGTGTTGGCTGCTCTAAAAAAATGCAATGCTTTATTTTTGGATTCAATACTTACAGCAATGTATTCATAAGGATTGTATACTTCTCCATACTTTTTATTATATGTAATATCTATGGTAAAACCGTCACCTTTGTTTGTAAATTCATTATTAAGCGAATTCACACTAGTTACTTCATACTCTCCTTCTTTAAAACCAAATAATTTGTAATAGCTGTTAGCAACTTCTATTGCCTCGTTTTCTGTTATATATATACTTCTATCCTGTGTATTTTTATTGTTATTCCATATTTCGAAAAATTCTCCACTTTGTCCATCTATACTAATCGCAAACTTATCTTCATTCTCAAACCTATACATGATTTTATCTGAATTCACTTCCTTATAGTGATCTGTTCTTGCTATATTTGAATTAAATCCAATATCTTCTAGTTTTTTAATTGCAATGTTCTTTGCGGTCTCTTCGTTAATATTTTCTTTTTTTGACTCTTCTGTTATTTCCATTGTAATATTTTCAATCTTTTCTGGGTTTTTCCATATATTTTCATATACTTTAACTCCTGCAAAAACAACTCCTGTACCTATAATTAAGCAAGCACATATAGCTGTTGCAACTTTTAATTGTTTATTCATATTAAAATTCCCTCTCTTCTTTTGTTTTTCATTAAAACAATTTTTTATACTATTAGTAACTTTATGTGAAATTTCAATTTCATTTTGTTTAGAGTCTTTTAAAAATTCTTCTAAATTTTTCATTATTCAAAATCTCCTTTATATTGTTTTCTTATTTTTTGCTTTGCTCTAGATATTTTACTTCTTATTGTTCCTTCGCTTATCTTTAGCATTTTACTTATATCTTTAGTGGTATATCCTAAATAATAGTACAATGTCATTATGTTTTTTTCTTTTGGGTTTAAAAAACTAATTACCTGATTAAAAGATATTCCTTCACTATTTTCTTCTTGTGTTATATTTTCTATTTCATTATCTTCCAATGAAAGCATCTTTTTGTATTTGCTTCTATACATACTATTGCACCTATTTATTAATATTTTAATTATCCATGTTTTAAAATATTTGTTTTCTTTTAGTTTATATAAGTTTTCATAAGCAATAAGCATTGTATCTTGAATTGCATCACAAGCATCATCTTC
>CAZYYT010000203.1:1629-3571 GCA_964651775.1 uncultured Oscillospiraceae bacterium | reverse complement strand
CCACACCCCGGGGCGTTCGGGGGGCTTAAGCCCCCTTATGTCCTCCCCCTGGGGACTAAAGTCCCCGGAACGAACAGGGTGGTGCCTAAACCGTCAGCTGAAGCTGACGGTAACAAAAATCCTTAGTATAGTTTGCTGCAAAGGCAAGCAAATCAATCCTGTGCGCTGTGTTACCGTTGGCTTAAGCCAACGGTAAAGGCCACACCCCGGGGCGTTCGGGGGGCTTTAGCCCCCTTGTGTCCTCCCCCCTAGGGACTAAAGTCCCCGGAACGAACAGGGTGGTTGCGAAACCGTCAGCCGAAGCTGACAGTAACAAAAATCCTGTAACAATTACCTCTCTGGTTTATCAATAAAACCTTAGGGGAATTAAAACCCTTCAGCGATTTAAAATTAAATTTTACCTTTAGCACTCATTTCAAATTCATCTTACCAGAATGAGAAGGGGAAGAAAAATATCTGCGATGTTCCTGTTTTTGTCCGGCGTTATTTTGCTTGCAGGATGCAACAGTGAATCGGGACTGGAAGTAGTCAGCACCGGCAGATTGCCTGTTATTGAACCTGATTATACCGATATAACAATCCCCCCGAATATCGCTCCGATGAATTTCAGGATAGGAGAGGAAGGCGACTTTTTCAAAGTCAGGGCATCCGGCGGATCAGACGATTTCAGTATCGATATCAGATCATCCGACGGAGTTATTAAATTTCCGGAAAGATCATGGAAAAAACTTACTTCAGCTTCAGCCGGAAAAAATATTACGATTGAGATCTTTGCCCGCTCAGAAGAATCCAGGAAGCTTCAAAAGTATGATACTTTCCAGATGAAGGTTTCTGAAGAACCGGTTGATCCCTACCTTGCCTACAGACTGATCTACCCGGGTTACTACAACTGGTCGCATATACGGATTATGCAGCGGTCGATAGAGAGCTTCAGCGAGGAAACCCTCATCGACAACAAAATTCTCGACATGAACTGCATCAACTGCCACTCGTTCAACCAGTACAGTCCCGATAAATTCATGGTGCACATCAGGGGATCAAACAACGGGACCTATATCTCCAATGAAGGCAGTTTTAAGAGAGTCGATCCGAAGGTTGAATCGATGCCGGGCGGAGCAACCTATCCCTCATGGCATCCGGACGGAAGGTATATTGCTTTCTCATCAAACCAGGTACGCCAGGGCTTTTATGCCAGACCTGAAAAACTAATTGAGGTTTTTGACCTTGTCTCGGATATAGTGGTGTACGATACTGAAAAAAATCTTACATACCACGCCGATGATGGTGATACCACTGCTTATCTTAAGACATTTCCTGCCTGGTCGCCTGACGGCCGCTGGCTTTATTTCTGCAGAGCTCTTCAAACCGGCAGCCAGTCGGCCATGTCCCTTGATGATATTGAGGAAACAAGATACGACATCGTAAGAATCCCCTTTGATCCTGAAACAGCAGGTTTCGGAAAGACAGAATTGGTTTTCAATGCATCGGGCATCGGAAAAAGCGCTTCATTTCCCAGAATATCCCCCGATGGCAGATACATGGTGATTACTCTTCACGATTTTGGCACCTTCCCAATATGGCACAAGGAAGCTGACCTCCATATCATCGATCTTACCAGCGGAGAAAGTAAAAAGCTGGATGTCAACAGTAATGAGGCCGACAGCTACCATACCTGGTCGTCGAACGGGAAATGGCTGGTATTCAGCAGCAAAAGAACTGACGGAAGAACCACCCGACCCTTTCTGGCTTATTTCGGATCATGGAACAATACCGGCAAACCGTTCATACTCCCTCAGGAAGATCCTGAATATTATGATAATCTTATGGAATCATTCAACATACCAGAATTTGTAACAGGAAGAATACCACTGGGGCCGCGTGATTTTGCAAAAGCAACAAAACAAAAAGAAAGACTGAGTTTGGAAGTGCCGGTACTAAAACC
>CAZYYT010000203.1:1118-1619 GCA_964651775.1 uncultured Oscillospiraceae bacterium | reverse complement strand
TCCTGTTTCGATGGGTCATCAAAATTGGTTTATTTTGCAAAAGCAACAAAAAATGAGCTTTTGCCGGCAAAGCCGGGTGATCCCGGAAAATCCCTGTCAAGAGAAGACATTGAAAGGGCAGGAGCAAGGAGAAACCCGGGGGAAAGATCGATACATGAATAAGTCGATCGATCAACAACTATCGACTCAGGCTGAAGAAGGACTGAGGAATGGCGAGTGAAGCATGAGAAATGAAAGCTGACTGATATAACAGAACACTGAACACAATTACTTAAAATGACCCGGTTAAAAAAACCCAACATAAAAAGAAGATCGCCTGAACCGGTAACCGGCCGTAGCTGGTATTTCTTTGCCGGCTTCTTGTTTATTGCCTTTGTTTATTTCCTGATCCCAGGCAATTATGTCCTCTTTTTTCAGGAGCAGCAATCCTTGTTCCTCTATACCGCTGATTATATTCTTGAATTCTTTTCTATGTTCAATCAAACTACGAAAACGTTTATT
>CAZYYT010000203.1:0-1108 GCA_964651775.1 uncultured Oscillospiraceae bacterium | reverse complement strand
CCCCCGCCGACCTGGTTGCAAAATTCCTTACACAGTTTTATATAAACAGTCTTTCCGGCGCACTGATCCTGGCCCTGGTTCTTGCTCTTCCTGCCCTGATACTATCCAGGGTGAACAGAAAACTTTTCCCGGGCGAGGCTCTGACATGTCTTCTGGCAATCATTCCTTCCTGCCTTTTACTGATAATGCAAACGCATTATTACCATCTGATGCTTTATAATACAGGATTCGTACTTGTTCTTTTGTACTTCCTGATAGTTATCAGCCCCGAAAAGATCAGAGACCAATACTCAGCCCTTGCCTTCTTCCCTGTTTTTTTCTATATAACGGGCGCCTTCAGCCTGATTTTCACCGGTATCTTTATTGTTTACTGCTTTGTTTTCCTGAAAGGCCGTCACAGATTCCTTCTGCCCCTTACTCTTGCCGGACTTACAGGTTTATCCATAGTTCTGTTCGACAATGTTATGCTTCTTCAGAGCATAAAACAACTTTTCCTCTATCCCCTTCCTTTTATAAACGACAGCCTGCATAAGACAATGTTCTGGTCCATGGTCGCATATCTGGTATTGTATCCTGCAGTCGCACGTATGGCAGGAACTATCAGGGTTGTTAAACGCCGGGCCCGCATTGCCTCAGGAATCGTCTTTCCTTCAATTATTTTATTCGCTGCCGTCTCCATTCTTGCAGCCGCTTACAACCCCCAGACTGCCCGTGTTATAAATCTTGAAAAACTGATTTTCACCGGTAAGTATAAGGAAGCGGTAGAATACCACGAAAAGAAACCTTCTGAAAATCTTATAGGACAGTACTTTTATAATATTGCCCTGTCGTCGACCGGACAGATCTGCGACAGATTGTTCAATGGAAGACAGGATTTCGGCACTTCATCTTTGTTTCTTCCCTGGAGCAGTGAGCATATTAACTGGGGAGCTCATTCATTTTATACCATAGGGCTGATAAATGAAGCCCAGCGTTGGGCCTATGAAGAGATGGTCGTTTATGGAAAGCGGCCCCAGAACATGAAGCTGCTTGTAAAATCGAGCCTGATAAACGGTGATTACAGCATGACAGAGAAATATGCAAAAATTCTGAAGAAATCACTTTTTTA
>CAZYYT010000202.1:909-3582 GCA_964651775.1 uncultured Oscillospiraceae bacterium | reverse complement strand
TTAAGTATATAATTAAGTATGTGCTTGAAAACGCACCCGAGGAGATGGAGTTTTTCAACAAGTTCATTGATAACACACTTTTGAAAAGATTAAACGCCGTTTTAAATTCTGAATTTGGTAGGGTAACCTATACAGAAGCGATTGAGCTTCTTAAAAATAGTGGCGAAAAGTTTGACTATCCTGTTGAGTGGGGTATTGACCTTCAGACAGAGCATGAGCGTTATCTTACAGAAAAGATTTTCAAGCGCCCTTTGTTTGTTATGGACTACCCGAAAGAAATCAAGGCATTCTACATGCGTATGAATGAGGATGGCAAAACCGTTGCAGCTATGGACTGTCTTGTACCGGGTGTTGGCGAAATCATCGGTGGTAGTCAGCGTGAGGAAAGGCTTGAACTTCTTGAAAGCAGGATGACAGAGCTTGGGCTTGACCCCAAGGATTACTGGTGGTATTTAGATCTTCGTCGTTACGGCACTGCAAAGCATGCAGGCTACGGCCTTGGCTTTGAGAGAGCGCTTATGTACATCACAGGTATGCAGAATATCCGTGACGTGATGAGCTTCCCAAGAACGACAGGTTCTGCGGAGTTCTAATCATGAAAAAGCTATCTTACTTTATAATCGTAGGACTACTTTTATTTATCGCATATAAAGAGCTTGGCGCACTTGCCACATCTTTGCTTTTAATACTTGTCATTGCAGTTTTAATGTGGAACAAGCGTGCAGTTATCTTGACAAGACATGCAGGTCAAATGTATTATATGAATGGCGATGTTGAAAAGGCCGCTAAATTCTATGAAAAGGCGTACAAGACAGGTCTTATGGATGCAGGCTGCAAGATTTCTTATTCTTCGTTTTGCTTAAGGGAAAACAAGTTTGAAAAAGGCAAGCGCCTACTTAACGAAATTATTAATTCAAGAAATACAAATACCGATGATAAGCTTGGTGCAAAGCATAACCTTGCAGTTCTTCTCTGGAGAGAGGGGGACCTTGATGCTGGTGTAAGTATGATGGAAATTGTACATAAGCAGCAGCCAAAAACAGATTCCTATGGCTCACTTGGTGTTTTGTATCTTGAAAAAGCGAAAATAGAAAACCCACAGGACTATCTTTCATTTATGATTGAAGCTTATGAATACAACAATGGCGACAAAACCATTTGTGATAACCTTGGTGAGCTTTATTATATCCTTGGTGAATATGAAAAGGCTAAGGAAGTATATGAAAAAGCTATGAAGCTTACGTTCTATACCCCCGTTCCCTACTACAATTACGCGCGTGTGCTTAAAGCACTTGGCGAAAAGGAAAAGGCTAAAGAGTATTTTGAAAAGGCACTTACCTGCAAGTTCACTAGTGTTATAACCCTTACAAAAGAAATGGTAGAAAACGAAATTAAAGAGCTATAAAAGGTAAATGTTAAGGGGATAAAGGGAAATTGCGATTTTCCCCTTTATCCCCTTAACAAACCCCATAACCCCTTAAAACGCCCTCGCAGGGGCGTGAGTAATTATGTGATGAAAGATATTTACTTGGTGATCTTTCTTTTGAAAATTTAATATCTTTATGATTTCGCATATAATCGATGCGCCCAACATCGTATATGCTAAAACCGTGTGCCGGCAAAGGAAATTGAAGCACACGGTTTTTCATCAGTCGCTATTAAATTTTCAAAAGCGATAGATAGCACTCATATTTAGTTTGCGAAATCTATTTTCACAATAGCTGCGTTTTGGGTTGTCTTTTTGTGACCGGTGCAAAATCACTAATTTCATTTTCCTTCGCTGATGAGTGATTTTAGACTCCAACACCGCAAAGCATAAAAACAAGCTAAAACAAAACTCACTTAGTTGTTATCTTGAACATTCCTTTTTCTTCGCCCCTGCGAGGGAGTTTTAGGGGTGCGGGGGAATCGCAACCCCCGCGATTTTGGTACTTTTGGCACCAAAAGTACACCTATATTTGTTTCTTTTTAAAGATTTAAATAGAAATTTTCTTAATTCTTATTGATATTAAGATCTATTGACAATATCTTATCTTTGTAATATACTGTTGTTAGAAACGATAATGGTGTTCACCTCAGGCAATTGGAGCCTTTTGGTACGAAGCCATTTTTCGTTTCTTTTTATGTCAAGTGTTGACAACAGGTTAATCTTGTGATACATTGTTGTTTTAGGTGTTTTCCCGATAAATATTATCTGACCTTTCATATAAGGTGGAAGATAACGCGGGAGTAACCTCTTTTTTATTCCAATTGACATTCATGGAAGATACTTTTTTACCATAAAATGACCGAAGCATTAATGCTTCGGTCATTTTTAATTATATTCTCATTGTAACTCCAATTGCAGTAAGCTTTTCAATTATTCCATCGATACGGCCTTGTACTTCCTCCATTGAAAGTGTTCTTTCGGGCGAAGAGAAGGAGAAGCGCACTGTTATTGAAATTTCACCATCAAGATCATAGGTATCAATAAGCTTAACCGAGTCAAGCTCCGAAATAGATTGTGATTTCCAAGCACTTTCAAGCTCAGAGTACTTTTTCCCATTTGCAATAAGTGAAAGGTCATAATCCATACCGGGGAATTTTGAAGGCTCCTTAAAGCTGAGTGGTCTTTCATCTACAGAAGTAAAATCATCAAGGTCAATCTCAACACAAACTGCAGCGCCTACTTTA
>CAZYYT010000202.1:0-899 GCA_964651775.1 uncultured Oscillospiraceae bacterium | reverse complement strand
AAGCGTGCAAAGCACACCAATATTTTGCCCGTTTATCGAAATTTCTGATGTGTTCTTCGGGTGCTGGAAGTTGTGTTTTGGTGTAATTCTATTAAAACTCACCTCAGAATGCCTTAGCTGTGATGCAATATATTTTACAATTTCAACAGCCTTGAAATATAGTGTTTTTTCCGTTTCTGCCTTTGAGAAAATAACAAATCCAAGACGTCTGCGTTCATTACAAAGCTTTTCTTCTGTGATGCCATCAACAACTCTACCAATCTCAAAAACACCAAAGGTAGGCGCAAACTGCTTATTATCATAAGCATAGCCCAAAAGTGTGGGAAGCATAGAATTTCGAAGTGTGCCATTTTCAGGAGTAGCACTATTTAAAACAGTGACATTTTCTTCTATATCAATTCCAAGCTTTTTACATTTTGTACTGTCGCACCAAATGTAAGAGTGCACCTCGTGAAGCTTATAGCGCTGTACTAAAATGTCCTTCATAAGCTCACTATCTGATTTTTCAATTGTTTCTCTTACGGGGGTAAGTGCGCTCTTCGTTGTGGTTATATTAAAGTTATCATATCCGTAAATTCTTGTGATTTCTTCAATTATGTCTGCCTTAATTGTAACGTCCTTTGTTGCACGCCATGTGGGCACCTTAACATTAAAAGTAGTGCCTTCAAGCGAAGCCTCAAACCCAAGGTTTTTAAGTGTTTGAAGCACCTGACTATCGGGGATGTCAATACCTGTATACCTATCAACATAGCTTTTATCAAATGAAAGCTCAATAGTGGGGTAAATGTTAACATACTCGTCAGTTAATTTAGAAGATACCTTTGCACCACCGTCAATTTCTGTAAGAAGCTTAACAAAGCGCTTAATGGCAGTAACAGTGATTTCAGGGTCAAGAATCT
>CAZYYT010000201.1:0-3594 GCA_964651775.1 uncultured Oscillospiraceae bacterium | reverse complement strand
GGGGTAACAAAGCGGATGTTTGTTCTTTCCATATTTTTTACTCGCTCATCTGTACGTAGCTTCCACGCAAGCTGACCATAGCCAACATCTACTGCAAAAACCTGTTTAGCACCATTTTGCAGCATGCAATCTGTAAAACCACCTGTTGATGCGCCTATATCCATAGCAACGCATCCGTCAAGCTTTATAGGGAAGGTTTGGATTGCCTTTTCAAGCTTAAGACCACCGCGGCTTACGTATTTAAGTGTTTCACCACGTACCTCTACCTTGTCCTTTTCGCTAACCTGATCCCCAGCTTTATCCGATTTCTGATTATTTACAAATACCTTGCCCGCCATAATAATGCTTTTTGCCAAATCCCGTCCACTTACAAGTCCATTTTCAACAAGGTATACATCAAGTCTTTTTTTCAAGAATTAATCATCCTTTCAATATCTCCTGCAATTTGCTCAGGCGTAAATCTGTACTTTAAATTAAGCTCAATCTCTGTTCCATGCGAGATGAATTCATCCGGTAGTGCATGAACACAGATTTCGAACTTCGTATTTCTTAATTTTGCTTCTGAACAAAGCGCCTCACCCATACCACCATGAAAAACGTTTTCCTCTAATGTGTAGAGACGTTTTGTCCTTTTTGCAGATGCAAAAATAGTATCGTAGTCGATAGGCTTAATAGTTCTGACATCTATTACAGCAGCATCAATTCCCCTTTGTTTAAGAAGGCCTGCGGCTATCTGTGCTTTCGCAACAAGTCTGCCTTCTGCGGCAATCGTAATATCATTGCCATCTTTAACAACAGATGCCTTTGAAAGTTCAAAATATCCGTTATCTATTTTCATTACCTCTCCACCGCGAGGATAACGAATCGCTATTGGTCCTCTATGCTGATTTACTGCGTAGTTAAGCATTTTGCGAAGTTCACTAAAGGATGAAGGCGCAAGAATGGTCATATTCGGTATAGCAGAAAGATATGATATATCGAACACACCTTGATGTGTTACACCATCCCCCGGGACAAGCCCTGCGCGGTCAACTGCAAACACAACGTGATTATTACCGATTGCAACATCGTGAATAACGTTGTCATACGCACGCTGCAGGAAGGTTGAATATATGGCAACAACAGGGATACTGCCCGCTATAGAAAGACCAGCTGCAAACGTTACTGCGTGCCCCTCTGCTATTCCAACATCATATAGCCTTTTGGGGTACTTTTCCATAAACATTATAAGACCGCTTCCTGGTATCATCGCTGGCGTTACAACAACAATATTTTTATTTTCTTTGGCAAGACAGCAAAGCTCGTCCCCAAATTCAGATGAAAAGCTTGGAGTTAAATCTGAGGAGCTTCCGTTTTCCACATCAAAAGCACCAACGCCGTGGTATAGTTGTGGATTTTTTTCAGCCGGAGCGTATCCCCTGCCCTTTTTCGTTATAACGTGCACTAACACAGGCTCATTAAGCGAGAGTGCACGATTAAACATCTCCTCCATATCTTTAATGTTATGTCCATCTACAGGACCAAGATATGTAATTCCAAGCTGCTCGAAGAAAAGGTTGGGTGTTAAGATGCTTTTAAGCTTATTTTTAAATTTCTTAAGACCTATATAAATCCCATCACCATCGGGTAGATTGTTTATCATAGAGGTTACCCTATGTTTAAGTCCAGTATATTTAGGGTTTGTTCTTGCCTTTGCAAGGTATGTTGAAAATGCCCCAACATTTTTTGCAATAGACATTTCGTTGTCGTTTAGTACAATCATCATTTTAGGCTTATTATTGCCTATATTATTCATCGCCTCTATTGCAAGGCCCCCCGAAAGCGCCCCATCGCCGATTACGGCAGTAACCTCAAACTTTTCGTTTAGGTTTCTTCTTGCCTCTGCCATACCAAGTGCAGTTGAAAGAGACGCGGATGCATGCCCCGTGTAAGATACATCGTACTCACTTTCTATGGGGTTACAAAAGCCACAAAGGCCACCCTCGTGCCTTATTGTATTCATTTTAGAAAATCTACCTGTAAGCATTTTGTGAACATAGGTTTGATGACCCACATCCCACACGACTTTGTCGTTTGGTGTATTAAGCACCCTATGAAGAGCAACCGTAAGCTCAACCACACCTAAGTTGCTTGCAAGATGACCGCCCGTTTTTGAAACGCATTTAATAAGGTTGCTGCGGATTTCACTGCAAAGTATATCAAGCTCATGATAGCTGAGCTTTTTTATGTCTTCGGGAGTATTAATTTTTTTAAGATATTTACTCATATAATCATTTCCTTAATTTTTCTGAAGCTTCACCATCTGGGCTTACAAATGCAGTGTTATACCCCTCGTAAATAACCATACCAGCTTTTGCCCCGGATGGTTTTTTTACATGACTTACAGGGCAATAGTCAACTTCTAAATACTTTGAATTCTTACCCTTTGAATAAAATGCTGCAAGCTGAGCCGCAGTCTCAATCACATGGTTAGGATAATCCTCATCCATAAATTTAACTAAAACGTGCGAGCCTGCAATATTTTTTGTATGAAGCCACAAATCACGGCTACGTCCCATCTTAAGTGTAAGATAATCATTTTGAACGTTATTTTTACCGACGTAGATTGTGTAACCGTCACACTCAAACTCCATCGGCTTGGATACTATAACTCTATCCTTACGCTTTTTAGAATTATCACCCTTAATATATCCAAAATGTACAAGCTCAGCCTTTATTTCAGCAAGCTCCGACGGGGATTGTGCGCTTGAAACGGTGTAGAGAACAGATTCAAGATACTTTATTTCTTCAACCGTTTTCTCAATCTGCTCGGTTGCATATATTTCTGTGTTTTTTGCTTTTTTATATTTTGCATAATAGCTTTCTGCATTTTGTGAAGCTGATTTAGTATTATCAAGCTTAATTATACATTCAGCCTGATTTTCATCATAAAAATTCTCTGCTACAAGCTCATTATCACCTTTTTTTATGCGATAAAGGTTTGCAACAATAAGGTCGCCCGCTATTTTGAATTTTTCACGCTCACCCGCACTCTTAAGCTCCTCCTGAAGAATGTTAAGCTTTTTTTCCGCACGATGAAGGTTATTATTGATAACCTTTGTGATTGTACTGCTTCTGTTTTGCATACGTGCATTAAGGTCACGAAGATAATAAAACTCACAAGCGGCATCGTTCATTGTTTCTTTTTGAATACACTTTAGTTCGCTGTATTGAGTAAGCTCAAAGGGGGCAAAATCGATAACCTTTTTGTTTTCGCTATCAATTACAATACACGGCAATATATCACCATTTTCCGCTTTTTTAAACATCTGCACAAGATGTATTGCACAAAGATGTATTTGAGATTCACTAAGCTCTCCAACAACAATTTTTCGCTCGCCTGTTGCCCGATACACGCATTCACCCGCAAGAATCGGACTAATGCCCATAACGCCAGATACAATCACGCGCTCTACCTCACGCCCTTCGGGGGCGGTTTTTATGAGGTTGTAAAAATCATCCTCGGTTGCCTCAAGCGGATTAAGCCTTTCCCCTAAGGTTGGTGGAAGCATATACCTTAGCCCGGGAAGTATATTTCTCACAGAGCTTACTGTA
>CAZYYT010000200.1:0-3620 GCA_964651775.1 uncultured Oscillospiraceae bacterium | reverse complement strand
CATATCGTTTGAGTAAAAAAACTATTAAATTAACGTAGGGGAACTATTAGCATGTGCCCGTAAAAGATAAAGGAGTAATAAATGCCATACCAAACAGAAGAAATAAAAAAAGGGATAAAAATTCATTATATAGAAACAAATAAATTTAAAACAAATTTAATTGCAGTTTTTCTTTCAATTCCAATAAAAAGAGAAACTGTTACTTCTAATGCTTTAATACCAGAAATTTTAAAGATGGGAAATAAAGAGCAAAAAACACAAGATGAAATATCAATTATGCTTGAAAATATTTATGGAGCGAATTTTAATTATGGAATAGAAAAAATTGGAGACAATCATGTTTTGAAATTTTATATAGAAGTTTTAAATGAAAAATTTATAATAGACAATGAAAAAATATTAGAAGAATCAATTAATTTATTGCTTAATATAATATTTAACCCTCTTTTGGAAAATAATAAATTTAAAGAAACATATATAAATATTGAAAAAAACAATCTAGAAGAAGTAATAAAAGCTAAAATAGATGATAAAGGTAAGTATGCATTTAATAGATGTGTAGAAGAAATGTACAAAGATCAACCTTATGGATTATATAAATATGGATATATAGAAGACCTTAATAAAATAAATTCAGAAAGTTTATATAAAGACTATATAAAATTAATAAATGAAGCAAAAATAGATATTTTTGTATCTGGAGATATAAAAAAAGAAGAAATAAAAGAAATATTAAATAAAAATAAGAATATAAAAAATTTAAACTGTAGGGGTCGTCGCCCACGGCGAACCGCAAAATTTAGACAAGGGTGCCTATGTCGACCCGCAAAACCATACAAACGTTATTAAAGAAAAAATGGATATTGTACAGGGCAAATTAATTATCGGGTTAGATATAAATAACTACGAAACAGAAGCAAAATTTGCAGCAACAATATATAATTCAATATTAGGAGAAAGCCCAACTTCAAAACTATTCCAAAATGTAAGAGAAAAAGAAAGTTTGGCATATAGTGCAAGATCAAATTATGTAAGACAAAAAAACAATATATATATAAGATGTGGAATAGAACCCGAAAATTATGAAAAGACATTAAAAATAATAAAAGAACAAATAGAAGATATGAAACAAGGACTATTCAAAGAAGAAGATTTAAATAATGCAAAAAAGTCTATAATATCTGAAATTAAAGGAATAGAAGATGAGCAAAACTTAGAAATAACATATTATATATATCAAGAATTATCAGAAAACCAAATAAAATTTCAAGAATATATAGAAAAAATAAATGATGTAACTAAAGAACAAGTAATAGAAATTGCTAACAAAATAAAAATTAACACAATTTATTTTTTAAGCAATATTTAATTAGCAAAGGAAGAAAAATATGCAAATTATAGAAAATTTAAAAGTTAAGGAAAAATTATATGTTGAAAAATTAGAAAATGGAATGACAGTAATGATAATTCCTAGAAACAATATGCAAAAAAAATATGCAATAATATCTACAAAATATGGTTCGGTAGATAATGAATTTATAATACCAGGAGAGAAAAAATCTTTTAAATCACCAAGTGGTGTAGCACATTTTTTAGAGCATAAATTATTTGAACAAGAAAATGGTACAAACAGTTTAGATGTTTTATCATCATTAGGAGCAAATGCAAATGCATATACTGCTAATGACCATACAGCATATCTTTTTGAATGTACAGATAATTTTTATGAAAGCTTAGATGAACTTTTTGATTATATACAACATCCATATTTTACTGATAAAAATATAGAAAAAGAAAAAGGAATCATAGCTCAAGAAATTATGATGTATGAAGACTATCCTGAATGGGTAGTTTATATGAATGCAATAAAAAACATGTATAAAAATCATCCTATAAGATTAGACACAGTAGGAACAGTAAAAAGTATTTCAAAAATTAATAAAGAAATATTATATAAATGCTATAACACATTTTATAATCCATCAAATATGATAATTTGTATCGCTGGAGATTTTGAACCAGAAAAAATTATCAAAGAAATCAAAAAAAGAATTATAAATAAACCTGTAGGGGTCGACGCCTATGCCGACACGAAAAAAGAAACACAAAAATCAAAAAACATAGAGGTGCATTGCATGCGCCCACAAATACAAAGAATATATACAGAAGAACCAACAAACATTGTTAAGAAATCAACTGAAACTACTATGCAAGTAAGCCTTCCTATATTCATAATAGGTATAAAAGATAAAATCGAAAATAAAGAAAATATAATCAAAAGGCATCTAGCGATAGAATTATTATTAAATATATTAATTGGTAAAAGTTCAAAATTATATAAAAAACTATATGATACTGAAACAATAAAATCTGAGTTATATTTAGAATATGAATTTTCAGATACTTATGCACACATA
Organism: uncultured Oscillospiraceae bacterium; assembly: GCA_964651775.1. GTDB lineage: Bacteria > Bacillota > Clostridia > UMGS1883 > UMGS1883 > UMGS1883. The sequence continues at coordinate 1,203 of CAZYYT010000200.1, read as the reverse complement.
ATGATAACGGGGCAGTCTAAAGAACCAAAAAAAGTTTTAAAAGAATTAGAAGATATAATAAAAAAATATAAAGAAGAAGGCATAAATGAAAATGATTTTGAACGTATCAAAAAAATGATATATGGTTCATATATAAAGGAATATAACAGCATATCAGAAATATCAAATATGTTTATTTCAGACTACTGTAAAGGAATAAACAGTTTTGATTATTTAGAAAATTTTGATAAAATAACAATTGATTTTACAAATAAAATTTTAAAAGAAGTTTTTAATAAAGATAAAACCACAATATCGATTGTAAAAGGCAAATAAAATAATATTTATATAATGTATTTACAAAAATATATTGAGTATGATAAAATACAAAAAATAAAAAAAGTATTTATGTAAAATATTGAAATAAAAAAATACATGTGATATACTATATAAAGTAAATCCATTAAATTAAAAAGATATGGAGAAAAATATGAAAAAAAATATTTTTATTAAATATATTATAATATTAACAATTATGATAATAATAAGTGCTTTCTTAACACCTCAAATATTAGCTTCAAATTATAACATAGATGTTAATTCAGCAAAACCAAACACAACAACAGTATCTGATCCATTACTAGAACAAAGAATTAACAAAGCATTAGGATATATCCAAACTTTAGGATCAATATTATCTGTAATAGTTTTAGTTGTATTGGGAATTAAATATATGATTGGCAGCGTAGAAGAAAAGGCAGAATACAAAAAAACAATGATACCATATTTGACAGGTGCAATTTTACTATTTGCAGGATCTAACATAGTACAAATAATATATGACTGGGCAATAGTATTAAATGACTAATTTTATTAAAGAAGGTGAAATAATGAGAAAAAAAACAATCAAGATTATTTTAATAACAATTCTGTTTGTTTTAATATTATTTACAATTCAAAACAAAGCAATAGCATCACCAGTAGGTGAAGTAATAGAAGGTGGAAGTAATTTTACAGGTGGAGCAAATAAAGAAGTAATAAATACTACACAAATAAATAATGTATCAAATATAATATATAATATTTTATTGTCAATTGGAATAGTAGCTGCAGTATTAGTTGCAGCAATATTAGGTATACAATTTATGGTTGGAGACGTTGAGGGGCAAGCAAAAGTAAAAGAAAGCCTCATACCTTTTGTCCTAGGATGTGTAATAATATTTG
>CAZYYT010000199.1:0-3640 GCA_964651775.1 uncultured Oscillospiraceae bacterium | reverse complement strand
AAATATAAATAACTGTTTTATCAAAGTCTACTTCAATATTATCAAAGTCTATACCATTACTGTTCCAATCTACAATAAACTCTTTGTCAAATAATTTTACTTTAAGTTTTGATGTATCATTGTCATTAATATGATAGAAAGAAAAATTAAAATAGAAGAATTAATGTAGCGGTTGTACTATTGGGCGACCTACAATAAAAATGTAATATTTTGTCGAACGAAATTTCTTTACAATTATATAAAAATGTATTATTATAATATCATATTTTAGAAATTGCAATTTTTAAATCAAAATTAATTTTTTAATCTTTTAATTATAGTCTAATTAAAATTCCAAAGTTTTAAATTTGAATATTAAAGGTGGGTGATATCATGCATGTTTAGTTATACTACCAGAAGTGTGTATATGCTTACAATAGTCGTAACGCTAATTATATTTTACTTTGTAAATAATTTTCTTATAAGTATGGAAAACTATGATCAAGCAAATAAAATAAAAAAAGTTAGTGTGGCTACAATACATTTTGATAAAAGCAAAATTAGAGATGAACAAATTGAAAAAAGTATTAATTTAAATAATTCAAATCAAGCCAAGTCTTGGCAAATAGAAATCCCTAAAATTAATTTAAAAGCAAATATAGCAGAAGGAACAACAGACAAGATTATGAATGAATTTGTAGGACACTTTGAAAGTACACCTATATATAACGGAAATGTCTGCTTAGCGGCACATAACAGAGGATACCCTGTAAATTATTTTGGAAAAATTAAAGAATTGCAAAAAGGAGATAAAATAGTTTATACAACAATAGAAGGTGTTAGAGAATATCAAGTTGATTTATCTACAATTATAAAAGATGTTGATTGGAGTAATTTAAAAAATACATTAGATAACAGAATAACATTAATAACATGTGTTGAGGATGAACCTGAATATAGAAGATGTATTCAAGGAATTGAAATAATAGAAAGTATTGTAAAGTAATTTATAAAAAAATTGTAGGGGCGATTATCAATCGCCCGTGCTACAAAGAAACAACTAAAATATAAAAATGGAGGATAATAATGAAAGTAAAACAAAAAAACAAAATAATATCTATAATTTTATTAATTATAACTATACTAATGACATTTAATGCAAGTTATGCAGCAAGTTTATCATCAGCTAATTTATATTCAAAAGGAGAATGTGGACATCTATTAAAATATAAAGGAATAACCGTTGTAACAACAATGGTTGTATACAATAATAGTGGAATAGAATATCCAGCATATTGTATGGATAAATCGTTGCCAGGGGTTGGAGAACGAGGAAGCTATACAGTAAATATAAATGAATTAGTTTCAAATAGTATGGTATGGCGAGCTATAACAAATGGTTACCCATATAAAACACCATCAGAGCTTGGGTGTTCAAATAGTAATGAAGCATTTACAGCAACTAAGCAAGCTGTTTATTGCATATTGTATGGAAATAACGTAAATGATTATTCAGCAATAGGAGAAGCAGGCACAAGAACATTAAATGCATTAAAAAGTATTGCTGCAAGGGCACAAAACAGCAGTGAAAGTAAACCAAGTTCAAACATACAAATAGAAGAAAGTGCAAATGCATGGAATATTGATTCTTTAAATAAAAACTATTTATCAAAAACATATAATGTAGTATCAGCTACATTAACTGGAGATTACGAAGTAACTATAAATGGAACAATGCCTGAAAATTCTAGAATTACAGACTTAAATAATAATGCAAAATCAGTATTTGCAAAAGGTGAAAAATTTAAAATTGTAATTCCAATATCAAACATGAAGGAGGAAGGAGAATTTACAATTAATATATCTGCAAAAGCAAATACTAAACCAGTATTTTTTGGAAAAGCGCCAAATGCAACCCTTCAAGATTATGCAATAACAGCTTCAACATATGAAGATGCTGTAGGTTCATTAAAACAAAGATATTATAAAAATACTACGAAAATAGTAATATTAAAGCAAGATGGACTAAATAAGGAGCCATTAAAAAATGGAGAGTTTAGTTTATTAGATGAAAACAAAAATGTTGTATATTCAAATTTAGTAACAGATGAAAGAGGAGAAATAATATTAAAAAATATGATACCAGGAAAGTTCTATTTGCAGGAAAACAAGGCTCCAGGGGATTATGTATTGTACGATAAATTAATACCTATAACATTAAATTTAAATGAAAGTGTATCAGTAACAGTAAATAATTTTAAAAAGGACGTAGTAGATATAATTAACTTAGAAGAAAATATAGTAGTAAGTCAAAAATCATCAGAAATCAATATTGGAAAATCTCAAGCTAATACAGTTATTGAAAATAAAAAGCAGAGTGTAAATATAGAAAACATTAGCACTAGTGCAATTGCAAGCAATTTAAGTACTACTGTAAATGTAGAGAATACTTCGAGTATTTCTAATATTAGTGAAAATAATACGGTAGTAAAATTACCAAAAACTGGCATGTAAAATAAATACAGAAATTGTTATTTCTGAGTTAATATTAATTAAAAAGATAGAAATGGTGTAGGGGCGATTATCAATCGCCCGAAAATCAAGAAGTAAATATATTGTTAATTAAAACAACATATTTACTTCTTTTAAAAAATTCAAGTTAAAATAAATACAATATACATGTTAATAAGATAAAAACAAGGTTTCAAGGTAACATTGAAGAAAGTTTAAATTTATGATATAAAAAAGTGAGAAAGTTTTAAATCAATAAAAAAATTATTATATTTTAACTTTGCAGAATTACAAAATAGTTTAAAAATAGGAGTAAATAGATATGAACGAGGGTTTAATAAATAATACGCAAAACAATTTTGAAAGCATTAAACATATCAATGAGAACGGAATAGAATTTTGGTATGCTAGAGAGCTAATGGTAATGCTGGAATATAGTAAATGGTAAGAGCAGGAGTAGCAGATAAGAAAATAGGAGGTACTATGCCAGAAGATTTGATTACCCCAACTAAAAGTGCTAAACAAATTGAAAAAGAAAGTAATAAAAAGTTGAAACAGAAGTAAAGGTTATGAAATATATTACACAAATATATTCCAAACCAAAGTTGTGAACATACAAACAATAATTCCACAAACGGTAGGAATAATAAAAGAAGCAATAGTCCATTTTAGGCTAGATGTTTCTTTTTTTATTGTAAGTAAAGTAGTACTACAAGGAAAATGTAAAATAGTAAAAATCATTACATTGATTGCTGTAAGCAATGTCCAGCCGTTTTGAATAAGGATATTTCCAATTATATTACTATCTTCTAACGATACTAGACTACCTGTTGACATATAGCTCATTAAGATTATAGGAAGTACAATTTCGTTTGCAGGTAATGCTAATAAAAAAGCAGTTAAAATGTATCCATCTAATCCCATAAGGTGTGCAAATGGATTCAAAAAATTAGCGATATGAGTAAGTATTGTAATATTTCCTATAGTTATATTAGAAAAAAGCCATATTACTATTCCAGCAGGTGCAGCAATAGCAATAGCTCTACCGAAGTACAAATAAAGTTCTATCGAAAATTGAGCGTACAATAACTTTTCCTATTTGTGGTTTTCTATATGGAGGCAGTTCAAGTATGTATGAAGATGGAATACC
>CAZYYT010000198.1:0-3710 GCA_964651775.1 uncultured Oscillospiraceae bacterium | reverse complement strand
TTACATCTAGAGGCGTTTGTTGGAGTACAAGTGAGAATCCAACAATTACAGATAGTAAGACATATAATGGAATAGGGCCAGGAAGCTTTTCCAGTTCTCTTACTGGATTATCTCCTGCAGCAACATATTATTTGAGAGCATATGCAACGAACAGTGTTGGTACATCCTATGGAAATCAAGTAATATTTAATACATCTGCAACAACGCCTAAAGTAACTACTACTCCAGCTAGTGAGGTTACAACAACAACAGCAATAAGTGGTGGCAATATCATTAATGATGGAGGTGCAAACATAATTGACAAAGGAGTGTGCTGGAGTTCAGTCAATGTCCCGACTATTTCAGATAGTAAGATATCTAACGGAACAGGTAAAGGGAGTTTTGTTAGTAATATTAACGGATTATCTCATAATACATTATACTATATTCGTGCATATGCAACTAATAGTTTAGGCACATCCTATGGAATGATGAGAGAGTTTACTACAGGAAAGAATAAAATAGTATTTAATCCCAATCTTAATTATGGGATTGTTTGTGATATTGATGGAAATGAATATAAAACGGTCGTCATTGGAAATCAAACATGGATGGCTGAAAATCTCAAAACTACAAAACTAAATGATGGAACTCCAATTCAATATGAATCATCTATCATAGGCTGGACAACGCTTTCAACACCTGCTTATTGTTGGTATGCTTCTAACGAACAAACTTACAGAGATACTTATGGAGCTTTATATAATGCTCATGCTATCGATACCAAGGCTATTTGTCCAAAGGGATGGCATGTTCCTAGTATAGCAGAATGGAATACATTGTCTAATTATCTTGGAAACGGAATTGAAGGTGATAAACTTAAAGAAATTGGTACCAATCATTGGATTTCTCCTAACACAAGTGCCTCAAATATGAGTGGCTTTACTGCACTACCAGGTGGTTTGCGTGAGGGTAATGGTTTTTTTGGTTGGGAGGGCTTATACGGGTTCTGGTTTTTATCTGATACATATGATGATTATAGAGGAATTTATTTAAGTAATGATAAGACATATTCAGGTAGAGCTTATTCCAAATTACGTGGATTTTCAGTACGGTGCATTTTGACCAAAACAGAGTCTAGTTTACCAGTTATATCTACAGTAGCCGCCTCTGCGATTAGTGGAAATTCCGCCTTATCTGGTGGTAATGTTACAAACGATGGTGGTTCAGATGTCTGGTCTCGAGGAGTATGTTGGAGTGTGAATCAGAATCCTACTATCGTTGATAATAGAACATTCAATGGTAATGGAATTGGTACTTTTGTTAGTTATCTTACAGGACTAGAAAGAGGAAAAACATATTATTTAAGGGCTTATGCAACTAACAGTTCTGGAACATCATATGGAAATCAAGTATCACTAACAACAATTAATGGCTTCCCTGAGTTGACAACTAAAACAGTTTCCTATATTACTACAACATCAGCAAAATGCGGAGGAAATATTTCTAGTGATGGAGGCACATCAATATTAAATAAAGGTGTTTGCTGGAGCATACAGCAGAATCCAACTATAGCAGATAGTAAAACAACTGATGGTACCGGGATAGGAAGCTTTACAAGTTCTATCACAGGATTATCACCTGGAACTACATATTACATTAGGGCATATGCGACAAATAGTACTGGGACAACCTATGGAAATCAGATATCTCTAACAACTCCTTCATTTAATGATGGTGACTATGTGAAACTAATGCAGGCAACACAAGGTGATGGTATTGACCTAGTTTTTATTGGCGATGGCTATAGTCTTTCTGAGATAACAAACAAAAAATACGAAAATGACCTAAATGAAGCTGTCAAAAGTTTTTTTGCTATTGAACCATATAAGAGTTATTCTTCATATTTCAATGTCTATTTAGTATACGCAATCTCCGAAGAGAGTGGTATTGGAGATTATGAATTACAATTAAAAACGAAGTTTGAAACTTTTTTTAACGGTAGTAATAGTAGAACTATTTCGACGAATTATTCGACATGCAAAAAATATGCTGAATACGCTCCGATTTCAAATATTGATGAGACGACAATAATTCTCATAGCAAATACTAAAAAATACGGAGGAACTGCATATTTATCCTTTTCCGGAGCCTCTGTTGCAATCGTTCCGGTTGCACCATATTCTTTTAGAAGTATTTTGCAGCACGAAGCTGGAGGACACGCTTTTGGTCACCTCGCCGATGAATATGTAGAAACAGAAGGAGGAGTATATGATATGATTCCAGAAGAATTCATTAACGGAGTAAAAAAAATTCAGCAACTTTATGAAGCTTATAAAAACGTAGATTTTACAAGTAATCTCAACAATATTATATGGAAACACTTTGTGGGGTTGCCGAATTATTCTTATGTAGGTGCATTTGAAGGGGGATACTACTATAAGCGTGGAGTTTGGAGGTCTGAAGATGTCAGCCTAATGATAAATAATATAAATTACATTAATGCTCCAAGCAGAGAGATGATTGTTAAAAGAATAAAAAAATTAGCGGGAATGAATTATTCTTTTGAAGAATTTAAATTGAGAGATATAATGGAACTAAGTGCAACGACAAAGACCAAAGGGCTTATTATTGATACATCGAAACTGCTTCCTCCTCCAAAAATTATTAAATGATTTTGATACTTCATTAAATTATTTTTAAACAGAGCCAATATAATTATGTTGACTTATAACATGGAAAACTTGCATAACAGCAAACACTTGCCGATGCAAATTAACCATCTATAATTTAACTAAATGGCTAATTGTTAATAATAAAATCAACAAATATATTGAAAGGCACTAATTGGGCAATATTATGAACAGATACAATGTGACACTGATTTTTTTGAATGCAGCTTTAATAAAATTTTTTATTAATAAAGTTGGTTGATATTTATATACTAAAAGAGTTTATTCAGTTTTCAATAAAAACGCCATCTTCTCTTCAAATAAAATTTAAAAATATCCACTTTTACTGGATATTTTTTTTTGAAATCTAAAATCATAAAAACTTTCTTTATCAATTAGTTATTTCACCCCTTTTTATTTTTTTGGCTCAGGAAGTAAATTAAATTTGTTTGAACTCAAAACTATAAAGTCATGGGAGAGAACGCTTATTTTTTTAATTGGGCTGAAAAGCTGGTTGACACGATTGTCACTTCAATCTGTGAAGTTATCTCAAAAGAGGGTGGGAGTAATCCTATTCCTATTGTTGAGGGGGAATTCGAGAAGCTTTCCCTTGAAAAAAAGTTTCTTTTGCAATATTTTGCTGCTTTATGCTGGGGCGAAAAGAATGATTACAACTTTGAGGCATTGGCAAAGCAGAATATCCTGGATGTGTGGTTCGCATTAAATATAAAACCATAGATCTTTTTATGGGATATTTAATACACTTAATAACTGAAAGTTAATTCTTAGTGGCTGGAGGTTTGTCAAAAGTTGATGCCTGGCTACTGGTGAATGTAATTCTCAGGCTGTATAAGGTCATAGCGAACTGCTATGACCTTTGCGCCTTGTACAAGGACCAGAATGTGATTTTGCTAGAAAGGTGGGAGGCAAAAGACAGGAAGATATCGGATTACTTTCTGATGCCTCAACAGTATGGATATGGCAAAAATGGGAATGTTCAGCTTTCTGACCAGACCTTTGAAGAGCTATTTAATTACATAATTGAACAGGATGACTTTG
>CAZYYT010000197.1:0-3833 GCA_964651775.1 uncultured Oscillospiraceae bacterium | reverse complement strand
TAAATTTTATGTACAATTTCTTAAAATTTGTGTCCAGTTTTTGTTGACTAGTGCAAAGGATGATTCTTTGGGAGGGGGGGTTTAAATGAATAAACAAGGTTTACTTATTGTGGTTTCCGGCCCTTCGGGTGCAGGGAAAGGCACAATCTGCGCAGAGTATGTAAAGGCGCACGAAAACTGTGCGCTTTCAGTATCAGCAACAACAAGACAGCCCCGCCCCGGTGAAATTGAAGGTGAAAGCTACTACTTTATTTCCGAGGCGGAGTTTAAAGATAAAATATCACAAAACGGATTTTTGGAGCATGCAGTTTTCTGCGAAAATATGTATGGCACACCTAAAGACGTGGTACTTGAGATGATAAACTCCGGCAAGGATGTTATCCTTGAAATTGAAGTGCAGGGTGCAATGCAGGTGCGCGCACATTATCCTGAGGGGGTTTATATATTTGTAATTCCCCCGTCAATGGATGAGCTTGAGGCTAGGCTTCGCGGGAGAAATACGGAGGGTGATGAGGCTATTCAAAAAAGGCTTTATCGTGCAAAGCAGGAATTTAATCTTATAGAAAAATATAATTACGTTTTAAAAAATGACACTATAAAAAATGCCACAAAAAGGCTTGAAGCTGTTATTGAGGCTGAAAAATGCAGGCTTGAAAGAAATATAGAATATATAAATAACGAATTTAAGAACTAAGAAAGGTAAGATTTATTATGATGTTATATCCTGATATTACAAAACTTATGGAGGGAATGGATTCACGCTATTCCTTAGTAATTGCAGTAGCTAAAAGAGCGCGTCAGCTTACTATTGAAACAAAAGACGACAAGACAGTATCACGTGCAATCAATGAGATTTCAAACAAAAGTATAGTTGTTGTCCGTGCTGATGTCAAAAAATATGAGTAAAGATTATGATTGCTAAGGTATATATAAACACCGGCAATCTTAATATAGATAAACCCTTTGATTACCTTGTGCCCGATGAAATGCTTTCAAAAGTAAGCGTAGGGGCAAGGGTACGTGTGCCTTTTGGTGGTGGCAATGCCCCTATGGAGGCATATGTTATCGAGATTAAGCAAAAAAGTGATTTTGATGGGCTTAAAAGCATAAAATCCGTAATGGATAGCTTCCCTGTGCTTTCGAAAGCGGCGATTGAGCTTTGCTTTTATATGAGAAGTCGCTGTTTTTGCACCTTTTCTGAGGCTGCAAGGGTAATGCTTCCCCCCGGAATCGGCATTAAAACGGAGGAGTGGATTTCCCTTTCACATAGATATTATGATTTTTTGGATAAAAACACTGTTATCCAAAACAGACTTGTGCAGTTTCTTTTGGATAACGAAGGCTCTGCCGAGATGTTGCAGATAAAAACGGTTTTAGGAAAAAATGCGAGAACAACCGTAAATGCCCTTTTAAAAAAAAGTGTTTGTGAGAAAAGTTTTGTTGATAAGCGTAAAGCCAACGACAAAACTGTGCGCCTTGTATATTACTGTAGTGAAGAAGAGATTGCTTCTGCTATAAAAAGCGTTGAGAAAAGGGCCCCCCAGCAGGCGGCCGTTCTTCGGGTGCTTTCAAGTGGGGAGGAGCTTTCTGTTCCGGATATCATAGCATTAGGAAAAACCACCAGAAATGCGGTGGAAGCCCTTTATGTAAAGGGGCTTGTAGATTATCGTGAAGCACCTGTGCTTCGCAATCCGTTAAGCGGAAAAACACGAAAAGAAGCGGCCCCTCTTACTCTTACAGATGAGCAGAAGGTGGCGCTTAAGACTATAAAAGAAAATACGGGTAAGCCCTTTTTAATTCATGGTGTTACGGGAAGCGGAAAAACGGAGGTTTATCTGCAGGTCGTATCAAATGTTTTAAAAAGCGGAAAGCAGGCAATTGTGCTTGTGCCCGAAATATCACTTACACCACAGATGACATCCCGCTTTTTTGACAGATTTGGCGAAAACGTGGCAATTATTCACAGCGCTTTATCTGTAGGCGAAAGGCTTGATGAATGGAATAGAATCCGCCGTGGTGAAGCAAACGTTATCGTTGGCGCAAGAAGTGCCATCTTTGCCCCGTGTGACAAAATTGGCGTAATAATCATTGATGAAGAGCATGAGCAAAGCTATAAATCGGAATCTTCGCCAAGGTATAACGCAATAGATATCGCAAAGGAGCTTTCAAAAAAGAATGATTGCCCGCTTATACTCGCCTCGGCAACACCATCTGTTGAAAGCTACTACAAAGCAAAAAATGGTGAGTATACGCTTATTGAGATGAAAGCGCGCTATAACAAAAATGAGCTTCCGCCTGTTACAATTGTAGATATGCGTGAGGAGCTTCGCGCAGGGAATAGAACCGTGCTTAGTCGGAGACTAGCAGAGGAAATACAAAAAAATATAGAAAATAAAGAGCAGACGATTCTTTTTTTAAACAGAAGGGGATATTCAACCTTTATTTCATGCAGAGATTGCGGATTTGTGTTTTCTTGCCCATCTTGTAGCGTCTCACTTACTTATCATAAAAACAGCAGTACACTTAACTGCCACTATTGTGGGCACAGTGAAGAGGTCACCTACATTTGCCCTAAGTGTAAAAGCAGCAAGGTTAAAGACTTTGGAAGCGGTACACAAAAGGCCGAGGAGCAGATTTCTAAAATCTTTCCGGGCGTGCGTATCCTACGTATGGATACGGACACAACGTCTGGTAAGCGTGGACACGAAAAGCTTCTTGATAAATTTTTAACTGAAGGGTACGACATTCTCTTAGGCACGCAGATGGTATCAAAAGGCCTTGATTTTGAAAATGTTACTCTTGTTGGTGTATTGGCGGCAGATGCATCACTTAATATAGATGATTTTCGTGCGCAGGAGCGTACGTTTGACCTTGTAACTCAGGTTTGTGGTAGGGCAGGCCGTGGAAAGAAAAAAGGTCGCGGAGTCATACAGACCTACATGCCGGAAAATCAAACACTTAATTTAGCGTCAATGCATGATTATAATGCTTTTTATGATGAAGAAATAGAGTTTCGTAAGGCTTTTACATATCCACCCGTGTGTGATATTGTAAACATAAATATAAGCTCAACTGATGAGGTGGAGGCAAAGAATACAGCGTCACAGATTGCAATGCAGCTTAAATTGGCACTGCGCTCCCACGAAAATTGGGCGATGTATGGCCCAAGCAGTGCGCCCATCCGCAAAATACAAAACAGATACAGGCAAAGAGTATGGATTAAGTGCACCATAGATGATGAGTTTTTGGCAGAAATAAGAAAAATACTTCATGAAAGATACGGAAAAATTAAGTCGGACTTGTCCGTATCGGCAGATATTAACCCTTATAGTATGAATTAATCTAAAAGAAGATTAAGGAGAATAACTATGGCACTACGAAAAATCAGAGAGATCGGTGACGATTGCCTTAAAAAGGTTTGTCGCCCGGTAGAAAAGTATGATGAAAGGCTTGAGCTTTTGCTTGATGATATGATAGACACCCTTGTTGATTCCGGTGGTGTTGGCCTTGCTGCACCACAAGTTGGTATACTTAGAAGAGTGGTTGTTATTGACCTTGGTGAAGAAGAGGGCATACTTGAATTTATTAACCCCCAGATCATTAAAACTGAGGGTGAACAAACAGGCCCCGAAGGGTGCCTTAGTGTACCCGGAAGAGTTGGTGAGGTTTCGCGCCCACAAAAAACAACAGTTCGTGCATTTGATAGAAAGGGTAAGATGTTTGAGCTTACGGGTGAAGACCTTTATTCCAGATGCATCTGCCACGAATGTGACCATCTTGACGGAATCCTCTATGTTGAGAAGGTTGTAAGATTTTTAGAAGAGGAAGAGGAA
>CAZYYT010000196.1:0-3848 GCA_964651775.1 uncultured Oscillospiraceae bacterium | reverse complement strand
CTGTAGCAGATAAGGACTGCTATATTATTAATAGCAACGGCGTACGCAGATGGTATTCTACCGACTTTACACAAAATGGAGATTACTTCTACAAAGATGGCGTTGCAGCTTGCTGGGGAACAAATACAACAGTTAGTATTGTCTCTGTAGGCTTGGGCGGTGCTACCGGCTTTAAAACGTCTGGTACAGGTTTTTACGGATTCAGATTCCTTAAAGAAGATGATGGTAAAGTTTGGGCAGGTGATGACAGATTCAGAATTTCAATGTATGGTATGTCTGATAAAGTAACTGAAAGCGCACCATACCTCTTCATTGTAAAAGATGGTTTTACAGCGTTTGCAGGATACCTTAAGTTTTATGTAAAGGAAGATTACTCGGAAGCGGTTAAGACCTCTAATAGCGCTAGTACAGGCTGTGTAGTGGGTGGCTGGTATGTTGCTAAGGATGCAAACAATGTTGGTTTTGTTTCTGATGTGAATGAACTTACAAATTTTAGATTTGATGATGGAAACTGGCACGATATACTTCTTATGTTTTCACGTGATGCACAGGTTTCAAGGATTTATGTTGATGGAAAGCCTGTATTTGTAAAGCTTACCTACTTAACTAATACAATCTATACAAGTGAGTTTGTTTATGGTGATACAACAACACTTAGAGACCCCAGTATTGACCTTCTCCTTCCCAGAGATATGTGGAAGAGTGGAAAAAGACTTTTCATTGATGACCTTGTAAGAAAGTCTTCAACTGCTGCAACTGTAATAAATAAAGACCTTGTAAAGACAGAAATGAAGCTTTCTAACACAGACGGTAAAGATGCTTACTATGGTGCTGCTATTGAGACAACACTTCCTACAGGAAATCTTAATAAGATGAAGTGGGTATTCAGCACTACAGCAGATAGATTTTACTCAAATACCATTACAAGTTCACCTGCAGTAGCAGTTAGTGGTAATGTTAAATTTGCTTCTGTAATTAAAAATGGTCAAGTTGATTCTGGTAATATCGTAAATTATGAAGATTTTGTTTCTGTGGACGCAATTTTCGATGTAGACGGAAAGAACTGCTATACTAATGTTCTTGATGCTGCAAAGATTACGGAATAAGGGGGAGGGTTTAAGATGAAAAAATATAATAGACCTGAAATCGAGGCTTTTTGCCTAGAAATGCTTGATGTAATCGCGCTAAGCGGTAAAGAAGCAGTTATTAATGAGCTTCAAGCTGCAGGCATCCCCGAGGGTAAGGTTGATGAACTTGGCGATGTATTCGCTGATGTAACAACAAATACCTGGTCTTGGTAAACTAAAAACCAAAAGAGAAGTGGATTTCCACTTCTCTTTTTTTATATAAGATGAAAAATACTATTGAAAAAACTGTAAATATAATATACAATATTCGGTAATCAGGTTAATGTGGCACTTTTCCAAACAATGCATTGTTGTTTTCGTCGGAATTTTACAATTCATCTCAAAAAAGAGAGAGCATAAGAACTAAGATAAATAGCTTAAGTATAATTGTATAAATAAGTTTAAAGAATATGGGGGAGAAATTGATGGTAAAAATCGGCTTAGTAGGTTGTGGATTAATTGCAAACAGTCATATGGCAGGATATGAAAAAAAAACCTAATGCGGAGGTTGTTGCTATCTGCGACATTAATGATAAGGCACTTAATCTTTTTGGTGACAAGTATGGTATTGAAAAGCGCTATACCTCTATTGAGGATATGCTTGCAAATGAAAAGCTTGATGCAGCTGACATTTGCGTATGGAACTGTAATCATGCAAAGTGCTCAATTGCAGCTTCAAATGCAGGTCTTCATGTTTTGTGTGAAAAGCCCATGGCTACTTGTGAAAAAGAGGCAAGAGAAATGGTTGCTGCTGCAGAAAAAGCAGGCAAGCTTTTGATGATTGAATTTGCTATGAGATTCGTCACAAATAGCTTAGTAGTAAAAGATTTTGTAGACAAGGGATTTATGGGCGATATTTACTATGCAAAGGCTAACTATCTTCGTTCACGAGGTACACCCGGGGGATGGTTTCGTGATAAGTCACGTTCAGGCGGTGGCACACTTCTTGATATAGGTGTTCACGTGCTTGACCTCACAAGATACCTTATGGGTAATCCCAAGCCTGTTTCTGTCTTTGCAGCAACATTTGATCAGCTTGGCTCGCTTCCTAATATCAAGAGTAAAGGTGGCTGGATGCCTCTTGATTCAAGCGTAAAAGACCCAAGTGATGTTGAGGACTTGGCGGTTGCTATGGTACGTTATGACAATGGCGCTGTTACAACACTTGAAACAAGCTATACATTATATACAGAAGGACATACCGGTTGTGAAATCTTTGGAACAAAGGGTGGCGCAGCTTGGGGTGAAAAACCACTTAAGTTGTTTACTCAAATGAATGATTTTATGGTAGATGTTACACCTGATGTAGGTAACTACTCTGAAGAGGTTAATGCTTACGATAACTTCGTAGATTGCATTGAAAATAATGCAAAGTGTTTGGCACCTGCTGAAGATGGCGTAATGATTATGAAAATCCTTGACGCAATTTATGAGTCTGCAAAAACAGGGCATGAGGTATTATTATGAGATTAGGTGTAAGTGCGTACTCTTTACATATGCCTATATATAGGTATCAACTCAACAAGAGGTGGTAACTGGTTAAGAGATAGTTTGTCACAATAATTTAAGAAAAAATAAACTAAATAAAAAAATCTCCGATAAAATCGGAGATTTTTTTTAGTCTTATTTGGAATTAATACATTCCGCCGCCCATACCACCGGCCATAGCTGCCGCCTGAGCTGCGTTATCTTCCTTTGGCTGATCTGCAACAACGCTTTCAGTTGTAAGAACCATACCTGCTACTGAAGCAGCGTTTTGAAGTGCACTTCTTGTAACCTTTGCAGGGTCTACAATACCTGTAGCAATCATATCAACATACTCATCTGTAAGTGCATTGTAACCGATGCCTTCAGGTGAATTCTTAATCTTTTCAACAACAACGGCACCTTCGATGCCTGCATTTGCGCATATCTGCTTAAGTGGCTCTTCAATAGCCTTGCGGATGATAAGTGCGCCTGTCTTTTCGTCACCGCGAAGTGTATCAATAAGCTCCGCAAGCTTCTTTGTGGCCATGATAAAGCTTACGCCACCACCTGCAACAACGCCTTCTTCAACGGCAGCTCTTGTTGCATTAAGCGCATCCTCTATACGAAGTTTCATTTCCTTCATTTCTGTTTCTGTTGCTGCACCAACCTTGATTACTGCAACACCACCCGCAAGCTTTGCAAGACGCTCTTGAAGTTTTTCTTTATCAAATTCACTTGACGTATTATCAAGTTCCATACGAATCTGCGCTACTCTATCCTTAATAAGCTGTGAATCGCCAAGACCATCAACAAGGATTGTGTTTTCTTTAGAAATCTTTGCCTGACGGCATCTTCCAAGCTGTTCAAACTGTGTCTCTTTAATATCAAGACCAAGCTCTTCGCTGATTACTGTACCACCTGTAAGGATTGCGATGTCCTGAAGCATTGCCTTTCTTCTGTCACCAAAACCGGGCGCCTTTACTGCAACGCAAGTAAATGTACCACGAAGCTTATTTACGATAAGTGTTGTAAGTGCTTCACCTTCAATATCTTCAGCAATAATAAGAAGCTTTTTACCCTGCTGAACAATCTGCTCAAGTATAGGAAGAATATCTTGAATGTTTGTAATCTTCCTATCTGTGATAAGAACATAAGGGTCATCTAGCACTGCTTCCATTTTTTCTGTATCTGTTACCATATAAGGTGATACATATCCTCTATCAAATTGCATACCTTCTACTACATTAAGTTCTG
>CAZYYT010000195.1:0-3858 GCA_964651775.1 uncultured Oscillospiraceae bacterium | reverse complement strand
CGGTTTACCTGAGAGTATTTCAATAGGAAGGTCGCTTGTATCTTCCATATATATTTTAGATGGCTTTTGGTTGGGGTTACAACCATATTTCAATTCAAATTCTTTCATAACAAAAATCTCCTCACTCTTTAATATTTATCAATCTTTCTTCAATGGAGTTATCTTCAAGGTTTATGAAACTGACATAAAGAGAAATTTTATTGTCATTATTAAGATTTTTCCAAAGGTTATCTGTGAATTCGTCAATATCGTTAGGAATGAAAACCCTTTCAGGCTCACCAATAAATGTGGGAAGCGGATTTCCATCACTTACATAAGTGTGGATGAAGTGACCTGTGCCACAAAGTGCGGGATAAGAATAGTGATATCTGGAACATGCACTACCAACCTCATCAGCACTTTTAAGAATGCTCATCTCATAAGAAAATCCACCATCTTCAAATGTAAGCATACCGCTTATTCTTGGCGTAAAGTTGGGACTGTCAGGCTCAAACTCGCGCTTTGTAAGGGATTTATTAAAATCCTCCCCTGCTTTAAGGCCATCAAGCACAGTATCTGTCTGGTCACCGTTTGTTACAACAAGCTTGTTTTCATAGCCACCAAGCGCTCTGTAGATAATAAGGCTTGGGTCTTCTATCTTTGAAGCATCAAATGGCTCTGTAAAAATAGACCCATCCCTAAGTGTAAACACTCTATTACGGCTATTTTCACTTCTGCCCATAATAAAGTAAGAAACACCGGCACGCTTGCCATCCTCTGTTTTACCTATTACAATTCCTCTGCCAACGTATGGGTTTCCTTTAATAATATCACCAATGTATTTTTTTTCGTAAACGTTCATATTTAATCCACCTTATTTATGTGTAATTTTTGAGCAGACAAGCTCTACAGATTTAGGAAGAATTTGCCACTCACATAGGCGCATAACTCTTTTTTGAAGTGTTTCGGGAGTATCGTCTTGCCTAATATTTACCGCCTTTTGCATAATAATTTCCCCACCATCGGGAATTTCATTTACGAAGTGCACTGTCGCACCGGTTACCTTAACACCCTTATCAAGCGCCGCCTCGTGAACTTTTAGTCCGTAGTACCCCTTGCCACAAAATGAAGGAATAAGTGAGGGATGCACATTTATAATTCTTTTATCATATTTTCTTGTAAAATCTGCACTTAAAATACACATAAAGCCTGCAAGAACAATTACATCAATATTGTTTTCTGTAAGCAGTGAGATAATTTTACTTTCAAAATCTTCCTGACATACACCCTTTTTAGATACAATGTAAGACTTTATATTATTTTTTTTTGCACGCTCAAGCGCATAAGCATCAGGGTTATTTGATATAACAAGCTTTATTTCTCCGCTTGTTATAATGCCTTTCTTTTGGGCATCAATTAATGCCTGAAGATTAGTACCGCCACCCGATACAAGTACTGCTATATTTACATTTTTACTCATGTTTATTACCTGCCATCAGATGATTTCTATTTTCTTATCAGATTTTACTGTTTCACCAATGATATAAGCATCCTCACCATTTTCGCGAAGAATTTCGAGGGCAAGCTTCGCATCTTCTTTAGGAACAACAATGCTCATACCAACACCCATATTGAAGGTGTTAAACATATCGTGTTCATCAATTCCGCCCTTTTCTGCAATAAGGTCAAAAATAGGTAGAATTTTAACTGACTTTTTGTCAATCTTTGCACCGAAGCCATCGGGCATACTTCTCGGAATATTTTCGTAGAAGCCACCACCTGTGATATGTGAAATTGCACTTACATTTACCTTCTCTAAAAGTGCAAGAACAGACTTAACATAAATCTTTGTAGGTGTAAGAAGAGCTTCACCAATTGACTTTCCGCCAAGTCTTTCAAGAGGGGTCATAATATCACTGTTTTCAACATCAAACACTTTTCTTACCAAAGAAAATCCGTTTGAATGAACGCCCGTTGAAGCAAGCGCGATGATAATATCGCCTTCCTTCATTGTTTTATTGTCAATAATTTTATCTTTGTCAACAACACCTGTGCAGTAGCCTGCAAGGTCATATTCATCTTCAGGGTAAAATCCTGGCATTTCTGCAGTTTCACCACCAATAAGTGCCGCACCTGACTGAACGCATCCATCACAGACACCCTTTACAATGCTTTCAATTCTTTCAGGGATGTTTTTTCCGCAAGCAATATAGTCAAGGAAAAAAAGTGGCTTTGCACCACAGCAGATAATATCATTAACACACATGGCAACGCAGTCGATACCAACTGTGTCATGCTTGCCCATTATAAATGCCAGCTTAAGCTTTGTACCAACACCATCTGTACCACCAACCAAAACGGGTTTTTTAATGCCTTCAAGATCAAGTTCAAACAGTCCACCGAACGAGCCGATGTCTGAGCAAACACCCTTTGTCATAGTAGTAGCAATATGCTTCTTCATAAGTTCAACTGCCTTGTAACCTGCAGTAATGTCAACACCCGCTGCTGCGTAGCTTTTTGATTCCGAGCCTTTCATATATTTACCTCCCCTTATTTTCAGAAATCTTAAAATCAAATTTTGTTTTTTCCGCTGTCTGCGGCACACCAATCGGATAGTTACCATCAAAGCAAGCAGTGCAATAGCCCCTGCCCGAATCCATGCATGCAATTTTCTTAACTGCATCAATACTTAAAAATCCAAGTGAATCAACGCCAAGCATTTTTTCTATTTCGCTGTGGGTGTATTTACAAGCAATAAGCTTATCCTTAGAGTCAATATCTGTACCATAGTAGCACGGATTAATAAATGGCGGTGAAGAAACGCGCATATGAACTTCTGTAGCGCCTGCTTCACGAAGAAGACGAACGATTCTTTCACCCGTTGTTCCACGAACAATAGAGTCATCAATCATAATAACTCTTTTGCCCTTTACAGCGCCAATTACAGGGTTAAGTTTAATTTTAACCATATCCTCACGGCTTTCCTGCCCCGGTGCAATAAAGGTTCTTCCAATATATTTATTTTTAATAAATCCAATTTCGTAAGGAATGCCTGATTCCCTAGCATAACCAAGCGCCGCATCAAGACCTGAGTCGGGAACACCGATTACAACATCTGCCTCTACCGGATGCTCTTTAGCAAGGAAAGCACCTGCCCTCATTCTTGCTTCGTGAACAGTTGAATCGTCAATGATTGAGTCGGGGCGCGCAAAATACACAAATTCAAATACACACAAGTTTCTTTTTTTTCTGTTGCAGTGTGTATCTATACTTCTTACACCATCTTTGTCTATTACAACAATTTCACCGGGCTCTATTTCACGGATATACTCTGCTCCAACGGAGTCAAGCGCACAGCTTTCCGAAGCAACAACATACATACCCTCTTTTGTTTTTCCATAGCACAGTGGTCTAAAGCCTGATTCATCACGAACTGCAATAAGCTTTGACGGAGACATAACAATGAGTGAAAACCCACCATTAAGTCTGTACACTGCATTATTAATCGCTTCCTCAATAGATTTTGCCCTAAGTCTTTCTTCCGTTATTATGTATGAAATAACTTCAACATTAGAGTTTGTGTGAAAGATTGAGCCTTTAAGTTCAAGTTCTGAACGAAGCTCTGCAGCATTAATAAGCTGACCGTTATGGGCAATTGCCATTCTGCCTTTGATATGGTTTACAACCATTGGTTGTGCATTATGTCTGCCACTTGTACCCTCAGCCCCATAACGAACATGTCCAAGTGCACATTTACCCTTGCCGAGAGACTTGAGTCTTTCATCTGTAAACACATCGTTTACAAGACCAGAATCCTTATATGTTGTAAATACGCCATCATCATTTACAGTAATACCACATGATTCCTGTCCACGATGC
>CAZYYT010000194.1:0-3878 GCA_964651775.1 uncultured Oscillospiraceae bacterium | reverse complement strand
GTGTTTCAGCTACCGGTGAACGAACGTATTGAGATCCTTGGGATGATACGTTACTATTGATAACTTTGTTTTCCATCCAACTGGTCGTGTTGTTCATATTATAAAATACACCTCCATCATTTTATGTTTCTGCATAAGCCGGCATTGGATTATAGAAGCAATGTTGATTGATTCTTGTGAACCAATATCCTGATTTATTATAGGGGAAAAAGTTGGGGCAATCCGGCCTGAACGGATTCATGTACCATAAAGAATCGGAGCCTGCGCCAATATGAATGCCACCGTTTATTGCCCAATCAGCGACCTGATAATGTATGTCTTCAGGCGTAGCATTCCATACATTCTGTGTGTTTTCAACGCCGCCAATGACGGTTTTATAGCATGAGAACTGGCACATTTGCACAATAACCTTACGTAAATCGCCCTGGCATAGTCTATGATATTCTCCGTAATCTACTCTTACACGGTTCATACATACGGTGGCAACAGCCCTCATTCCGTCGATGCCCTCGCCGCCTGCCTCACATTTGATTAGCCTTGCAAATAGTTCCCTTGTATCCATGGCCTTCACCTCTATTCCATATTATTCACATTTTAAATTATTGTTACAATTTCCGAAGTTATCTATGTTTTGAGAAAGATTATTTTTCCCGCGAGTTTTGTTAGAAAAATCACACCAATGTCTGCCAGATGCTTAAAAGCATCGTCAACTACTGCGTCTATGCCACTTTCATTGATGAAAAAGCGATAGTTATTACCCTGCGTTTGTTGAAACATTTTAAAAAATGCGGTCTGGGTAAACGGATACCTTTGGATCGATACAGAAAACGTTTGAGAGTAATCGAGTTTTTTTGCTGTGGTAGAATATTATTGCGTCTGCCCTTCTGCATTCTCATAATTATATTATGCACTATATATTTGAACGTGTCATTTGGTTGATCCAATTCATAATATGAAAATATATAGTAAATTCAATTAGGAGGATGTATATGATTAAAAATAACAGAAATATACCTATTGATGTTGTAGATATCACAACTCCGGCTCTCAATTCCGAGTTAGGGAGGTACTTCATCGGTCAAACAGAGTTGCTAAACTTTGAAAAATGCCGAAATGCATGGGGCGGTATATTTAACCCAATTGGCTCGGGCGTAAATTTATACTTTGATATTTTTACAATTACAAACTTTTCAAATCAAAGCTTTACCGGAAAAATATGGCTTAACGCAAAGCCGCCACAAAACGCTCGACCTTCTTCAACGGTAACCCCGTCAAATCAGTCCATATTACCGCCTCCAAAGCCAAAAGCAATCATGCTTAATGCAGAGAATGTATGTAAACCTCTTATAGATGGCGTTAACATTTTTGGAAGGATAGTCCCACAGAATTCCACACTTGTAAGCGACTCGCATAAGGGGAGTATAATTATCCCCCCCGGCAGTACGTTTTCGATACTCCTACAATCTCAGAGTTTGCAAAACGTGCAAGGTACTATTGTTTTGACCTGGTGGGAAGAAAAAATATGCTGAACCAGTATTTTTGTTAAGGAGAACAGAATATGAATATGATTTCAAATACAAAAAAAATTCTACCCAAAGAGGTAGTTGTTTTATCTGAGTCCGTTTATCGTTCGTACTTGGGCAAATACTTCCTGGGCCAAACAAATATGATATACTTTGGTGGAAATGATAACGCCTGGGGCGCTTTGGTCAACCCAAAGGGATCCAATGTAAACATGTTTTTAAATGCTTATACAATTTCCAATTTCTCCGACGTGCCCTTTACTGCTGAAGGTTGGTTAAGCAGCACGCTTCCCGGAGAACCATTGATATCAAAGCATTTTGCAGCAGGAAACCAAGCCATCTATCCACCTTCTCAACCAAAGGTAAACATCTTAAGCGCAAGCAATGTTACAAAAAAAACCCCCACAGGTGGGATTTATACATTCACGCGTAGGGTTGAACCCAATCAAACGCTTACGAAGCATGACTTTCAGGGGATGTACATCATTCCTCCGGGTAGTTCCTTTGCACTGTTCTTTTTATCTCCGGGAAAAGAACACATAAAGTCCAGACTTGCCTTCGGCTGGTGGGAAGAACAAATTCATTGCAATTGCAATTGCACATAATAAAACAAAGGTTTGACCGCTTGAAACATATTTCTGTGGGAACATACCATTGCTATTACGAAATACGAACAATTGCTTGTCCGGTGGCTTATTAAAAAGCCACCGTTTTTGATGATACATTCACTGTAAATTTTAGTCCATCATGACGGTGAATGTAAATGAATAAGGGTAAAACAGGACAAATCACTCTACGAAATTACATTTACAAGGTTCAAGATTACGCTATAAGCAGTTTATGGTGAAATTGAATTTGAGGGTGTGTCCGAGTTAATGTTGAGCCGAAGCCTAGATATGTTTATTGTTAAAATCTTTGCTTATAAATAGGCTATTTATACCTTTGTACATTTATCACTAATCTATTTTGTGTAAAAGTATCATTTTCATCTTTTATGTTTTGTTTCCTTTATATTAACCACTATATAAAATTAGAAAAATGATGAAATGAGTAAAAACTGTAGTTGACTTTAATAATCTTAAGGAGTAGAATGGTTTTAAATGACAGAAGGAGTGATTTAGATGAAAAAACCAAGTTTAAGCGAGCTTACTTTAGAAGAAAAACTTTCCCAGCTTCTTATGGTACGCCAAACATCCTTATCCCACAAAGAGATTAACGGAAAACTTGTTGCACGTACAGAGGAAGAAATTGATGAAATCATGGAAAAGTACCAGTACGGAAGCATATGGTACCATGGCACAGTTCAAATGGGCGTTGTTAATATGGCAGAGGCCACAAATGGAAAACTTACAGTTGCCCAAAGTAGAGAATTGCTTAAAAATGCCTCAAAGAAACTTCGTATTCCTATGCTTGTAGGTATGGACTGCGAAAACGGTGCAGGCACAATTTTTGAGGACGCCACAACAGTTGCATCAGGCTATTCTATTGGTGCGGCAGATGACCCGGACCTTACATATAAATTAGCTCAAAATGTTGTTTTGGAGATGAAGGCAGCAGGCGCAAACTGGCGCTGGGGACCGGTTATGGATATTGTCGGTCGCTTTTCAAGTATTGGCCAAGGAAGGTCATTTGCGGATAATCCTGACAAAATTTCAAGGCATGGACTTGCCGCTATAAAAGGTATGCAGGATGTTAAGATGGCAGCAACCTCAAAGCACTTCCCCGGCGGCGATCCTGAGGGGTACCGTGATGCCCACGTTTGTCCCGCACAAAATAACTCAACATATGATAATTGGAAAAACACCCAGGCAAAAGCTTACCAGAGTGCAATTGATGGTGGCGTATGGACATTTATGATTGGACATAGTGCCTTCCCCGCTGTTGATGATGAGAAAATCTCTGGTCAGTATATGCCATCAACCTTCTCAAGAAAAGTCATTCAAGGACTTTTACGTGATGAGATGGGCTTTAATGGACTTGTTATTACCGACGCTATCTATATGGGTGCACTTACATCTCTTTGCTCAAAGGAAGAGCGCTTTGTCAGATTGATAAATGCTGGTAATGACATTTTACTTGGCGTAAATGTTGAGGATTATGACATTATTGTAAAAGCAGTAAAAGACGGAAAAATTCCAATGGAGAGAATTAATGAGTCCTGTCAGAGAGTGCTTGACCTTAAAGAAAAGGTTGGTCTATTTGATGATGAGCCCCAGTATATCCCCGATATAAAATCGCTTCATAATGAAACTGTTGAAATTAATCGCAAAATATCAGAAAAGTCAATCACTCTTGTTAATAATGTTGGTGACCTTCTTCCACTTAATAAGGATAAGATAAAAAAGGTTGCTATTG
>CAZYYT010000193.1:0-3971 GCA_964651775.1 uncultured Oscillospiraceae bacterium | reverse complement strand
CTATAAAAAGGTTTCCTAATGTCCCTAACGGCATCGTATCACCGCCAAAAACGTTTATCACTTTATTTTCATCTTTCCAGTCCTCTAAAATTCTCAAAAGCAGTTCACCTAAATCTTTATGCGATAAGAAATCGCACTCTTGTTCCTCTGCTCCGTTTACTGTAAGAGATGCCTTCTCCAGTGCCTCACTGACCAAGGTTTTGACAAAGCAATCACATTTTTTTGCACTGTATAAAAACGGAACGCGCAATATTAAAATGGACATTGCCTTACGCACTCTGTAAAACTCACACAAGCCTTCGCATGAAGATATTTTCATCGTCAAACCATCAATAGGAGTACTAATATCCTTCGCTGTGTTTTCCACCCCCGAAAGCACAGCTGTTGAGGAAACAAATACCACCCTATTCACATCATGATTCGAGCAGTATCTCAAAAAAAAGTCCAGATCACAATATTCATCCGAATAGTCCTTTTCATCCCCGGGCTGCTGTGAAAAAAACACGGCCGTTTCGAAATTAAACGAATTAAATACCTTTTTAAACTGTTCATTATGGGGGGAGATGTTAATGCACTGTGCGTTTTTACCCAGATTAATTTCGTTACAATCATCAGATACGAATATAGGCCTATGCCTCTGACTTATTTTTTTTACAATATCACTGGATACGCACGATAATTTTCCTGCAAATAATATATACAAATTACGCCTCCCCCCTTTGTTCTAAATTTTGGGCTCGTTCAGATGATAAACTGCGTAACATTTCATTAGGTCATTTTTGGCAAGCTTAAACCGCTCAATAATTTTTGCATCAAAAAAGTTGTCGCTGTGTTCAATCACATAGTCAAATACCTGTTCAAAGCTCCATGACGATTTATAAGACCTTTGTGACGTCATTGCATCAAATACATCCGCAATCGCCACAATTCTCGCTTCTATCTGTATTTCTTCCCCACGCAAATGCTGATATCCGGTTCCGTTGTACCGCTCGTGATGCTCTTTTGCAATAACCGCTGCCATCTCGAAAAATTCATCCTTTTTGCATGAAATAATTTCATATCCATACTGGGTATGTAGTCTGATTTCGGCAAATTCCTTCTCCGTTAGCATTTCTTCTTTCGTCAAAATACTATAATTCACCACCAGCTTACCGATATCATGAAGTAATGCTGCCTTGCCGATTATAACTGCCCTTTCTGAACTGTACCCCATGGTAAGTGCAATGATTCTCGAGTATTCCGCCACTTTTATGCTGTGATGTATGATATTTTTAAGTTTAAAGTTAAGAGCATCTGATCCTTCACCTTCAAATAAAACATTTTCTGCCTCATTAAATATGGTAACAGCGTTTTCATCGGGGATTTTCATATCCCTGATTTTTTCTATAAACGCTGTTGCAAGCCGTTTAACGTCTAAAAGCTCGTTTGACGGGATATTTTTTATAATTTCCTTATTCTTAAACTCCTTTTTTGCCTTTACCTCCGGCAGAATACCTCTTTTATTTACTATAACAAAATACAACAGTACCACAATGCACAGTATGAATGAAACAATCATGTCTGGTCCAAAAAAGCCTTTTAGCCTTTGCAACAAAGAATACCAATACATAAAAGAACAAATAACAAACGCAGCAAAAACCGCTTCTTTCACAATATTAAACCCATTAATGCAATGCTTTTCAATAATATATGTATAGGCAACAATATCAATGGCAAGTAGCAGGGTAAACATCTTCACTAATACAGTAAATAATATGTCATAAGGGGATAACACAATGGCTAATACATATATAATGTTCATGCCACCAACCTTTTCTATGAAATCGTCACACTCTTTCTTGTCAAGTATATTTTCAAGAAGGGTACACACAAACAAAAATGAGGCAACCGTCACAGACATTTTAAAGTTTTCCAGTTTTCCCTTAAATATGACAGAAAAGGGTGGATCTAAAAGCAGTAATACGCCGGCAAGTAACAATATAAACGGCAGGTACATTTCTTTAAGCTTTATTCTTTTTCTGCCATAGAGGACAATAAAGAAACACAAAATAATAAACGCTGTAATAGTGATAACACCACCGACAAAAATGTCCGTATACCCCAGAAGTGAAGCGTTCTCGGAGGTTTTTTCATAATTGACCATAAATGCGCTAAACCGAAAGGTATATGGTGAAAACGCAGTTATCTCCAGCGTTTGCTCATTTTTAGACGTCGGCAATTTAATAATCTCAAATTTGTTGTCGGAATAGGACCGCTCGCTTTTGTTTTCCAAAAGCATTAAACCGTCACACTCTACATTTAATACAGAATGATCTGTTTTTACAAAAACCGCATTATAATATTCATCCGTCTTTACCTTCATCCTTATTCGTGTAAATGTTTCATCGCGGTCATACACAATACCGTAACCGTCTTTTGCCAAAATCCAATCATGATCGCTGTTAGCTAAATCGTTTTTTTTACTCCCTTTTATGTATTCAAGGTTATTAATCTTAACAAATCCACTTGTACCTCTCAGTGCAAATTCTTCGAGAAGACAGCTCCCCGTGTGGATTGTCAAAAACACGGCGCAGGCAATCAAAATGACAGCAACCCATCGTTTAAGTAGGTGTACCATACTGGAATCATCTTCATGTACGTCTTCAACTATATAGCTTTTCATTTTTTGACTCACCGACATCAAACACGTTACTGCTCAATAATGGACAGCTTAACATTCTCCAGACCACCGCTTGCTTTATTGGGTACACTCTCTTTGTCTTCCTTGTAATGATCCGTGGCCTCTTCCTTTAAAGGTGGGACTACTTTATCTTTCACATTCTTTTTTGCACATCCATTTTTCTTCGTACAGAGGGCCTTATAAAGGAGCGGTGTTAATGTACTTTCCTCTTCAATTTCTTCCTCCATCTTTTCGTTGGTTTCTTCCGAGGAATGTTCGGGAATTTTCAGATACTCGTTGACACTATCAAATATAGAATTTTTAGTTTTTGCTAGGTTTTTAAGTGCAGTTTCTAACACGTCGTTTGTGGCCGACATTTCGTTAAATTTGTTTAGAATATCTTCAACTGAATTAATAAAGCTGTCCTGGGCAAGTTCTCTTGCAAGTTTAATTTCCTCAATTGCGGCGGAAATTTCTTGGTTATGCCCGTCTGTTACCTCAACAAAACCGCCTATGTAATCCCCAATGGCATCCCGTGTCTTCTTTTTCACAAGGGCCATATCCGAATATGCTTCCTTACATATTTTCCCCACTTCTGTTATATCGTTAATGCCTTTTGAGATTTGCTTTAATTCCGCAACCTGTTTTTTCAGATTCTCGTTTTCGTTTACCAGTTCCGTATTTTTATCCTCCGACATTTTATTAATGGATTCAAGGGTTGCGATTTTCTTTTTAAAAGAGGAAACATCCACGTCCACATCCACACTTTTATTGCTTGTGTTGTCCAAATTTTTGATAATTTCATCCTTAGAAACAATTACAGCATGAAGATTTGATACCTTTGCAGTTAATGTTTCAAGTTGACTCTCATAGTATTCAATATTTTGATTCACTTCATCAACATCGTAACCGAAAAGACTTTTTTTCATATTATGTTCACCTTCCCTTTTATTGCGGTTAAAGTCGAGGAGTGTCAACCCTTATTGGTTTTAATTTGTTAATTTTCCCGATAACTACGGAAAAGTTCTTGTAAATACAAAGTTAACTTCGTAATTTTCCTCGTCCTCTTATTTATACCTAAAACAAACACAGATGGGCTGAAATATTCTTTCAACCTATTATATTATTTATATTAAACTTTTGATTAATAAATTCCTCCTATGGTATTTTCTTACTCATACCATAGGAGGAAATTTTTCTATTATCCGTACATACTTGTTTTGTTCACTGTTATCCGCATAAAAAAAAGACGATATGTAAAGGCAGTTTCATATAGGGATTATTCGCCCAAAAACCATTCTTTTGGCACATA
>CAZYYT010000192.1:0-3977 GCA_964651775.1 uncultured Oscillospiraceae bacterium | reverse complement strand
ACGATGTGCAACAATCATATCCGGGGCGTAATCTCTTATATATCTTATAAGCTTTCTTCTTGTTTCTAAATCTGCTACTAACGAGCAGTCCGAAATATCCCATATGTCGTAGGTTATACCAAGAAGCTTTGCAACCTCCTGCGATTCTTTAAATCTTCTTTCAGATGTTTCCTTAGGCGTCATAATGTGATGTCCGCCATTTCCGTTACACATACTTAAAAACCTTACATCATAGCCCATCTTTCTGTATTTATAGGCAAGTCCACCACACCTAAACTCATTATCATCTTGGTGTGCACCTATCATAAGTATTTTCATATTTTGTATCCTCCTCTATAAAAATTTAACCTTTTGTATTTTACAAGAAAACACTTAAAATTATTTTACTTTTATATTTTATTAAAGTGTTGACTTATTATCAATTCAATTATATAATTTTTCATAGAAAATGTATTTGATAATTAGGATTGTTTTTTTAACATTTCTTCCAGGATGGTGGTTTTTTGTTTAAAATGGAGCCAATTAAAAAAAATATTGAAATAAAAGGCTTTAACAGTATTTATTATTTTGAATTTGGGAAAAACTTTACTCACTCGCCGGAAAAACATGATTTTTGGGAAATGGTATACGTTGATAGCGGTAATATTTTGGCGATTACCGATGGAAACAGCTGTACATTAAATCAAGGACAAATGATTTTTCACGAGCCGGGGGAAATCCACGCACATTTATCCGATTCCCAAACTCCAAATAATATGCTTGTTATTTCATTTACCTGTGACAGTCCAAGCATAAGCTTTTTTAAAAAGAAAATATTTAATGCTGATAAAACCGCAAAAACACTTCTTCAGCTTTTTATTGGAGAAGCAAAGAATGCACTTGGAGGTATAAATAACAATTATAAAGACAAAGGAAATCTTGATTTTTCAAATTCTGAATTCGGCTCAACACAGCTTCTTTTGTGCTATATAACGGAGCTTCTTATAAGCATAATAAGAAACGAATCAGACTTTGGTAAAAAGATTATTTCCAACGAAAATTCACGCGCTGTGGCACAAAATTCTATTTGCGAACTTGTCTCCCAGTACCTTAAAGAAAATATATATGAAAACCTAACACTTACTGATGTTTGCAACCATTTTATGATTGGCAAATCTCATCTTAGCTACATATTCAGCAGTAATATGGACAAAAGCGTTATGGAATACTATAGCAAGCTAAAAATTTCTGAAGCAAAAAAACTTCTTCGTGATAACGAACACTCAATAAGTGAAATATCCGATATTCTTGGTTTTTCTTGTATACATAGTTTTTCAAGAGCCTTTAAAAATTCCGTTGGCTCCTCCCCTACAGATTATAAAAAAAGGATACTATAGAGCTATAATATCCTTCTTTTATCTATGGTTTAAAAGTAATGTCCACATTTTTTCTTGCTTTTGCATATTATCAGTAGTATAGTTTTTCCTTCGCCTCTTTTAAAAGGTTTAAAGCATGCTCATAGTGGTGCTTTCTCTCCTCCGTCATAAACCACCAAACTGTCATAATAAATCCTTCAATTTGGTCATCCTGTGCACCATCCCTAAAATACTTGATAACGTCCTCTATGCTTATGTCACACTTATTGTATGGTGACATTCCCGGAACATATTTATACCCTTCCTTAACTAGCGGAAGTGCCTTATCTCTAAAATTAACAAAATATGGCTCCTCCTCAACATACTGAAGATTCAGTTCCTTATATGGAGGTTTACTGTAGTAATCAATATACTCCTGTCTCGATGAAATAGGAGTCCAATGCTCTTTATAAAGCGCATTATAGCTCCAAGGGGATAGAATTGCTTCGTCAACACCTATATGCTTCTGGTACATTTCAGTATTGAAAAACAATGGCTCGTGCCACATCCAAGGTTTAGCACCTGTTTCCTTTACGCAAGCAACCAAATACCTTAGGTCTTTATAATACTGGTCGGGTTTTCTGTAAATGGCAACGCCTTTACATGCCCTTGCGTGTCTTTCATCCTCTTCATCCATACCTATATGTATATATTGGGGATGCTCAAAAATCTCATAAGCATCATTAATCATATCCTTACAAACCTTGTAATAAATCGAGGTTGATACCATCCAATTATATTCACCAAGCCAATTATCGTGTATAGCGGAGAAATTCATTTTTGGAATAACTATTATGTTCTTTGACCTGCAACGCTCAATTTCTTGCTTCAGTTTTTCGCGGGACCATGCACCCTCCATCGTAATTTCCGGATGACTTGGAAAATCTATTGCGCCACCGCAGTCAAGTACAATTGTATTTACACCCGCATCCTTTGCCTTGTCTAAAATATCTTCCCAAGCACTTTGGTCAAATTTAAAGGTGCCAGAGGACTCATCCTCTCCCCCCTGCCATATACCAAGGTTTACGAGAAGTGCCCACATTTTTTCCTGCTTTTCCATTTTATCGCCTCCAGTTTATCTTTATTATATTCTTTCTATTTACTAAAGTATTTGATTAATTTAACGTAAGTTTTAACATTTTTTCCGTTAAAAACCCCTGTGAAAAAATCCACAGGGGTTTAAATACATTAATTATTTGCTTGCAAGTTCTACAAGGTGTGCATACTTAGCCTTCGCATTTTCTGCCGCCTTAGTGAAGAGCTCTTTGGCTCTGTCAGGATTACTACGAGCAAGAGAATTGTAACGAACTTCGTTCATAAGGAATTCTTCATAGCTTTCTGTAGGCTCCTTAGAATCGAGCTGGAAGGGATTCTTTCCTTCAGCTTCAAGGCGTGGGTCGAAGCGGAAGAGGTGCCAGTAACCAGCCTGAACAGCTCTCTTTTCTTCTGTCTGGGCAATGCTCATACCACCCTTAATACCGTGGTTAATACACGGAGCGTAAGCGATGATAAGTGAAGGTCCGTTATACGTGCCTGCTTCAATAAACGCCTTCAGACACTGATTGTAGTCAGCACCCTGTGCAACCTGTGCAGTATAAACATAACCATAGCTCATAGCGATTGCAGCAAGGTCTTTCTTCTTAACTTCCTTACCTGCAGCAGCGAACTTCGCAATTGCACCTGTAGGAGTAGCCTTTGAAGACTGACCACCTGTGTTTGAGTAAACCTCTGTATCAAATACAAGGATGTTTACATCTTCACCACTTGCTATTACATGGTCAAGACCGCCGTAGCCTATATCGTATGCCCAACCGTCACCACCAAGAATCCATACAGATTTCTTTGAAAGATATTCCTTCTCTTTAAGAATTTCTGCAGCTTCAGGTGTGTTCATCTTTGAAAGCACTTCAATAAGCTCTGCTGTAGCAACCTTGTTTGTATTAATATCATCTTTAGTATCAACGAATTTCTCGATAACAGCCTTAGCATTTTCATCAGCAGTTTCCTTAATAGTTTCAACCTTAGAAACAAGGTCTGCACGAAGAGTTTGCTGTGCAAGATTCATACCATAACCATACTCTGCGTTATCTTCAAAGAGTGAGTTAGCCCATGCAGGACCTTCACCCTGTGCATTTGTTGTATAAGGTGTAGAAGGTGAGCTACCGCCCCAGATTGAAGAACAACCTGTTGCATTTGCAATGTACATTCTATCACCATAAAGCTGTGTTGCAAGTTTTGCGTAAGGTGTTTCACCACAACCTGCGCAAGCGCCTGAGAATTCAAGGAGGGGCTGCTTAAACTGGCTACCCTTAACTGTTGTTTCCTTAAACTTCTCCAAAACTTCCTTCTTAGCAGGAAGTGTTCTACCATAGTTAAATATCTTCTGCTGTTCTTCCTGTGTTTCAAGAGGCTTCATTACAAGAGCCTTCTCACCCTTTTTACCGGGACATACGTTAGCACAAGATCCACAACCTGTACAGTCAAGAACAGATATAGACATGCCGAAGTAAAGACCATTCATAGCTGTCATATTTGAGTACTTGATGCCTTCTGGAGCATTCTTAAGCTCATCCTCTGTAAGAA
>CAZYYT010000191.1:0-3981 GCA_964651775.1 uncultured Oscillospiraceae bacterium | reverse complement strand
ACTTTAAAGAAAATCAGTATGACTATAATGTACATGACGAATTAAGCCCACACGAAAGTGCGGAGATTATTAAACATCACGTGCAAGATGGTGTTGAAATGGCTGAAAAATATCATCTTCCAAAAAATATTTGTGATATTATAGCGCAGCATCATGGCAAGACGCTTGTAGGCTACTTTTATAAGCGTGCTAAAGAGCAGGGTGATGTTAACGATGAAATCTTTACGTATCCCGGCCCAATCCCCGAAAGCAAGGAGGCCGCAATAGTAATGCTTGTTGATTCTTGCGAAGCGGCAGTTCGTAGTATTTCTGAAAAAGGCACAGAAAAAATTGAAGAAATGGTACGAAAGGTTGTGACAGAGCGTGTAAGTTCCGGTCAGTTTGCAAAGTGCAACCTTACCTTCTCTGAATTAGAAGTTATAATTAATGTTATAATAAATACACTCGGCGGATATTTTCACGAAAGAATAAAGTATGATTAAGGAAAAAAATAACAATAAATAGGCATTGGAGGCTAAAACCTCTGTGCCTTAAAGGAGAAAAAATGTTTCAGTTTATTATTGAAAATGAGCAGGACAAGCTTGATTTTACCCCCGAGCTTGAGCAGGTTGTACAGCGTGCAGTTTCAACAACGCTTGATACAATCGGTGGCGCAGACACAGATTTTGAGGTAAGTGTTTTAATCACAGACAACGAAGGTATTCACAAAATTAATAAGGAATATCGTGATGTTGACTCCCCCACAGACGTTCTTAGCTTTCCTATTCTTGAATTTGATGAGGACGGAGTAATGATTGAAGAAAGCGGAAACTATGATGGAGACTTTCTGCTTTTGGGCGATATCGTAATTTCGCTTGAGCGTGCAAAGGCGCAGGCAGAAGAATATGGCCATTCACTTCTTCGTGAGGTTGGCTTCTTAACTGTACATAGTACACTTCACCTTCTTGGCTTTGACCATATGGAAGAACCATTTACAACTGTAATGCGTACCCGTGAAAAAGAAATACTTGAAAAGATGGAGCTTCCGAGGGCTTAATACTATGAAAAATAAAAGTATTATAGAAAGTTTTGATCACGCAATTGATGGCTTTAATCATCTATTGCAGACTGAGCGTAATATGCGCATTCACATAGCTATGACAGTTTTGGTAATTCTGTTTTCTGTGTTACTTGGTCTTACTTCAGTAGAAAAAGTAATACTGATCTTTTTATGCTGTGCAGTAATCGCTGCTGAGCTTATAAACACTGCCATTGAAAATGCAGTTGACTTATCCTCATCAGTGTTTAATATGTATGCTAAAAGGGCAAAAGACTACGCTGCAGGTGCAGTTTTTATAATAAGCCTTAGCGCTGCGGTATGTGGGCTTATAATCTTTATTCCGTACGGAATTAAATTTATTACTTTTTTAATTGAAAGGATTTAAACTAATGAATAATTTTAAAAGTGGTTTTGCCGCAATAGTCGGCAGACCAAATGTTGGTAAGTCAACCCTTACAAATGCATTTATCGGTGAAAAGGCAGCGATTGTTTCAAACAAGCCACAAACAACACGCACAAACCTTGCCGCTATCGACAATGGTGATGGCTACCAAATCGTTTTTGTAGACACCCCCGGTATGCACACACCTCGCACGAAGCTTGGTGAATATATGAACTCCGCTGCAGGCGGTTCTCTTGGTGATGTTGATGTTGCACTTTTAGTTGTTGAGGCAGGCAAGGAAATATACGACATTGACAGAAAAATAATAACAAGTGCAAAAGAAAGGGACATTCCCCTTATTCTTGTTATAAACAAGGCTGACTCTGTTGAAAAGGAAGTTTTACTTCCACAGATTAAAGCGTACTGCGATGAATTTGATTTTGCAGCAGTAGTGCCCGCAAGTGCACTTAAAAAAATAGCAATTAATGAGTTAAGAGATGAAATCTTGAAGCATTTTTCAGAGGGTGAACCCTTCTATCCTACAGACATCTATGCAGATAGCACGCTACGTGAAATGTGTGCTGAAATAATCCGCGAAAAGCTTCTTCGTCTTTTGGATAAAGAGGTTCCTCATGGTAGTGCAGTTGAGATAGAATCAATGGAAGAAAAACCCGATATTACGAAAATTAAAGCTGTTATATATTGCGAAAAATCAAGCCACAAGCCTATCATAATCGGCAAAAATGGTGAAGCGATAAAACGAATTGGCTCATACGCGCGTGCAGATATTGAAAAGCTTTTAGATACAAAGGTTTATCTTGAGCTTTGGGTAAAGGTTCGTGAGGATTGGCGTAATCAGGGCACAGCTCTTAAAGAGCTTGGCTATAGCAAAAAAGATTAAGTGTTAATATTTTCAAGCTATTATTTTCTAATGCTACCACATACTAATTATGAGGTGACTGATTTGGAAAAAAAGAATGGTCTTTTATGGAATGTTTTTACTGAAACAGGAGACATTGAAGTTTATCTTGAATATACGAAACGCAAGAAAGAGGATAAAAAATGTCCGGAGAAAGCATTAAAACGAAAGCAATAGTAGTACGCAGCATAAACTCGAGTGATAATGACAAAATGCTTACGCTTCTATCCCCTGAAATGGGTAAAATAACGGTTGTTGCAAAGGGTGTTAAAAGCCTTCATCATAAAAGCCGTGGAAGCGTGCAGATGCTTTGCTATTCTGAGTTTGTCTTAAAAAAGCTTCGTGATGGCTTTTACAGCCTCGTTTCTGCGGAGCTTTTGGAGGGCTTTCGCCCGATATGTGAAAGTGTCGAGCTTCTGGCTGCAGGCAATTACTTTGCATCTCTTTGTGAAATGTGCATTCAGGCCAATATGGGTGCTGATGAAGAGGTAAGGCTTTTATTAAACACGCTTTATGTGTTGTCAAAGCGACCAGATGCACTTTATCTTATTAAGGCAGTTTTTGAAATAAAGCTTATGGAAATATGTGGCATAATGCCCGAATTTGAAAATGAATGCCCCTGTGGCAGTGAGGCAAATTACTTTTGTATTCCTGATGGAGAGGTGCGTTGTAAAGAGCATAGAGACGACCAGTGCGTGCCTATGACAAAGGGAATGCTTGCATTTTCGTTATACATATCAAATTCTTCTCTACGAGACAGCCTTTTCGCAAATTGTAATTTTGATGATGCAGCCAAGCTTTCATCAATTATCGAGCCCTTTCTTGAGTATCATTTGGGCAAATTACCCAATTCTTTACAATATTTGCATAACATTTTGAAATAATTGCATTAAATTACATTTTTTTTAAAAAAACACTGGAAATTTTTTGACAAATGGTGTATGATATTAAATGTGACAAAAAAATTAGATTATATTCTAGGAGGTTTAGTTAATGACTAAATTTGTTTATCTCTTTAGCGAGGGAGACGCTTCCATGAGAAACCTTCTCGGTGGTAAGGGCGCTAACCTTGCTGAAATGACCAAAATTGGTCTTCCCGTCCCCCAGGGCTTCACAGTTACAACTGAAGCTTGTACACAGTACTATGAGGACGGTCGAAAAATTAACGATGATATCCAAGCTGAAATCATGGCTTATATCGTTAAGATGGAGGAAATCTGCGGTAAGAAGTTCGGCGATAATGAAAATCCCCTTCTAGTATCTGTTCGTTCAGGTGCAAGAGCTTCAATGCCCGGTATGATGGATACAATCCTCAACCTCGGCCTTAATGAAGATGTTGTTGAAGCAATGTCTGCAAAGAGCGGTAACCCAAGATGGGCCTGGGACTGCTACAGAAGATTCATCCAAATGTATTCTGATGTAGTTATGGAAGTTGGTAAGAAGTTCTTTGAACAGCTTATCGACGAAATGAAAGAAGAAAAAAGTGTTACTCAGGATATCGATCTTTCAGCTGAAGACCTTAAGGTGTTGGCTGGTAAATTTAAGGCTGAGTATAAGAATAAAATTGGTAAGGACTTCCCCTCTGATCCCAAGGAACAGCTTATGGGCGCAGTAAAGGCTGTTCCTTGGGGTCGGTCGGGA
>CAZYYT010000190.1:0-4023 GCA_964651775.1 uncultured Oscillospiraceae bacterium | reverse complement strand
TACTGATCCATGGATTAACCCCGAAAAGAATTAAACATAAAAAGGCGCAAATCATGGAAGTCGTCAAAAAAGTTGCAGGATAAATACCTATTTTCTCAATTTTTCTAAAGGATCGAATAATATTGTCCTTGAATTTCCCCCAGAAAGTTATATTAGGCATTCCTCCAAACATTGAATTACTCCATTGAGTTTCAATGCCAGTTTCGTCATAGTAATTTACGGATTCTATTTGTGCTCCTGTTGCTGTTAGTTCATCGTGTCCCTTTATTCGCTTGCCATTGATCAGCGGATTAAGATAGATGTAACTAAGTATAATCGACAACGCAGCAATAATTAAAAAAGGAAAAGTTCTTTTCATCATGTTTTATTCTTTATTTTCGCCGTGTAAAAATAAAATTAATTTGGTGTATTTTGGGAATTGTTATTAAACAAACTTTAAAAGGTTCTATTTGGTCATATATTGGTGTCGTAATTGGGGCACTAAATGTGGCTATTTTAATGCCTCGTTTTTTTTCTGAAGAACAGGTTGGTTTAACAACCATTCTTGTTAGTTTTTCTGTTATTTTTTCTCAATTTTCGATGCTGGGAATTGGCGGGGTGACAAGTTATTTCTTTCCATTATTTCGCGATCCACAAAATAATCATAATGGTTATTTAGCACTTATAAGTATAATCTCAATAGTGGGATTTGTTGTTTTTTCTTTTATTTTTCTTGTTTTTCAAGATGTTATACTTTTTTCAAAAACAGATAGTCATTTGTTGAATCAATACAGCTTTTATATTCTTCCTCTGACTTTCTTCACAATGATGTTTTCGATACTAGATGGCTATAATACTGTTTTATTTGATTCTGTAACAGGGACTTTTTTCAAGGAATTTCTTTTTAGAATTTTAAATACTTTTATTATTTTATTATATTATTTTAATGCTGTTTCTTTTTCTTTGTTTCTTTTTCTTTATATTTTTATTCTTTGTTTGCCAGCTATTTTAATATTTTTTTATTTGCTAAAGCAGAAACAAGTTTTTTTTAGGAATGTCGATTTTTCATTATTTAAAAAATATCGAAAGGAAATTTTCAATGTTGCTCTTTTTAGTTTTGTTTCTGGACTCGGATCTATACTGACTGTATATGTAGATAAATTTTTCACTAATTATTATCTGGGTTTAGCTCTTACAGGTGTTTATTCAATAAGCTTTTTTGTTGCTACATTAATACAAATTCCATCCAGATCTATGTCTAAAATATTAATTCCACTTATTGCCCAGAGCTGGAGGAATAACATTCATGATAAGCTTCAACTGATTTATACGAACAGTAGTTTGGCACAATTTCTAATAGCGTCTTTTATTTTTTTAATGGTTTGGCTTAATGTTGATATTATATTTCTTATTCTTCCGCCACAGTATTCTGCAGGTAAATATGTTATTTTAATTGTAGGATTGGCTAATATTATTGATGCGATTGGAGGATCAGGTAGTGCAATATTGCAAATATCAGATAGTTATAAATTTTCCACCTATTTTATTTTCATATTAATGATTTTGACTGTGATTTTGGATGTAATATTAATTCCATTTTTGGGTATTATTGGAGCTTCCTTAGGAGCCTTATTTGCTGCATTAGGCAATGTCTTTTTAAGAATTGTTTTTTTGAAAAGAAAATATGATTTAAGTATATTTGATACAAAACATATTTGGAGCTTTATTATCTTTTTGTTTTGTCTTTTAGTTTTTGGTGCATTTGATTTCTCAAAACAGATTATACTTAATGGGGTAATTAAGTCATTAATAATCGTTTTGATATATGTATTTTTCTTATTTAGAACAAATCTTCTGGTCGATAAAGAGTTTATTAAGCGTATTTTTTAGATTAAGACGGTATCTTGCTTTTGTCTCAGATAAATGAGTGTAGGTTTTTAATTGTATAATATTTTCAATGTTATTGTTGTATGATCATTCCTTAGTTTAATAGTTAGAAATTAGAAACTTCTGAAATCGTTGAACTCTTTGTGGTTGATTTTTGAAAAATTGTAGTGAATAATTTTTGTTTTTGGTATAGAAGAGTTCTTTTAACTATTATTTTTCTTTTTTTTGAGTATGACACTAGATTTTATTAAATATCATAATATCTTTAGGTTCTCTTCTAATTATCATTATTCTTCAGACATGAATGAAGAATGATGAAAGCTAGAACACATGAGATAAAATAAAGTATTGTGATCTAAACTTTATTGTAGAATGAAAATATTTGGAGTTTTTATGTCAAAAAAAAAAGGTCAATTACGAGATAATCAATCCGTTCGGTTTATATATGATATTGTTGATACTTTATTGTCGATTATCCGCACAATATTGTTATCTAGAATATTTAAACGTACGCAGAAAATAGAGAAGGAACATGTTCAGTGTGTTTTGATGGGCAATGGGCCGTCTCTATCTTATTCTTTACCATCAACGAGAAATGAATTAGACAATTATGATTTGATTGCAGTGAATAATATGGGATTATCTCTTGAGTATGTTAAGTTTAAACCAAAAGTTTATGTCCTTTGTGATCCTGCTTATTGGTATGAAAATGTTACTGAAGATTTGAAAAAGGAAATAGATACGGTTTATCAAGCTATTATTGATTATACAGATTGGGAATTGCAACTATTCTTACCGTATCAGGCAAAAGGCAATAAAGAAATATATAAATTTATAGGTCGGAACAAGAATATAAAACTCTGTTTCTATAACAAGACGAAATTTGAAGGTTTTACTAAAATAAAGCATTTTGTGTATTCAGTGCAGTGGGGAATGCCAAGGGCACAAAATGTTTTGGTTGCATCAATGATGTTATCAATTTATTCAGGATATAGAGAAATATTTTTGATAGGAGTAGAGAATAATTGGTTGAAAAGTCTCTATGTTAATGAAAATAATAGGGTGGTTGATCGTTTTACTCATTTTTATGACCCAGATAAGGATGGACAGATAAATAAATGGGGAGATGGAGTAATGCTACATGATGTGCTATTAATGCTGCATTATATGTTTAAAAGTTATGTGGCTATTGAGAATTATGCATTAATGAAAGGAGTTAAAATTTATAATTGCACTCATGATTCTTATATTGATGCTTTTGAGAGGAGTAAGATGCCATATTCTATTGTGTGATTTTTTGTTGACTTTAATTGTATGCTATGCTCTACAAGATTAAGGACATATTTGAAACGGTTTTTAGGTTGATGCTTTTTAAAGAGAATCAAATCTTTTATTCGTATTTGTATTCTGGGAAAAGGAATCTAATAAGAGGTAAGTTTACTAAAATACAACTGCCTTGTCATCTCAGGAATGTCTCACTTGGTGATTATTCCTATATTTCGATTAATTCTTGGGTTAGTGAAACTAAGATTGGAAAGTTTTGCTCAATAGGTCCAAACTTTATGTGTGGATGGGGTATTCACCCCAAGGGAGGATTGAGCACTGCTCCAATGTTTTATTCTTCAAATCGGCAGAATGGTGTGTCGTTTTCGAAGATTGATAAAATTGAGGAACGTAAAATGATAAGTATTGGGAACGATGTTTTTATCGGAGCAAATGTTTCTGTTCTTGATGGATTTTCTATTGGTGATGGTGCTATTATTGGAACAGGAGCGGTTGTGTCTAAAGATATCCCTCCGTATGCAATTGCAGTGGGTGTGCCAATCAAGATAATTGGGTACAGATTTGACGAACAGCAAATTGAAAAATTACAGAAAATACAGTGGTGGAATTTTTCTGAAGAAAAGTTACAAGATGTAGAAGAGCTTTTTTTCAACATTGATGATTTTATTTGTAAGTACGAATAGCAAAGCGATATGATTTTGTATTTTCTTGATATCACTTTTCTGATGTGAATATGGTGGAATGTAAATTATCTATCATATTTTAATGTAATTTTCTAGGTTCTTTTCGTTGTTCAACTTTTTTCTTTTGAATGTTTTCAAATTCTAAAATATCCATTATTACAATTGTTTATAACGATTTAAAACACATTGA
>CAZYYT010000189.1:3194-4033 GCA_964651775.1 uncultured Oscillospiraceae bacterium | reverse complement strand
CTGTCCACGATGCTGTAACGCAAATAACCCATAATAGGTCATCCTAGCCAAATCGTATTCTTCATTTGAAAAAACACCAAAAACTCCACATTCTTCTCTTACACCGCTCATTATTTCACTCCATTTCTAAAATTCCACGACTTATTTATCAAGTAATTCCATTACCTTTGCATCCTTATCCAAAACGACTTTTGCATCATTCTCACGCTTTTTATCAAGCTTTTGCGCAAGTATATTATCCTCTATTGAGAGAATCTGTGCTGCAATAAGTGCAGCATTAGCTGCCCCATTTATCGCGACTGTTGCGACAGGGATGCCCGTAGGCATCTGCACAGTTGAAAGTAGCGCATCCATCCCGTCAAGTGCTTGTGACATACAAGGAATGCCAATTACGGGTAGTGTTGTGTTTGCGGCAATTGCACCCGCTAAATGCGCTGCCATACCTGCCGCTGCAATGATTGCCCCAAACCCATTCTTTCTTGCATTTAATGCAAAATTGCGCGCCTCTACAGGTGTTCTGTGCGCAGAAAAGATATGAAGTTCATAAGGAATATCGAAGCTTTCTAACATATCAGTTGCTTTCTTAATAATTGGAAGATCACTATCACTTCCGATTACGATACCGATTTTTCTCATACTTACTACCTCCTGTTTACCTTAATAAATGACACAAAAAAGGGCGCACTTTTCCTTAATGGTAAAGTGCGCCCAGACGGTCGGCTAATACAAAAAGTCGATATTTAATATAAAACACCGATTTTTTTAAAATTCCACTTATTCTCTGCTCCCTTGCAGTGCTCTGCAAAAATCCGTCAGTCGCAAAGAACAGTGGTGATCAC
>CAZYYT010000189.1:0-3184 GCA_964651775.1 uncultured Oscillospiraceae bacterium | reverse complement strand
TGCTGCAGTCACAGGAAAAGTTTATTAAATTACTTGATAAGTATAACAGAAGATACTATATTTGTCAAGGAATAGAACGGGCAACTTTTCACAAAATCTATAAGATCATTTATTTATTTTTTAGTTTTTTTCCTAAATTATTGATTTTCTTTTAAAAACAATATATAATAGTAAAATGTATAATAATGTATATATGCGAAAGGACGATGTAACATGGCAATAACTGCACCGAGAGGAACTGCAGATATTACCCCTCAGGATATACTGAAGTGGAAATATATTGAAAACAAAATTAATGAAATAAGTAATAGATTCGGGTTTGACGAAATTCGCACACCCGTGTTTGAACATACGGAGCTTTTTGAGCGTGGCGTTGGCGATACTACAGACGTTGTACAAAAAGAAATGTATACCTTTAATGACAAAGGCGGCAGAAGCATTACACTAAGGCCCGAGGGAACAGCTTCAGTTGCACGTGCTTTTTTAGAACATAATATCTATGCAAAGCCACTTCCGGCAAAGCTTTGTTACAATATAGCTTGCTATCGCTACGAAAAACCACAAGCAGGCAGAATGCGTGAATTCCATCAGTTTGGTGCTGAATGTTTTGGTGCACAGTCACCTGCTACGGACGCAGAAATTATTTCTTACGCATACACAATTTTAAAATCAGTGGGAATCGATTCACTTAAGCTATATCTTAACTCAATCGGTTGTCCGAATTGCCGTAGTAAGTATAATGAAATACTAAAAGATTACTTCCGTCCATATATTGAGGATGGCACTCTTTGTGAAACATGCCGCAGTCGATTTGAAAAAAACCCCCTTCGAATACTTGATTGCAAAAGTTCTGTATGCAGTGATATTGCAGATAAAGCGCCACATCTTATAGATTATATTTGCGATGAGTGTCACGACCACTTTGAAGAAGTAAAAAAACACCTTGAATCACTTGGTATTGAGTATATTATTGATGGCACAATTGTACGTGGACTTGACTACTACACTAAAACAGTGTTTGAGTTTAAGACAGGTATAAATGGTACTGCAGGTACAGTTTGTGGCGGTGGCAGATATGATGGACTTATTGAAGAGCTTGGCGGTGCACCTACCCCCGGTATCGGCTTTGCGATGGGGCTTGAGCGTGTAATTCTCGCAATTGAAGCAAACGGTAATATGCCGGAATTTTCAGCGTCACCTGATATATATGTTGCAAATATCGGCGAAGAAACAAATGCTTTTGTTACAGCTTTTGTAAACTCGCTTAGAGTGGCCGGACTTAAGTGCGAGCGTGATCTTTGTCAAAGAAGCCTTAAAGCACAGATGAAATATGCAGATAAATGTGGTGCCAAATACAGTATCGTTATAGGCGGAAGTGAAATGGAAGAGAAAAAGGCGACGCTTAAAAACATGAATACAAAGGCTGAGTATGAGGTTACGCTTGACTCTCAAGCAGATATTATTAAAGTTTTAACGGAGGATAAATAATATGGACACAATTAAAGGTTTAAAAAGAACATATATGTGTGGCGAACTTCGTGAAGAAAACATGGGTGAAAACGTTACACTTATGGGCTGGGTAGCAAAAGAAAGAAATATGGGTGGCCTTATATTTGTTGATATAAGAGACAGAAGCGGTATTTCTCAAATAGTTTTTGAGCCTGATAATGCACCGCTTTTAGAAAAGGCATCAACACTTCATATGGAGTATGTTATTGCAGTTAAGGGCATTGTAAGAATGCGCAGTAATATTAATGAAACTATTCCGACAGGTAGGGTTGAGGTTTTAGCTGAGGAACTTCGTATACTTAATGTATCAGAGGTACCCCCATTCGTTGTTACAGATGATGTAAAGGCAAGCGAGGATTTGCGTCTAAAGTATCGTTATCTCGACCTTCGTCGTCCTACACTTATTAATGCAATTAAAATGCGTCACAAAATTACACAGATTGCACGTAAATACTATGAAGAAAATGGTTTCCTTGAAATAGAAACACCTATTCTTACAAAGAGTACGCCCGAGGGTGCACGTGACTATCTTGTACCGAGTAGAGTTTATCCGGGTAAGTTCTTCGCGCTTCCCCAGTCACCCCAGCAGTACAAACAGCTATTGATGCTTGGCGGCATGGACAGATATATGCAGATTGCAAAGTGCTTCCGTGATGAGGACCTTCGTGCCGACCGTCAGCCCGAATTTACGCAGATTGACCTTGAGATGTCTTTTGTTGACGAGGATGATGTTATGGCAGTTAACGAAGGCTTTATGAAGCGTGCATTCAAAGAAGTGCTTGATGTAGACATAACACTTCCCCTTCCCCGTATCACCTGGCAGGAAGCTATGGACCGCTTTGGTTCAGATAAGCCCGATACACGCTTTGGGCTTGAGCTTATTAATATGACAAATTTGTTTAACGGATGCGAATTCAAGGCTTTTGCAGATACCGTAGCAAATGGTGGTAGCGTCCGTGCAATTAATGCAAGTGGCCTTTCAGAAAAGCTTACACGTAAAACACTTGACTCACTTGTTGAATTTGTTAAGACATACAAGGCAAAAGGTATGGCTTGGCTTATTATAGATGAAAACGAAATCCGTGGCAGCATCTCTAAATTCTTTTCTCCTGAGGCGCTTGAAGAAATTAAAGAGCGTGCAAATGCAAAGCCTGGTGATGTTATTCTCTTTGTTGCAGATGATGATAAGGTTGTTTACGCATCTCTTGGAGCCCTGCGATTAGAAATTGCAAAGAAGTTTGACCTTATCCCTGAAAACAAATTCAATCTTTTGTGGGTAACAGATTTCCCGCTCTTTGAATATGACGAAGAGGAAGACCGCTATGTAGCAATGCACCATCCCTTCACTTCACCTAAGGACGAGGATGTTGAATATCTTAAAGCTGACCCGTCAAAGGCACACGCAAAGGCTTATGATATCGTGCTTAACGGTTATGAACTTGGTGGTGGCAGCATCCGTATTTATGACCCCAAGATGCAGCAGACAATGTTTGAAGCACTTGGATTTACGCCGGAGGAAGCTAATGAACGCTTTGGATATTTATTAAAAGCATTCAGTTACGGAACACCCCCCCACGGTGGTATGGCATATGGCCTTGACAGAATTGTTATGCTTATGGCAGGTGCAGAATCTATCCGTGATGTTATCGCATTCCCGAAGGTTAAGGATAGTGGC
>CAZYYT010000188.1:0-4038 GCA_964651775.1 uncultured Oscillospiraceae bacterium | reverse complement strand
CCATTCGTGAGCAAAAAAGTGTAAATAGTATCTCTGATATAATCCTTGCCAAGCGCCTTGTCAGCCGGAAAAGGGAAAGATATCACGCGCTCACACTCAGGAAAGCAGAAAATATAATCGCAAAAACTCATATCGGCCTTGTTGCTTTCCGCCGCGTTTAAAAGCTTTTCATACATACCCGGGAAAATATAATCATCGGAATCAACAAACCCTATGAATTCACCGGTGGCTTTTTCAACCCCTGCATTTCTCGCCGCGCTTACGCCGGCATTATCTTGATGAATAACAGATATGTTATCCATATTCACAGCGTATTCATCACAAATTTCCGGTGAGTCGTCTGTGGAACCGTCATCGACCAGTATGATCTCCAGGCGGTTAAAAATCGTCTGCGCGATAATTGAATCCACGCATTGACGTAAATACTTACCGGCGTTGAATACTGGCACGATAATTGAAATATCAGCACTCACATGCGCACCTCTTTATTCTCGATCAATCGGTAAATCCGCTCCATTTGGTCCGTATTGCTGTAATCGGATGAATAAGCATTTAGCGCGAGTTTGTTTCTGAGCGTGTCGTCGTTCATAAGCCGGATGATATTATTTGATACCGACTCTTTGTCCATTGGTGAAATTATCGCGTCGAAACCGTCCCTAACCTGACTTGCGGCTGTGTTGAAATTTGTTATTATCACGGGTTTCCCCAACATCTGCGCTTCCCGAACCGTTACCGCTTTGCCTTCAAATCGTGATGGCTGAACATAGATGTCGCATGCTTTAAAATACGGATATGGGTTTGTCTTTTTCCCCAGAATAATGAAGTGCTGTTCCAACGACAATACCCGGATTTTTTCTCGTATATGTTCCTCATCGCTCCCAAAGCCGACGGCGTACCATTTTACATTCATTTTTCTATCAAGGAGCACCCTGCAAATTTCAGCGGCAAAGTCAAACGCCTTCGCATAACAGAAGCGCCCCACTGTCA
Source organism: uncultured Oscillospiraceae bacterium (assembly GCA_964651775.1). Classification (GTDB taxonomy): domain Bacteria; phylum Bacillota; class Clostridia; order UMGS1883; family UMGS1883; genus UMGS1883. The sequence goes on along the minus strand of CAZYYT010000188.1, from coordinate 3,051 downwards.
AAATCTTGAAACATCCGTCTGGGAGCATATCTTCGGGGACGAACTCATCCGCTTGTTTTCGCACAAAATCCGCGGAGAGTATATTTTCAACCGTAACAACCTTATCTGCCAGTGATGGATATATACTTAAAAATGCTTTCTCGCAGTCATCTGATACCGCTGCAATCCTATCAAATGCGTTCCAAATACTTTTATCTTTCACCTTATCCACGGCAACTCTTGTAAAGTCGGTATGTATCCAAGCTATCCTGGTTTTTGCTTTAACCTTTTTAGCCGCGAAATGATGCGGCCAAATGAAGCTTATCGCCGCATCATATTCTTTTGAGATTTTTGGCATCAAATGAACAGCATTATCCCAATATGCCTGCAGTAAATCAGAACCCGGTTCCATTTTTTCTCCCGCGGGGTTCATATGCCTTTTCAGCCCGATTTCCGCTTTTGACAAGAGTCTTGCAGCCCCCAGCAACACGTGCCCCGAAAGTACAACTGCTTTTATCGGTTTTTGAAGCGAAGCCAACTGATGCAGTTCAGGCAAAACTTTGCATTGCAAGGGTATATACTCGAGGAACACGCCTTTCCTTGAATAAAGCAGCAAGTCGACATCATATCGCTCATAATCAAAAGCGTTCAGCATACCTGCAAGGCTCCATGCCGGCTGCGGTAATCAAAACACTTTTCTTCATAGTTTAGCCCTGAGAGCCTTCATCCGCTGCGGCCCGATAATCCTTATAACTGCTTTTTTTATTTTCGATTTTAACCGTACCCGCAAGGGCAGCCACAGCTGGGCAAAATGATGAATGGAATAGCTGTCCTCTGTTATAAAACTTTCCCCGTTAATATAGTCGTACGGGCTGAAATAAGTTCTGGGGTAAATGGTTATATCCTGCGTTTTTTGATACTCATTGCTTCTTTTGATGCCTTTTTTTTGGAGCAAATTCGTCATCAATATGACATTCGTGTTTTTATATTTACTGCCGTCACTCAATATATAGGAGATCCCATCGTAATAATCAAGATACTCTTCCATCAGCGGTGAGCCTTTCTCTGCCCCCATGACGCAGGTGCCCACATAGCCGCCTTCCTCAAATCCGACAAAAAATGACTCCTCCAAAAAACAGCCAAAGTTTTTCAGGACCTCAACATCCGTATCAAAATAGATGCCGCCAAAATGAAACAGCGCATGTGCTCTGGCGACATCACTTACGAATGCGTAATTTTTATCTTTATACGCTTGGCTGACAAACAGATTGATATTAATATCAAAATTATCTTCATTCCATTCTTTTAATTCGTAATCCGGCAGATGCTTTTTCCAAGAATTCATGCATTTTAAAACAATATTCGGCTTTTCACCCCGGCCGAACCAGCAATAATGGATCATTTGGGGAATCAAATGCGTTCACCTCCTAAAAAAAATTGCTCTTGTATCCGACAATTGAATACCGGACAAACCAAAAATATACTAAATACAGAGCAATGCATATATAGTATACTTTATTTTTATCTTTCTTTTGAAAGCTGTTCGATACAACCCAGGTTAGGAGCAGTATGTGGTAAATCGAAGTATAGATCGCGAGTCTCGCAAATATCCAATTGTACAAAGATACTATATAGAAGCTGAAGTTCATAACAGCAAGATTTACCAGTATATCCCCCGCCTTGCCCAACTTTTTTATGCGTTCACGAGAAAAATAAGCAAGTACGAGCGGCAACAGGAGAACCGCTACCCTGATAATGCTTGAGCCTTGCTCCGTACCGGAGGTGAACCATTCCGTTTCACTATAAATATTGTATTCGGGCTGCGATGCCAACAAAGTCAGAAATTGCGGCAAAACAGCGTCAAATAAAAGTGTCCCCACCAGACTGATAAAAATGATGATGAATGTGATAACCGACCACGATTTTCTCCGCACAACAAAAAACAACGGGAGCATGATTATTGCGGATGAATGAAACATATAAGCGGCCAAAACAAAAGCCGAATACTTCAGCCAGGCGTTTTTTTTCTGTGAAAAGAGATGTTTTGTCCCGGCAATCAAGATGCCGGCAGCCATGTATTGCCACATCCCGTTAAAAGAAAAAGTGTAGAAGGATGTCGCGACAAACAGGAAAATGCTTAACTTATAGTCGACGGAATACTTGTATAGAATATATATTGCCGGAACACATGCGATTACAGCGCATATGTATATATACAACTGTGGCTTATCGGTTATTTGGCGGATAAGATATAATAAATTGTTTGAAAAAAACTCACTTTCAGTAATTTTTGGTTTCGGCATATCTTCGGTAAGAAGAGCGAAACTGTGCATGTTGTAATAGGTGTCGCCTAAATTGTTGCGCAAACCGGAAAATACCGCAAACAGCACCGCAGGGACCGCGAAACCGACAGGATTCGGCAACGGCTGACCAAGCCCGCCCGCAGATCTTAATGGATATCTGACAGAGAACGCGGCGGCGATATAACAGATAATTGAAATGATTATCAGATACGTCATCTACTGCCTCATTGTTTTCTTTCGGCTTTTGTCTTGATGTAAATCCACAAAAAGAACCCGGCGGGTGCCGCTGAGAGGGTCAAGCTTTTACGCGGGGAACTCGTCAGCCACCGTCTATCCTTCGATATTATGCAGCTGGATACATAATGAACCGCCTGCCTGTACCTGAACCCAACCCCCGCAAAAGGCAAATCCATACATAGCCTCCTGCTGTACGCAAAGCCTTTCGGGTTGTTCAGGTATTGCCGGAACATGTTGCGTGTTGACCCGTCCTCAAGGTAGTTTACAATGCAAACGACTTCGTTCATGTTCAGAAGCTTGTAATCCATGTCAAGTATACTATATTTTGTAGCGAGATTCACATATTTTTCGCCTTCAAAAAGAGGGTAAGGATTTTTCTTCGCTAAATCCGAGCGCAAGATGAACTTTTTATCGCCCTTCACCCCAAATTTATAATAGTATTCATAGGAAGTTGCGCTGTCAACATCTTGCGGGAAGCGGGTGCCGATTATTTCGCCGTTTTCGTATGCATCCAAAGCCAGAAAACCGGCGA
>CAZYYT010000187.1:0-4061 GCA_964651775.1 uncultured Oscillospiraceae bacterium | reverse complement strand
CATTATTTTTGATACAGATACACCGGCAAAAGTGACAAGAATCCTGACAGATTTTTAGTACTTTTAACGAATTTATGTGCCAAAAGAATGGTTTTTGGGCGAATAATCCCTTTGAAGCTGCCTTTGAATAGTCACTTCTCTTTTAGATCTGGTTAATTTACCAAGACCAGGTGTTTGTTGTTACATCAGCGAATACATCGCCAAGTTCATCAACCTTGCCTACGGGGATGCCTGCAGCTTCAAGCTCATTAATAACTGCTTCTTTACCGCTTAGTGCGATAACATCAAGCATTTTAAGTTCTATTGCTTCTATTTCGGGTCTATTATATCTTTTCATCATTATATCCCCCTTAATCTATTATTCGGCCAAAGTTAGCCTTGTCAATTGCATTTGTGTAGAAGTTTGCGCCGTCAACCTCAAAGATTGCGTCTACACCGATGATGTCTTTTGTGCCTGTGATAGCACCATCTGCTACAATACCGTTTTTAAGTACTGCTGCAAACTTAACACTGCCACTAACTGCAACATTTGGGGTAAGTGTCTGTGTTGAGTAAAGTCTTTCTGTCGGTGTATTAAATACCCATTTCATTTTTGTAAGTGTACCTTCGGGAAGCGTTGTACTAATCATCGCACCCATGTAAGCATCTATACCATCTGAGTTAGCGAGGCTGGGCTTTAACTGTGTTTCTACGCTACCGATTGTTTTTGCCGCTGCATCATAGCTCATTGTGTAATCGTCAACATACACACCATTATCATTAAAATAGTTACCGCGCTGTGCATAAACTATAATTCTCGGCTCAGTCTTTGTTTTGGGAAGATAAAGTTCACTTGTATATTCTACAAGATTACCGCTTACATATACTGCAAAGAACATAGGTTTACCGTCAAGATAAATTCTGTACACATTTTCATCAAATGAAAGCACATACATAATGTTGTACCACACATTACCTTGGCGAGCAGGAAGCTGTTCAAGTTGAGAAATGTCATCCTTTGAAAAAATGCCTACTGTATCTGCATTTTTGCCAACAAGTGTAACTCCGCTGCTATTGTTCTTTCCTGAAACTGTCACTGCAGTGCCTTGACTATTATACCCTACGGGATTTGCAACACCACCATCTGTATAAACGGCACCTTGAGAAAGGTAAACGACATGGTTAACGCTTGTGCTGGTTAACCCAACTGCCTCGCCCTCTAAAGCATTCCATGTGCCCACACGAGTATTAAGAAGATTTAGGGAAATTGAATATGTTCCTACAAAATTTCCGTCATTATCTGTTGTAAACTCAGTAGGAGATCCGCCTCCTGTTGTTCCTAATGATGGCATTGTAGCACTTGTTCCACTACTTGCTGTAAGATACGGTGTTCCCTGATAAAACCAAAGATTTGGCACCATACTGCCGATTTTGGCAGGGGCATATGCTTCTCCGGTAGTAGCATCCTTATAATACCAGATTAACTGGCCATTAATGTCACCTGTTGTACTTGCTATGTAGCAAGGCGCTGTATTATTGGAAGTATCAATAACAACACTTGATTCATACGCATTAATTGTGTTTTGTGTTCCCTTAATTGTGACATTAGTTGTCATTTTATCAAGGTCTGCCTGAGTAACATGATGATATGTCATATGTGGCTGAAAATAAATTGCATAGTTGTCCGGGTTAGATTCCGTCGCAATTTTTGCCGCATAACACTTTGAGGGAAATGACCCATCACCACTTACTGAGGGGACCGCACTTTTTGTTGGACCGGATACGACTCCAAATCCATCCGGGCGTGTTCCCCTGAAGTCTGTTGTAGAACTATTCTCTACAACAAATATTTTTGATTTTGTTTGCTTTGGCATATCGTCAATTGATATTATGCTTTGTGCAAATACAGAACCTACGCTTGTGCAAACGATTGCAATTGCAATCAACAGCGAAAATAACCTTTTTTTGTTCATATATCTTCCTCCTTAAAAATTTGTTCATAGTCATTATACATCTTAAATTTATTATATTCAATTGACATTATTCACAAACTTTTAGCTTTTTTTTTGTTAAAAATTAACAAAAAAGATGTGGCAGTTCAGTTTTGCCACATCTTTTTTAACTTATTATTTAATAAAATGCTCAGGTTTAACAAAAGAAATACTCTTAATAATTGCGGTTTCTTCCCTGTATTCATCTGCAATAAAGCGTATGTTTGAGTCGCACGCTTCATCATTTTCCCATACATTATCCACACCTGTATTTACAAGCTTATCACCAAAGTAAGCATTTATATTAAACTCATAGGTATAGAACTTATTTGTAAGGCTTGCATTTTTTATTATAGGGTCAGAGAATTTGTTATCCTCTATAGGATTATATGACTGCCCTGTTTCACGGCCCGTCATACCATAGTAAATCTTAACAACCTCATCTGTTCCATTTGCGTAAGGCACTGCCTCGGTTACTAAATCCCAGCTGCTGTCTGTTTCGGCATTTCTTGTATTTGTAGGCACCTTTGTAGTTACCCTGAAAAGCTCCGACCCTTCTGTTGATGGGAAGCTTGCACAAAGAAGCACAACATACTCTTCAGACTTGGTATCACCAAAGCTTTCAACCACACCAAATGGCTTTGTTGTTGTTTTTCCGTAGCCCTCTGTCGATGATTTTGTAATCGCTGTCGGCGTTGTATATCCCGCTTTTGGATTACTTGTAAGAAGGTTTATCATTGAGGTTCTCGGCATTTGCGTGCCCGTTACAAGTCTAAGTCCTCTCACATCCGCATAGAAGGAGTTTTCATTTGTATTACTACCGCAAAACCTTGTTTTGTATACATCAGACATATCCGGTGTTTGGAAATAGTAGTCATATCCATCCCTTATTCTTGTTGAAGCTTCACTTGGCTTTGTGTTAAGCGCATCACCAAATGGCATCATATCACCCATATTACTGTTAGGAAGCTTACTGCTTAGCCTTACCCCGTTACTTCCCTCATTAATAAGGGCAACATTGGTTACATACTTAGCATAGAAGGAGCTTCCATAGTTGTTTTTAATATAGTAACCCGCATCGGTCAGGTTATCAAAAGCTATGTACTTGATATAGCTTGGGTCAGCACACGCTTTTACACTTTTACTTACATGATTTCCCGAGACTATATTATAGCTGTGCTCGGTTGTGTATTCCTTGAGGTGGTCATTATGCACCTCTTCAACGGTTGCAAAATACTTATCATAAAAGAAGGTTTGTGTAGTTGAGCCAACCTTTACACCATCACGATATATATCATAGCTATCCGCACCATCAACTTCATTCCATGAGAGGGATACGCCATTTGCTTTGGCTTCCGTATCAATTCTAATATCAACCACTATGGACTCTTCCCCTATGGGAACGAAGGATGAAAGGCTATCCCATACGAAGAATTTAATATTCTCGTCGCTTGAGGTTCGCGGCAGTAGCATCGTAAAATTACCTACTGAATTAAGTGATAAATCGACGGTTGATATTTGCATGTTTTTAATCTGTCCACCTTCATTATAAGATGCTCCGATTACTTTTACTTCATCAATTGTGTTATTTTTTCTTGTAACCTTGCCTGTAATTGTGTAGGAATCTTCATTTTCTTCAATTTTACTAAACCACATCGATACCTGTTTTTTCGCTGAAGAAAGGTTTTCAACCTTCACATTTGTAACATATACAGAGCTTTCCTTACCACTTATGTTGAAGTCGGTTTCGTACATACCGATATCTTCGAAATTGCCACTTTCGATTACAACAGAGGCAGTTTTCCAGGTGTTTGTACCGGTGCGTGAAACCTCTTTAAACATATTTTCATATCGGCACATGTCATCCCCTGTTTCAATGCCCTTTGTATATGTAAGTAAAATAGGGGAAGTAGAATCATCATAATAATCAAAGGTGATTTTAACAGCTTCGTTGGTTGCGTCCACTATATTTTCGTTAATATCAAGGTACACCTTTTTGCCTGATGGTGCATATAATGCATCCCTGCCTGAAATGGTTTCCTCCGAGATATCGGCTGATATTTCAGGATATTTTTCACGTTTTTCGTGATA
>CAZYYT010000186.1:0-4062 GCA_964651775.1 uncultured Oscillospiraceae bacterium | reverse complement strand
AAAGACGGTCTTCCTTATATTGGTGAACATCCTGATTTTCCTTCGGCGTACTTCGTTTTAGGCTTCGGCGGAAACGGCATCACTTTCTCCGTAACCGGAATGGAGATGGTTTTAAAATATCTAAAAGGAGGAATTGGAATTTCAATATTGTACAATATGGGTTCAAATATAATATTTGGAGAAATCTCATATATAACAAAAGCAATAGCAACAGTTTTACAACTTGGTGTAACAATGGATTTTTCAATTTTCTTATATCATAGTTATCAAGCTCAAAAAGCAAATTCAAGTAATATATATGATGCAATGGGAAAAGCAATATCAGAAACACTAACATCAGTTCTAGGAAGTTCAATAACAACTATAGCAGGATTTTTAGCACTATGCACAATGAAGTTAACTTTAGGTCAAGATATTGGATTAGTTATGGCGAAGGGAGTTTTAATAGGTGTAATTTCAGTGGTAACAATCTTGCCAGCTGTACTATTAACATTTGATAAATTAGTAGAAAAAACAAAGCATAGAGAAATCTTGCCATCATTTAAAAAGTTAAGAAAATTTGAATTAGAACATTACAAGTTAATAATTGTTATCTTTATAATAATTGCAATACCTGCGTTATACGGAAATTCAAATGTTAAAGTATATTATAATATAAATAAAACATTACCAGATTCACTTCCAAGTGTATCAGCTAATAAAGAATTATCGGAAAAGTATGGTATGGTATCAACTCAAGTAGCATTAGTAAATAAAAATTTACCTAATAATAAAGTAAATGAAATGCTAAATAAAATAGACAACTTAGATGGAATAGAGTGGTCAATAGGAAAGTCAAAACTATTGAAATCAGGAAAGTCAGAAAATATTATACCAGAAGAAGTTAGTGAAATATTTGAACAAGGTGATTATCAAATGATAATAATAAACTCTTCATATGAAACAGCAACAAATGAAGAAAATGAGCTAATTAATAAAGTAAATGAAATTATTAAGGAATATGATAAAGATGCTGTATTAGCTGGAGAAGCACCGCTTATGAAGGATTTAGTTGAAATTGCAGATCATGATTTTAATAGTGTAACGATATTTTCAATAGTAGTTGTACTAATTTTAATGATTTTTGTATTTAAATCAATTTCTTTACCAATAATTTTAACAGCAGTTATAGAACTTGCAATTTGCATCAATACATCAATTTCTTGCTATACTGGGCAAGTGTTACCATTTGTAGCATCTATAGTAATTGGTACAATTCAACTAGGAGCAACTGTTGATTATGCAATATTAATGACAAACAAATATATAGAAGCCAGAAAAAACGGAAAAAAGCCAAAAGGAGCGGCTGAATATGCATTAGACAATTCAATAAAGTCAATTATAGTAAGTGCGTTTTGCTTCTGTTCAGCTACATTAGGAGTATCACTTATATCTAAGATAGATATGATAGCTTCAATTTGTACGTTGCTATCAAGAGGCGCAATAATAAGTATGGTGGTTGTAGTGCTAGCATTGCCAGCATTCTTAATAACTTTTGACAGAATTATTTGTAAGACTACAAAAGAAATGAAAAAATCTAAATAAAAGGAAGGAATTAAAAAATGAATAGTAAAATTTTAAAAAGTATAATTTCATTATTACTTGCAATTACAATAAGCGTTTTAAATATATCTCCTGTATTCGCATATTCTAAGGAAGAAACAGTATATGGAAAAATAAATAATGTAGGAGAAAATTATAAAACAACGGTTAGCGAACATTTAAAAAATACGAACGAAAATCAAACTTTAAAAGATTTATCCGAATTATTAGGAATTACTAATACGGGTGGAGATGAAACATTTAATCAAAATGGAAGAAGTATTGAATGGAATTCACAAGGAAATGATATTTACTATCAGGGAAACACAGAAAAAGAGCTACCTTTGGGTTGCTCAATAAAATATGAATTAAATGGAAAGAAAATCCTACCTAATGATTTATTAGGTAAAAAAGGAAAAGTTAAAATTTGTATTGAGTATACGAATAAAGAAGAGCATATAGTAAATATTAATGGAACAAATACAAAGATGTATACACCATTCGTGGTAGTTACTGGAACTGTAATAAATAATGAAATTGCAAAAAATATAACAATCACAAATGGAAAAATTATTGATAATGGACAAAAAACATTATTATTAGGAATTACATGTCCTGGACTTAAAGAAAGTTTAGGAATAAATAAATCTAACTTGGATTTAGATATTCCAGAAAATGTAGAAATAGAATTTGAAACAGAAAGCTTTGAAATGGAAAACATAATATCATATGCAACTCCAAAAATATTGGATAATGAAGATATTTTAAATCTTGATAAATTAGATGGTTTATATCAAGATATTTCAACATTAAGTGACTCTAGTAAACAAATTGTAAAAGGGGCAGATACATTACAAGATGGTACTCAAAGTTTAATGCAAGGAGCAAAAAATTTAAGCACAGGAGTTTCGACAGCATATAACGGAACAGTGGAAATTGAAGCACAAGTAAAAGATGCAATAAAAAGTTTAAAAGCAGACGATAAAGATGCATTAGATAGTAGTAGTGTAAATGAAATTGGAGCTCAAGCAGCAAATAAAGCTAAATTATCTGATAATGAAAAAAATGCGATAGGAAATCAAGCGGAGAATGCAGCAAAAGCTACAATTACGAATCAACTATCATTAATACAAGAACAAGCAAAAACTGAAGCTCAAAAAACAATAGAAAACCAAAAAAGTGTTATAGAAACTACAGCAAAAGAAGGGACTAAATTAACTAAGGCTCAACAGGAGCAATTAGAGAATATTATGGAAAATTATTTGAGTCAAAATCCAGTATATAGTAATTTAAATGAACAAGAACAAAAAGGTCTATTACAGACGATTTTACCGACAATGATTACATTAGTGCAAAATTCAGTAGATACTACGGCTAAAGAAGTATCTTATCAAACAGCGCAAACAGTAGGAAAAAATGTGGCATCTACAGGGGCGAAGAAGATAGCTGAACAAATTGCTGGTACTGTAGCAAATGCAACTGCTCAAACAGTTGCTGAATCAACAGCAGTGGAAGCGGCAAAAAAGACAGCTACATTAACAGCTACGCAAGTAGCAAATGAAGTAAAAAAGACAGCTCAGAATAGTGTGATTTCACAAATGGGCGAATTACAAAGTGGAGTTTCAAAATTAGCTTCTGGATTATCAGAAATAAAAACAGGAACAACAACATTAGTTTCAGGAACGGAAAATTTAAATCAAGGAGCACAAAGTTTATCTTCAGGAATAGCAAATTTTGATGAAGAAGGTATTCAAAAAATTGCAAGCCTTGTAAATGGTGATGTAAAGGATTTACAAACAAGAATAGAAAAATTAAAAGACTTAGCAAACAATTATAATACATTTGGAGGCAAAGAAGAAAACACACAAGGAACAGTAAAATTTATGTTTGTGATAGATAGTATAAAAAAAGATGGAAATAATGAAGTTATAATTCCAAATACAACACTTGAAGGAATGAAAGAAGAAAAGAAATAAATATAAAAGGAACTAGTAAATCAATTTTACTAGTTCTTTTTAAGTATAATTTTTGTGTAAATCAGTTACTTACTTTTATTGTATGATGAGAAAGATTAGTGTTATTTCTAATATTACTTTGTTTTGCATGCTTTTTAGAATTATACCATTATGTGTTAATAATTTGTATATATCATTGATTTTATTATGCCATATAAAGTATAATAAATTAACAAATTGAAAGGAAATAGAAAATGTCGGATAAGAAAAAAGTGAAACTTTCAAAAAGAATATTGCAAATTCTAATATTATTAATAGTTATTATAGTAGTATTAGGTATATATTATTTTGCAATTATGGATAGATGGAGCAAGCCAGTAATAAAAGAAGAAATGGGATACAAAGTGAAAACTGAGAAATATGCAAATAGAAATGTATTTGTAGTGTCACCGAAGGACAATAAAACTTCTACTAAAACAATATTATTTTTGCATAAATGAACATAAACTAACAAAAAACATTGTAA
>CAZYYT010000185.1:0-4075 GCA_964651775.1 uncultured Oscillospiraceae bacterium | reverse complement strand
TTTAGCATTAATTGCTAGATATGCTATGAAAAATGAAACTTTCAGAAAAATAGTTTCAACGACTTCTTACCAGCTACCTGCAACCAATAAGTATGAAAAAGATGATAGAGTTTTTGCATCAACAAATGAATTAATAATAGTTAATAATAATGATAGAGCAGATAATTACTATTATAAATATGCAATTGGAATCAAAACCGGATTTACCACTCCTGCTGGGAATTGTTTAGCTGCAGCAGCCAAAAGAGATAATTTAGAATTTATTTCTGTAGTTCTTGGCGCCGGCCAAACAGATCAATATTTAAGTCAAAGATATTTAGATACAAAGGCCTTATTCGAATATGGTTTTAGCAATTACACTATTAGAGAAGTTGCAAAAAAAGAATCTGCTATTCAAACTTTAAATGTTTCTAAAGCTACTCAAAAAACCAAAAAAACTGATATACTTTTGGAAAGTGATGTTTCTGTTCTTATTAAAAAAGATGATTTGTATACTACATTGCTTCCAGACATTAAATTAAATGATAATATCAAAGCTCCTCTTAAAAAAGGTGAGGTTGTTGGTTCTATTTCTTATAAAGTAGAAGGAATTACTTATACATATAATTTAGGCCAAAATGTAAAAGAATCTAAATTTTTATTGAACTTTATAACTATATTATTATTGTTATTTATTATAAGAATATATTTAAAAAATAAAAAAATTAGACATAAAAAGAATAGACGCCTGAAAGCTAGAAAAATCAAATAATTTATTTCTGTCAATTAAAAAAATCGGGGTGCTAAAGCCCCCGATTTTTTATCCCCCATATTTTTTTATTTAATTTGGAAATAGTGATTGTATAACTTCAGGTGTTTTTTCATCATCAGGTAAGAAAAACCAAATTCCATTTAATACTTTAGATTCTCCTGGTAATTGCTCTGTTTTTATTGAATCCATGTTAAGGTTTATTGCATAAGGAATATAATCTTTAAATTGATTGAAGTCCATATTGGTTTGTACATATTTTTTTAATATATCAAGCATTTGTGTTGCTTTTGTTACGTTTGATAATTTTATTGTTTGTGAAGCCACTACTTTTATAAGTTCTCTTTGAGTTCTCATTCTTCCATAGTCTTCCATTCCATACTCATAAGGATATGTGCTTCCATCATTATTATGTCTAAATCTTACTAATTGTTCAACTTTACTTCCATCTAATTTTTGTAATCCTGCTTTTAAATCTATAAATAAATTTTGTGAATAATCTCCATATTCCATATCTATTGGTACATTAAACTCGATTCCATCAATTGCATCAACTAGTTCTTTTAATGCCTTTGTATCTATTAAAATATAATTTTTAATATTTAGGCCTGTTATTTCATTTATTGCAGCCAATGTTTTTTCTGGTTTTGTTCCGTTTGAATAAAGCGAATTTAATTTATCACTTGATTTTGCATTGCTTGTACTATCCCCTGTAAATGTATCTCTAGGAATCGATAGCATAGAAGCCTCTTGTGTTTTAGGATTATAAGAGCAAACTATCATGGTGTCTGACATTCCTTCGCTTTCGCCCATAATTAATATAGATATTTTGTCTAGATTCTGTAATGTAGTTTTATTATGTCCCATAATAGCAGCTAACCAATTTCCGTCTAAATCATATACTCTTTTAGCAAATATAGCACCGAAAATTGCAATTATTACTAATATTAATAAGAATATTTTTATACCTATTCTTTTTTTCTTTTTATTTTTTCTTTTTTCTTCTTTTTTATCGTGTTTACTCATTTAAAAAATCACTCCTAATTAACAACGTAATTAGGAGTATATCAAAAAATATTATAAATATCAACTCTATTATCAAAAATTTTAAAAAATTATATTAAGTAATATGTTATTATTATACATCATTCCACCTATTAACGATTGGTCTATTTCCGTGATTATGTTTGATTCGATTAGAGGTGCAACCATTGATAATATAGCTAATAATATATATATAATTAAAATTCCTTCTATTAATCCATATAAAGTCCCACCTAATTTATTAAATTGTTTTATTATTGGAAGTTTTGCTATTAAATCTGCTATTGCAGAAACAAATTTCAATAAAATTTTTACAATTATAAAAATTATTAGTAAAGAACTTACTTCTATTATTTTTATAGAAATTGTGTTGGAGATTTCATCTATTGTTTGGTTTGCTCCACCAATTATTGATTGTGAGATATTGTCTGGTACTTTTACTTGGTCAGTTGATTTTAAGCCTTCAGGTGTTATTTTTTCAACCATAGTATTTTTAATTGTTTCGTCTAACGAAGTTTTTGCTATTATTAAATTCGCTGCTGGCTTATATAAAGTAATAGCAACAATTATTGCAATTATAAAAGAAAATATTTTTATCGCTACTTTAATTAAACCTTGTTTGTATCCTATAAATGTAAATAAAGCAATTATTAATATGATTATTAAGTCTATTATTATAGTAGGCATATACTTCACCTTCTCTTCCTATAGAGAAACTATCTCTATTTTATTTTTATAAATAATACCAACTAACTCATTGCAAAGCACAATGTTTTGTACTTCTTGTGAAGAAATATATTTTTTCACTAACCAGCCATTATTTTTTATAAGTAATACCTCTGTTCCTAAATTCACAGCTATCATATTATTATATGTGTTTATTTTTTTAGGTACTTCATTTATTTCATAAATATTTTGATTGTTAGTATTAGAATTAATAATTTGCAATTCGGCTTCTGCGCTAAACATACCGGTTGATTTTTTTACAATTTTAATTACGTCTTTTGATAAATTAATATCTGCAAAAAGTGTTTCTTCGTTGTTACTAAAAGTAGTAATAATTGTATTGTTATTTGAATTTATCATATCTATATGTCCATCATACATGCAAATTAATCTGTTCCCATTTTGATATTGTATATTGGTAACCATATCATTTTGTGGGGCTGTATATGTGTATATGATTGATGATTCTCCATTTTTTCTAGCCTCTTCAATTGATATTATTTTAACAGTTGACTGGATAACAATACCTGAAAAGTTAGCTTCTGCAATCGCCAAATATTTATTATCATTTGAAATATCTGTATCAATTATATTTGTTGTAGATAAATATGTTTTAAAAAGCTCTGTACCCTTTTCATCAAATGTGGAAATAACTGTTTTATAGCTTAATCCAGCAACTGCAGTTGAAACATATCCGTTTGAATTTAAACTTATATTAGAAATATTTCCTTCTAAATCTTTTTGCCAAACTATTTGTCGACCAGATATCAAATAAATTTTATGTCCATCTTTTTCTGCTATACATAAGAACTCTCCATTTGATTCAAAAATCGGATTTGTTATTGTAATATCTAATGTATATTCTTGATGTGCATATTTGTTATATACTTTTAATGTATTTTGGTCCAATATAACTATATTATTATTATATGCATATATATTTAAACTATTAGCAGAATCTATTTCAATTGTAGGCAAATCATTTTCATATACTTCTTTCCTGAAAATATATTTGTCACAAAAATTTCTAAAATTTTCATTTTTTGTATATAAAGAAAATGTTATTATAAGCAATATTAAAATTGCAATAATAATAATTGTTTTCCATACTTTCTTTTTGTTAATTGGTTTACTATCTTTTTTAATTTTTGGAGTTTTATTCTTGCCGAGAGCCTTGTAACCCATTAAACATATAATACTTCATAATTTCACACCTATCTTCTTATTTACACTAATAGTTATATCAAACCGCTATTTTTTTTTCAAGTTATTATTGATATTTTTTTACAATTTATTGACTAGCTTTAAAAAATATGTTATTATATTATTCACTAGTCAAACACGGACCGGTAGCTCAGTAGGATAGAGCAATGCCCTTCTAAGGCATGGGTCGGACGTTCGAATCGTCTCCGGTTCACCAAAAAGTTATCATTTTATATGATAACTTTTTTATTTAAATAACTTGAATAAACTTCATAATCAAGTTATAATATAAAATAGTCTATGCACCTGTAGCTTAGCTGGATAAAGCGCGAGGCTACGAACTTCGAGACCGGG
>CAZYYT010000184.1:0-4124 GCA_964651775.1 uncultured Oscillospiraceae bacterium | reverse complement strand
AAAAAAGTAGTTGATATTACTATTGACCATATGTTTCCAAGAGACTATGGTGGTATATCAATTACTAATAATCTACTTCCTTCATGTTCAAGTTGTAACGGCAGCAAAGGAAACCTCAATTTTCAAGAGTATGCAATTTTCAAAACTTTATCTAAAATTGAAAAGAAAGAGTTTAAAGAAAGAGTATATTCTGAAAATGAAAAAAGGCGATATAAAAAGGGATTTAACATTCCTAAAAAGTGGGTAAAAACTGTTCATATTAGTAGAATTTTGGTAAGAGTATTCTTTGACCAAAGTTTATACAAAGGTAAAAAGTATTCTAAATATACTAATTTTATTAAAAAATATGGAAAGTTGCCACGGCCTATTGTTGTATCCTCAAATTTTGTGTTGCTAGATGGGTTTAACATTTTAGCATGTGCAAAAGAACAAGGTATTGAAAATATACCAGTAGTTATACTAGAAAATGTCGAAATAATATGAAAAAGCAAGGCTGATGCATAACTGCACCAGCCTTGCTTTTTAAAAGGTTATGTATAAATGTAACAAATCAAGGTAATAATAATATAATATTATTGACAATGCATATACAATGTGTTACAATATGAACAGATGGAGGTGTTGAAAATGCCTAAAACAGATACACTAAATATACGAATAGAGCCAACATTAAAAAGTGAAGTAGAAAAAACTTTGAATGATTTAGGAATGAATATTGCTGATGCTGTTACTGTTTTTTTAAAACAAGTTGTTTTAACAGAAAGTATACCTTTCGAAATAAAAAAGCCTAAATATAATAAGGAAACCCTTGAAGCAATTAAGGAAGCTCTTGAAATGGTTAAAAATCCTGATAATTATAAATCTTTTAATACTGTTGAAGAATTAATGGAGGATTTAAATAACGAGAATGAATAAATATGATATTGAAGTGACCAACAAATTCAAAAAAGATTATAAAAGAATGCGCAGTAGAAACAATTTTGACGAAAGTGCTTTTAAAGCTGTACTTTATTTACTTTCTAATGATGAAATATTGCCTGAAAAATATTGTAATCATTTGTTAGAACCAAAAGTTAATCGGGTTATGGGAATGCCATATAAAACCAGATTGGCTTTTAATTTATTTGAAAAATAATAATAAACTTATATTAGTATTAACTCGCACAGGCAGTCATGCAGATTTATTTGAGTAAGGAAAATAAATGCAAAACAAAAAAGTTCATCCTGTGATGAACTTTTCTGTTTTGGCTCCTCATTCAAAAAGTGATTTTCTTGAATTCAGCCTTAATTAGCTTATTTCAGCCTTCGCATTTTTCTTCGTGGTAAATAATATGAGAAATTTATAACAAATATTAACCAATATTGACTTTAAACTAACTAATTATTTGCTAATTTTTTTTATTTTAATTTCTTTCTTAGTCTTGTTTAAAACAATTTTAACATCTCTATCATCATCTGAAATATCTAGTTTTTTCAAAAATGTATTTGGAATATTAATTGATCTTCCTGTTTTAAGAGTATTAATATTTATCTTTGAAAATTTTATATCAATATCATTTTTTATTTTATATTCATTTATAACTTTAGATATTATTGGTCTTGAAATATTTAATTTTTTTTCAATATCCGTCATAATAAATGATTGATTAAAATATAAGTCAATTATTTTATCTTTTTCTTCATCTGTTATTTTTTTCATAAAATTCTATCTCCTTTTTGGTCTTATTTCATAAAATTAAGTATCAAAATTTATAATTAATATTTTAGGCATAAACTTATATTGATTTAATTTTAAAATCCTTTAAATTGAATTTTGAAGCTTTGTTTTTTGTTATTCTTCAAATTCTTCATCATCTTCAGACTCTACTTCATTATTTTCAATATTAATCTTATTTAATCTTTTATATGGTGGAGTTAATATATTTTCATATCTTTCCTTAATCATTATTTTATAAAAATCTTTTCTTATATCAGAAATTCCAGAAGTATTTTCTATAATATTATTAATTTCCTCTAAATTAATATTAGGATAAATGTTTATCAAAGCTTTATTACAATCTAAAAATTCTCCAGATTTTATAAATTCATAATAATTGATTTTTTTATCATCTATTTTTAAAGCAGAGTTTGGGAAAACATAAACTCTTTTTTCTATTTCTGCTCTATCCTTCAAATACTTTTCCATAGTAATATCATCTAATTGTGGATATAAGCAAGAACCACAATCAAAAACAGGTGCAATTCTAACTTCTTTTGTTTCTCTATTTATTAAGAATCCCCAATTTCCATTATGCCTATCAAAATTCCCAAGTAATGCGTCAACAATAAACATATTCCAAAAGAATCTCTTTAATTCTTCAGCAGAATAAAGGTTTTGAGATTCCATAGTATTCAATACTTCATTTAAATCTGTTCCATATCCATTATTAGGAGAATCTATTATACTATTTTTTAATTCAGCAAATTCTTTTAATATAAAACCATCTGTTGTAAAATCTTTACAAGCACAAACAATTTTTGTTTTATTATTTTCTAATCTATATTCTCCTAAAATCGTTTCTTGTACATTAAATCCTATTGATTTAATGTACAAGAAATATATTCTGAAACAGAACTGTTAGAATAACCAGAAATATCATCTTTAAATGGAGGAAATTTCAACATATATATTTTTTCGTTATATACTATTCCTAATTTCTTTCCGTTATTTCCTCTATAAAGATATGTGTTATCTATTTTACAGTTTGTAAAATCTATTAATTTATTATCCATTTCTTTTCCTTCCCTCTAATCTTAAAAATCTGTTATTTTTTCTCCTTTAGCCCAATCTTTTCCATAACAATATTTATCTCTTAAATAATGAGCCTGTTCTTCTGTAATTTCTTCGCTATAAAAGGCTGAATTTATAGATCCATATATTTCATCAATTAAGCAATCTATTACCGTACAGGTTTTATCATCTTTATATTTTAAATATTCATCAATATCATGTTTTAAGTATTTTGGTATGCAGGTTTCATAAATTCTAATAGTTTCTTTATCTATTATCATTTTTTCATCTCCTTTTAATATCCTATAAATAATATTACTTGTTTATTAAAATCTGTTTGTTTATATATTCTAACTAATTCAAATATATTATATTCATACGATTCGTCATCTACTATATAATCAAATTTTTTCACTTATTTTTTAATGTCTGCATCATAACTTGAATAACTTCTAAAACTCATTTCATGTAATCTTTTCTGTATAAATATATATTAACATAGATATATAAGTATGTCAATAAAATAAATAAGAAACTAGGGCATTTCATACAACTCCAATATTTTAAATTTTTAATAGAGAACTATGTGTCCTCTTTATTTATTTTTTATTTTGTGCTATAATTTTATTGGAGTTGATTTAATTGAAAAAGGAAAAAAAATTAGTTGTATTATTTTGGATTTTAATTTTATTTGTATGTGTTTTAGGTTTCTTTTTTAATAAAAATAAACGATTTACAATTTGAAATTAAGAATCTTAGTAGTACGATAGAATCTCAAAAAAATGAAATTACTGAATTAAAAAGTAATCTAGGTAAAACTCAAAACACTACTAATATTGCAGAAAGTAATAATAATGTAGAATTAAGTTCAAATAATACAAGCAAAACTATTTTTGATAATTCTTCTACAGATGGTCTTAACCCAATATCAAAAAATGAAGCTAAAGAAATTTGGGAAAATTACAGAAAACAATATGTAGTAAATAATTATTCAGATTATGTTATTAAGGATATAAAAATAGAAGATGTTTATCCTAATAATCATTTAACCTCATATACACAAGAAGCTGTAGCTGATTTTACTAGAAAAGCTTATGTCTTCTACTGTGATTTTGATGATAATTTATCTCATATTACAGGATATGTAGATATGTATACTGGAAAAGTTATTGGTGGATATTGTTCAGGCGTTTAATGTTAGGAGTTTAAAATGATGAAAAAATTTATTATGAATTTTGCAAAAATAATATTAATATTTTTACCTATTATTGTTTTTATATTTTATTTTTGTATTACTTTTTGGGGTAATATTTATATATTAAATGTTAATCAGATGAATATTCCTGCTATTTCA
>CAZYYT010000183.1:0-4132 GCA_964651775.1 uncultured Oscillospiraceae bacterium | reverse complement strand
TCTGGTTTGTTTAATTGTTTTAATATTAATTTAACTATATCAATATTCCTTTTCTCATTATGCCCACCTATATTATATCTTTCTCCTGCTTTCCCTTTATGTAATACTAGGTCAATAGCCTCGCAATGATCTTCTACATATAACCAATCTCTTATATTTAATCCTTGCCCATAGACTGGAAGTTTTTCATTTTTCATAGCTAATTTGATCATATGTGGTATTAACTTTTCGTTATGTTGATATGGTCCATAATTATTTGAACAATTCGTAACAGATACATTCATTTTAAATGTTTCACAATATGAGAATGCTATTAAATCAGAACTTGCCTTAGATGCTGAATATGGGCTACTTGGTTTTATAGGAGACTTCTCTGTAAAATATCCTTCTTCTTTTAACTCACCATACACTTCATCAGTAGAAATATGTACAAATTTATTTTTACTTCCTTCTCCCCATATTCTTTTTGCAACTTCTAATAAAGTATGTGTACCAATTACATTTGTCTCAGTAAATATAAATGGTGTTTTTATACTATTATCTACATGTGATTCTGCCGCAAAATGGACCACTGCATCTATGCTGTATTCTTGAAAAATTTTTGTTACCAATTCTAAATCACAAATATCTCCTTTTACAAAAGATATTTTATCAATAACTTTATCTAAATTATTCATATTGCCTGCATATGTTAATTTGTCTAAAACAATTATCTTATAATTTGGATATTTTTCTACCATATACTCTATAAAGTTACTACCTATAAAGCCAGCTGCTCCAGTTACTAAGAGTTGCATGGGCCTACCTCCTTTGTTAAAGAAATTATATATTTACCATATTCGGTCATTTTTAATTCCTTTCCTAATTCTTCTAATTGATCTTTATTAATAAATCCTCTGTTATACGCTATCTCTTCTAAACAAGAAATATAAAATCCTTGTCTTGTTTGTATAGCTTCTATGTACTCTGCAGCATTTAGCATTCCTGTTGCTGTTCCTGTATCAAACCATGCCATTCCTCTACCAAATAAAATTACTTTTAATTGTTCTCTTTTTAAATATTCATTATTAATTGCTGTTATTTCTACTTCTCCTCTTGCTGATGGTTTTACGTTTTTAGCAATTTCAACAACATCATTATCATAAAAATATAATCCTGGAACTGCATAATTAGATTTTGGCATTTTAGGTTTTTCTTCAATTGAAATAACCTTGTTGTTACTATCAAATTCAACTACTCCAAAATCGCAAGGATTTTTTACTGGATATCCAAATATCTTTGCTCCTTTTTTTAATTTACTTCCTTCTTCAACCAATCCAGTAAGCGCTTGTCCGTAAAAAACATTGTCTCCTAAAATTAAGCAAACTGAATCTTTTCCAATAAATTCTTCTCCTAATATAAATGCCTCTGCTAATCCTTTTGGTTTTTCTTGCACTTTGTATTGTAATGAAATACCTAATTTGTTACCATCGCCTAAAAGCTCTTCATATTGTCCTATTGATTCTGGTGTAGAAATTATCAATATTTCTCTTATTCCTGCAAGCAATAATGTTGATAATGGATAATATATCATTGGTTTATCATATAATGGTAATAATTGTTTTGATACCACTTTTGTCATTGGATATAATCTAGTTCCTTTTCCCCCAGCTAAAATAATTCCTTTCATTTCTTATTCCTCCTATTATTATTTTCTATAGTGAATATATAAATACTCCTATTAAAACAACTAAAAGACCGATTAGTTTTTTTATTTTTATTTTTTCTTTTAAAAATAAATAACTTAATATTGCCACAAAAATGTACTCTAAAGTTCCAAGTATTGGACCATATGATAATGGTAAATATTTATAAGCAAAAACTGAGCATAATGTTGCTATAAAGAATATTGAATATGAGCAAATTGTTTTAATGTTTAAATATTCTTTAATCACATTTTCTTTTTTTGTATCAGCTGATTTTTTTAACAATACTTGAGCAAAAGCAGATATTATTACTCCTGATATGTAAATAAGTGAATATACTAATATTTTATTCATCTGTCAACACCACCAAACTTACGCCTATAAAAACAATAATTGCTCCAACTATCATATTAAGTTGTATCTTTTCTTTAAAAAACACAATTCCCCATATTATGCCCCAAACTATTGTTATAGCTTTATTTATAAAAGCAGTTGTTAATGTAAATTTTTTTAAAATTTGTTGCCAAAAAATTGCATATATTCCTAATATTAAAATTGATAATCCATAAAACATACAAAATTTAAATGACAAAAATTCATTTTGTGATGCTAACTTAGAAAATACACTACAAAAAGAAAAAATCAAGAGTAATAAATGTAGAAAAATAAAATTTTTAATTTTTAATCTTTTCATTATTAGTACCTATATCCTTTATATTATACTTTTCTTTTATTACAAACTGTGGTGAATTATTAATACAGATATATATTCTTCCAACATATTCTCCTATTAATCCTAGCATAACCATTATTATTCCACCTATAAACAGTAAAGCTGCCATTAGTGAACTATAGCCCTGCGCAATTTCTGGATGAATAAAAACCTTATGAATAATAATATGTATGCCATAAGCAAACCCTGCAAGCGCTGTAAAAAATCCTATTATTGTAGACAGTCTCAATGGTTTAACTGAAAAAGCAGTAAATCCATTAATCCATAGTTTTAACATTTTCTTTAATGTAAATGTAGTATTACCAGTTATTCTTTTTCTTTCTTCCATTTCTACATTAACTATGTCATTTGTCGTTCTTAATAATAGTCCAGTCATATATGGATATGGATTTTTATATTTTAAAATTTCATCTACAATAAATTTTTTTAATATTGAAAAATTTGTAAAGCTTAAATCTTTTGGTTTCTCAATTATAATTTCAGTCATTTTTCTATTTACTATAGTTCCAAAACTTTTGAACTTAGATTGTTTATATGTTGGATATTTTGCAATTGTAACATCATGTCCTTCTTCTATAGGTTTCACTAAATCCCATAAATGATCCATTGGGCACTGTCCATCATCATCCATTAATACAACATATTCTCCAGTACAAATACTCATTCCTGCCATAAGTGCTCCTGGTCTATTCATATTTTTTGCAAGAGATAGTACTTTTATTTTTTCGTTTTCTTGAGCTAGTTTTTTTAATATGTCTAGCACATTATCTGGAGAGAAGTCATTTACTGCCACAATTTCATAATCATATTCTTTTTTCTCTAAAACAGTTTTTATAATTTCATTAATTACTATTTCAACTGTTTTTTCACTTCCATAACATGGAATTATAAAACTAATTTTTTTCATTTTTACTCCTTTACAAAACGTTCCAATTTCATTTCTTTTTTATAATCTTCAAGATAAGAGATATAATTAAATTGAGGTTCATATCCTAAATCTTCTTTTATGTTTGAAATATCCATAACGAAATCATCACAATCTTTTTTATCCGGGCATTCTATTATTTTAGATGGACTTTCTTTTGGAGAAAACACCTTTATTATTCCTTCGATTTGTTCCCTCATTGTAGTTTTTATACCTGTTCCAGCATTATATTGACCGCTATCAACTTTATCTGTCAACATTGCCTTATATACCATTTGGCATAAGTCTTTAACATAAATAATATCTTTCCCTAATTTAGGATTCCCCCATAATTCAATATCTTCACCCTTAATAGCTTTTTGAATCATATACCTATATGATATATATTTTCTTTTACCATCAACATAATAATATAGTTCTGGAGAATATAAATAAATATTTGGTAATTTAAAAATAAAATTTTTTATTCCATATATATGATGATAACATTCTATTAAATCAACAGCCGCACACTTCGTAACAGTATACACTGCATGATCGCCTGTATAAATTGGTTTTCTTGGGACATTAGGTTTTAATGGTTTTTTTTCTTTTAAATAACCATTTAATTCAGCCCAAGTGTGAGTATATATTATTCTATCTGCCTTTACTTTTCTACAATACTCTAAAATATTTAGTGTACCAGTAATATTAACATTTATATATTTATGAGGGTCTTCTGTCTCAAGATACGCTGGCAAAACTCCTGCAAAGTCTATAACTGCATATATATTTTCTTTTGGCAATTTA
>CAZYYT010000182.1:800-4158 GCA_964651775.1 uncultured Oscillospiraceae bacterium | reverse complement strand
CTTGTGCAATGTGGTTGCCTGAATAGACAAGGTTGAAGCCGTAGCATTCGCCGCTCTGCTCGGTGCATACTCCGCTTTTGACGGCGAAAAACGGGTTGTGGCGGTTTGAGCTTGTTCCCGTTGTGTTAGAGGGCTGTAAGCTTGTTATAACAAACACAAATAAAAAGCACTCACTTGCTACAAGTAAGTATAATGAGCGTAGAGGTGAATGTGAAAAAGGCCTTGAAATCTTAAAGCAGGCACTTCCCGATAAGACCTGTCTTGGTGAAATCTCACTTGAAGAATTTGAGGCTAACAAGCACCTTATCGAAAATGAGGTTGTCAGAAGAAGAGTCGAGCACGTTATTAGTGAAGACGATAGGGTTCTTCGTAGCATTGATGCACTTAAGAAGGGTGATATTAAGACCTTCGGTCTTCTTATGAACGAAAGCCATGACTCACTTCGCGACTTGTATGAGGTAACGGGTAATGAGCTTGATACACTTGTTGACGAAGCAAGAAAGATTGATGGCGTTTTAGGTTCAAGAATGACCGGTGCAGGCTTTGGTGGCAGTACAGTTTCAATTGTACGTAACGAAGCAATTGATGCATTTAAAGAAGAGGTTGGCAAAAACTACACCGAGAAAATCGGTTATGCACCATCCTTCTATGTTGATGATATTGGCGATGGAGGAAAGGAAATATCTTAGCGAGACGTTTTCATTATCAAAAGTAAGTATGCTTATTTGTAAAAAATATTTTAATACTCATAAAAGAGAGGTAAAATTATGGATAATAAAAATATCCCCTTTGTGTTTTATGATGAAAAAGAATTTGAGGAACTTGGTGGCGGAGTAAAAAGAAAAATTCTTGCCTATGGAGACAGTCTAATGCAAGTTGAGGTACACTTCGAACAGGGGAGCATAGGTGCTATGCATTCCCACCCACACTCACAGCTCACATATGTTCTTTGCGGAGAATTTGAGTTTGATATTAACGGAGAGAAAAGGATTGTAAAAAAGGGAGATACATTGTACAAGGCTCCAAATATTAAACATGGGTGCGTGTGTTTGAAGAAGGGTATACTTTTAGATACCTTTAATCCATATAGAAAAGATTTTATTGAATAATTTTTTATGAATGGAGAGTATTAACATGTCAAACGTTGGAAAGCAGTATCCATCTGAAATGGAAACATTTGTAGATCCTAAGTCCGGTAGACAAATAATTCAACTCACAAAAACCGGTAATAACTGTCATTTTTACTTTACAGAAAATTCATTCACTCAGGGTGATGAAGAGATTATATATCAGCATTCAGATATATCATCCGGCGAAAAAAGTTCACCTATAAATTTGTTTTCAATGGACTTAAGGACAGGAGTTCGCACTCAATTAACAGATTTTGATGAACAATTTAACAATGTTGGTTTTTTTAGTTTTACAAAAAGCATTGACAGTAAAATAATTATTTTTAATACAAAAGATTCCCTGTATCGTTTAGACAGGGAAACCAATGACATTTATCAAATTTATAAAACACCACATAATTTTAATATTTCATCTATGAGTATAAGTTATGATAATCGATATGTAGCTGTTACATTATCTGAAACTCCAAAATTTGATAAAAAGTTCACAAACTCAAATTATGATGGCTTTACTGAGTGTTTTTATGCGATTAAATCCGGAATGGTAGTTATTATAAACTCGGACGGCTCAGATTTTAAAACTGTATTTCACGATACCCATTGGTTAGGACATGTTCAGTTTGCTCCCGATTCAAATGAATACATTACATACTGTCATGAAGGACCGTGGAATCGTGTACAACAGAGAATATGGCTTCTAAACACTATTATGCATACAGTTGAACCATGTTATAGGCAAAAAGAGGAAGATAGCGTTGGACATGAATTCTGGACGCGTGATGGACTCATATTTTTTGATAATCGTGGACCTGGGCATGATGGAACTATTACTGTGAATAAGACGCAGGCTACGGTTATGTTGTCTAATGGAGAGGAAACTATACCAAAAATTGGATTTATGGATAGGCATGGAAAATTAAGAAGAAGCTTAGAACTCCCTTATTACTGTAACCATTATCATACTAATAATGACAATACTCTAATTGTCGCCGATGCAGTAAATGATCTGGTTCTTATTGATATTTCAAAGAATGAACCATCTTTTGAAATTCTGTGTGAGCATAATACTTCTTGGATTTCCCAACATGTTCACTGTCATCCTACATGGAGTTGGTCTAATGACAAGATATTGTTTTCATCAGATAGGGAAAAACAAGGTTGTTCACAAGTATATATGATAAATATGAAATAAGCCCCCATATAAAATATTGTAGTAACTAAATAGGGCATATATAGAAAAACCCATTAGATTGGATCCGACAAAGGAAACTCTAATGAAATGCTATATATGCTCTATATAATTTTTATTTGCTCTGCTTGCGCAGGCGATGGTATTACCGTGTTACGTCTTGAAATTTTTGTTGAATTGTCACCCATCAATTGTATCACGGCACTACCAAAAGTACCAATGTATAATTACTAATCCGGTTAACAAGATAGTGCTTAATATATTACCCGAAAGGTGTTTCCATTATTTAAGTTTAAAACCTATTCTAAAAATGAACGAGGACAGATAAAATATTATGTTTGTAACATGTGGAAAACTTATTCAGATGCATGCTCCTCATGGCCAAAGAATGCAACACTGGTAATTGATAAATATCACCGGATAAGGCAGACTATATTGGCATTTGAAAGGACTTTTACCCCAACCATTGACAAAAAACCTTATTTCTTCTTTATATTCTTTTATATGCTTATAACATCTGGGCATAAAAATACCTCCTATGGTTTTTTCATTATACCATAGGAGGCTCTTTTTTCTATTACCAGTTTTTACTGGATCGGTTCAAAACCTGGTTTTTGTAGCTCTTCTAACCTATTTAATTTGAAATTATTTAATCATTGAAGCAACTTCATCAGCGAAGTTATCTTCTTTCTTTTCAATACCTTCACCCTTTTCGAAACGGAAGAAGCCTTCGATTTCGATTGTAGTACCAAGACTTGCTGCAACTTCATTTGTGTATGCAGATACGCTCTTATCAGGGTCCTTAATATAAGCCTGTTCTATAAGACAAACTTCCTTGTAGTACTTCTTAATTCTACCTTCAACCATCTTTTCAGCAATTGCGGCGGGCTTACCCTCGTTAATTGCCTGAGCTGTAAGAATCTCTCTTTCCTTTTCTACTACTTCAGCAGGAACTTCTGCGCTCTTTGTGTACTGAGGATATGCAGCAGCAACCTGCATTGCAATATTTGCAAGTGCTTCTTTTACCGCATCATTAACA
>CAZYYT010000182.1:0-790 GCA_964651775.1 uncultured Oscillospiraceae bacterium | reverse complement strand
TGAATCTGCCTTAGTAGCATCACCAACGTTGAACTTAACAAGTACGCCAATTCTGCCTTCACCGTGAATATAACCACAAACAGCGCCTTCGTAACGACCAAAACGGCGGATGTTCATGTTTTCACCGATTTTAGCAATCTTTTCGTTAAGTGCATCTTTAACTGTCTGTGCTTCATTAGCAACAAACTTAGTATCAAGAAGCGCCTCAACATCAGCTGGGTTGTCCTTAATTACCTGCTTAGTAACATTATCAACGAATTCCTTGAAATCTGCGTTTTTTGCAACGAAGTCTGTTTCACTGTTAAGTTCCAAAACTGCTCCAACGCCATTTTCAACTATAACATTTACAAGACCTTCTGCGGCAATTCTTCCTGCCTTTTTAGCAGCAGTTGCAAGACCTTTTTCGCGGAGGAATTCGATTGCTTTTTCCGTGTCACCATCACATTCTGAAAGTGCCTTTTTGCAATCCATCATGCCGCAGCCTGTCTTTTCTCTCAACTCTTTAACGTCCTGAGCTGTAAAATTCATCTATAATCCATCCTTCCGACATCATAATAACTTATTATTATGATTTTTTATTCAAGTGTAATATCGATTTCTTCCTCAGCCGGAGCATCCTGAGCGCCTTCGTTACCTTCAACTACAGCGTTAGCAATTGTTGAAACAACGAGCTTAACTGCACGGATAGCATCATCATTGCCGGGGATTACATAGTCAACATCTTCAGGATCACAGTTTGTATCAACGATAGCAACTATCGGGATGTTGAGCTTCTTTGCTTCTGCAATTG
>CAZYYT010000181.1:1087-4184 GCA_964651775.1 uncultured Oscillospiraceae bacterium | reverse complement strand
TTATCCTCTTCATATATTATTCGACAATCTTCGTCTACCATCTTCCAATGCTCATCGCTAAGCTGTTTGATTAGTTCGTAAAATTGTCCGTCTTCTCTTTGCGTTTCTATAATGAAATCCAAAAATGGCAAAAGTTTTGTTTCGAAATATTTCATGCCCTTCATTACATGAACATAGTCTCTAATCCAATTTTTGTTGACCATCATATATCTGTTATCTATGAATAACAATGTACGCTCCGAATAAATATTAGTCCTAAGAGAATGAATAAAACACCCTAAAACCGAGTCTTTTGTAGTCAATATTCCCGGTATTGCCAATTCAACATTGTTATATGTGCCGACCTGCTTTCCATCTATAAATATTTCCGGCAATTTGTGTTTAAATTCAATCATATTAGTTCTCCTTTTATAT
This sequence comes from uncultured Oscillospiraceae bacterium, assembly GCA_964651775.1. Lineage (GTDB taxonomy): Bacteria > Bacillota > Clostridia > UMGS1883 > UMGS1883 > UMGS1883. The sequence goes on along the minus strand of CAZYYT010000181.1, from coordinate 3,770 downwards.
TAGAATATTCCTATTATAATTACTGCTATTATACCTATAATCAGACCAATCAGTTGTGTTCTTCTTAGTTTTTCTTTGAAAATAAGAAAGCTTAGTACAGATGCTACAATACAGCAACCTCCATTAAAGCATGGATAGAAAACAGCGCTGTCAAACATACCTGCCAAATCAATATTAAACCGATTGTATAAGCAGCTTAATATCCCACACAAAACCATGATAATGATGCTTTTTTTATCCCATTTTGTCTTGACATTTTTTGTGGTACATATTTCAAATATGTATAAAACTGCAAACATTGTAATCGCTGCAACTATCATCATATCTGTAGTATTACCTTGTCCAGCATTAAGCTTAGAATAGCTTTTAAAAATAATTCCTACACTTGCTGCGAAAACAAAAAATAATATACAATACACAATCCATTTTCCATTGGTATTGTCTTTTGATTTTGTATATGTACATAAAATAAAGGAAATGATAAGGGCGCATATGCAAAACACTTGAATAAGTGTTACATCTTCCTTCCAGACTATAACCCCAACAAAAGTAGAAAGAACTAAAGAACAGTTTCCAATAAGCGTCGTTATAGAAACAGGACCTGAATTCATAGCCTTCGATTTAAAAAGGAGAAACATTGCTTGAACACATCCATAAAGTAATCCCCAAAATAAAGTGCCCTTTGTTATTGAAACAGAAAAATTATTATAGGACACTAATATTACAACCCATACCAAAGCACATAGCTTATTAAAACTAAATATATTTGTTTTTTTAGGAAGCATATGTAGTAAGAGATTGTTTATTGATGCTGCAAAAATTGTAAAAACCAAAAACAGTTCTTTATTAGCTAAAACTATTTTAATCACCCCTTACAGTATTGTACCAAAACGACAAAAAAATACAATGCCTAATACTATCATAAATATGCGATTTTATATCATTTGACTATTTACAAATAAAATTTTATGTGATATTTTATATAGGGTGATTTGAATGTTGAAATATAAATTAGATGATTACAAAGACAAATTAATATGTAATAATTATATACTTCAAATAGTTTCAGGTAGAAAACTATCCAATATATATCACTGTCATGATTTTTACGAGGTTTTTGTAATATTAGAAGGCTCTGCTGTGCACTTTGTTAATGGGACTACACAGAAAATGTCAAAGGGTAATTTTACAATACTTTTTCCGGAGGATGCGCATAAATTTATTTCACAATCAAAAGATTTAAAACTCTTAGGTATTTCAGTATCAGTTTCTGAATTTAAAACCTTATCCTTAGCATACGATTCAAAAAACAAGCTGAAAAGAGAATATACATATTTTTGTGAAGACAAAATATGTGAGTTATTAAATAATTTGCCTATGACCTACGGCTTTAAGGATTTATTTATACAATGTAAGCTTTTTTTGAGCATTGTGTTTAGTATAGTTTACAGTGACTGTAATGTTTTGGAAAAAAGTATTCCTCAAGATATAGAATATATTGTTACACAAATGAAAAAAGAAGAGAATATAAAGTATAATATAGAGTATTTTTCAAAATTATCAAACTATAGTTATCCTCATTATTATAGGCTCATGAAAGAACATTACAACAAAACGCCACTCGAATTTCTTTTGGATATAAAGATGGAAAATGCTTATTCAAAGGTAATGTTTTCTAATATGAATTTAGATGTAATAGCTGAAAGTATTGGCTTTAATAGTGTAAGCCATTTTCATAGTATATTTAAAAAGCATTTTAATATAACCCCTGGAAATTTAAGAAAAAACCATAAAAATATTAAAACATTATAAATGATAGTGTAATCCATCTGCTAAAAATTTACGTTATTTTTTCTGTCAAATAATATAACTTCATATAATCAAAAAACTCCTTTTATGCTCTTGATTGTAAGCAAAAAAAGGAGTTTTTATGTAATTTAGGTTATTTGAATTTGGTGAAAGTAAATTATACCAATATTTTATATAGTTCTTCTAGTTTTTCTTTTGATGGTACATAAAACTTTTGAGCATCTTTATTTAGCGCCAAATACTTGTGTTCCCCCATTGCGTGATAGGGGAGAAGCTCTATTTTTTGTGGAAAACCGTACTTTTTGAAAAAGCTTTTAATTTCAAAAATTTCATCATTCCTATCATTTATGCCGGAAATAATAGGAATCCTTACCCATATATTTGTGTTTTCTTTTAAAAGTTGAGATAAGTTTTCCAGTATAATTTCATTTCCAACACCTGTATATTTTTTGTGCTTCTCTCTATCCATACATTTTATATCGTATAAAAATAAATCGGTAAAGGGGAGGACCCTCTCAAAATATTCCCAAGGCACATTTCCGGCAGTATCAATGGCTGTGTGTATTTTATTAGCTTTACATTTTTTTAGAATTTCAGTCAAAAAATCAATTTGGAGCATACATTCCCCGCCGGAAAATGTTACTCCGCCACCTGAATTTTCGTAGAATGCATTATCTTTAACTACCGTTTCAAAAATCTCATCAGCCGACATTTCTTTACCACAAATTTTTCGTGCATCATTAGGGCAATAAAGCTCACATTTTCCACACAAATCACATTTTTCAAGGTTATATGGACAAACCTCTTTGCATTTTCCGCAACCTGTGCATTTATTCTTGTAGAAAAGCATTTCTTTTTCAAAGCTTAGGCTTTC
>CAZYYT010000181.1:0-1077 GCA_964651775.1 uncultured Oscillospiraceae bacterium | reverse complement strand
AATTTGCGGTTTTGCGGATTGGCTTTCGGGATTGTGACACCACGCACATTTTAAATTACAACCTTTAAAAAACACCGTGGTTCTTATACCGGGGCCATCTACAAAGGAATTTCTACTTATATCAAAAATCATACTGCCCTCCTATTTTGCAACCGATGTTCTTGAAATGATTTCGTCCTGAGTATCGGTGTCTAAAAGCGTAAAATACGCTGAATATCCACTTACTCTCACTCGCAGATTTTTGTATTTATCGGGATTTTTCTTTGCATTGACAAGTTCCTCCTGAGAAACGTAATTGAGCTGAATATGTGAGCCACCATTTTTGAAAAATTGTTCAAGCAAGGAAACAGTTTTCTCAAAATTAGCATCATTGCGAATTAAGGAATCCTCTAAATTCACATTGAACACAACAGGTCCTTGTATTATACCACTGACATCAAAGGACGCTACTGAATTAAGCAGGGAGGTCAGTCCGTCTCTGTCACGGTTTTTGCTCTGACCTGTGCCGAAAGATATATAATCGCCGTTCTTTCTGCCGTCAGGTGTTGCACGGGTTTTCTCGCCAAACCACGCGTGGTATGCGCAGTAGCCTATGTAATCTCCCACAATATACGGATACCCGAACACATTTCTTTTATCCACTAATGCATTGTAAATCGTTTTTGATAGCGTATTCGATACATTAACGGAGGTTGGCTCATTGTTTCCATGATATTTGGCCTTTTTATCAATAAGCCTTCGTTCAGGCTCATAGCCTTCCCAATTACTGTGCAGCATATCAAGCATCTGTTTCATTGAAAATATCTTTTCGTCATACACAAACTGTTTTATGCAAATCAAAGAATCCAACAAGGTAATAAGGCCAACTATGCTCACATTGACCTGACCGTACCTGATACCGCCACGTGTCATTGGCTTCGCACTTTCTATAACTCCGTCAAAAAAGATGGAGCTTACTATATCCACATCATTTGCCAGATACTCATTTGCTTTGTCGTTATATTCGCACCATTGGTCCAAATCCTTTGCAAATTCACGTTCAAACAGCTCATAAAACTTATCAAAGCTTTCAGCTTT
>CAZYYT010000180.1:0-4186 GCA_964651775.1 uncultured Oscillospiraceae bacterium | reverse complement strand
TTTATATGATGTTGTTTTAAGTGCCGCTTCTGTTTCTGCTACCCTGTACATTGAGTAATGGGACGGTATGTTAAGAACAACTTTGCCGGCATTTGTTTGGTCATCTTCAAAACCAAAATGGATATCTGGTAAAACATTTCCGTATTCACCACTGTTACAAATGCTTGACACAATCTCATTGTTATTTTCAATTACAAGAAAACTATCCTCTTTCCACTTTTTAGAGTTTACAGGATATTTTGTGGTAATTTTGGCTAAGTCTGCTTTTCCAACAATAAACGCTTTCCTTGCTGAATTATATGTCACAGGAACAGATACACCCATACCTGTTTTTTCATCAAATGAATGAATAGTATATGTACCGCTACTTGAAAAGCCTTCACTAAACAGTTCAACATTTGTATCAGTGGTATTATTTTGAGAATAAATAAATGGTGACATCTGCTCCTCAACGTAATTAATTCTCATATTTCCTTCATACATTGGAGCAATCAGTTCCCCACCACTATACATTTCAAAATAAACCCGGCTATTGTTTGTTAGATCCTTTATTGACTCATTAAGTACTACAATAAAGAATTTATCACTGCCCTTGCTATAAATATTTCTATCAAATGTTGCAGTTTTATATGTTGTATCATCAATTTTAATCTTATATGTAAGCTTACTTGGGTCTATCCTTTCATCTTCTATATGTGCAACAAAGTATGTTTTTTCGTTGTATTCAACAGAACTGCTGACATTTTGATAAACAGTGCTTATATCAACTGTTGCAACCTGAATTTTTTTAGAGTAGGTTATATCCTTGTATTTTGCAGTAAGAACATAGTCCCCATTTGTAAGTGACTTTGTTGCTGTAACCTTGAAATTTGCGCCACTTACATGACTTACATTACCTGCTTTATTTCCATTTTCATCAGTAAATGTTACTACAATGTTGTTCTTATCAGAAATATTCATTGCATTAACACATATATCAAAGGTTGATGTTCCTGTTGGGATATATGTGTCGTTGTAATATCCACTACCGTCAACATCACAAGAAATATTAATAATTGTAGGTACAGACACAATTTCAAAGTTGTCACAAAGTCTTATTGTATATCCATCATCACATACATATATATACTTATGGTTTGCATCAAGTTTCTTTGTTAGGTTAAGATTTAAATCAATTTCTCCACCATATCCGTAATCGTAATACTCTTTACTATCAATGGTACTGATTTTTTCATCAGTTGTCACATCAAGCAAATACGCATTTGCCTTATTTAAGTCTTCCTTTGCATAGTTTGCATTAGATCCAAAGCCCTTATTTCCAAAGCAAATCCAAGCATATGTATCATCAAGGCCAATATATTGGTTTGTATATGTGTTTTCTCCATACCCATATCCGTAATGACTATCTTCTAATATTTCCTCTGCGGAAATGGTGTCATAATAATCTATGTAGGTAGTGGCATTACTATTGACATCACATAAATAGAAGATTCCGCCATAATTTGCAATCCGACCGAAGCTTGCTGAGAAAGACTTATTCATATCAAGTGTAACAGTTTTTTCTACCACGCAGTCATCATTGGAATCTTCATCCACAACGTAAAAAAGCTTAAACTTATCGCCAGGTTTAGCATTATCAATTGTAAACTTTACAAAGGTAATTGTCCTATCAGTTATCTCCACTTCACTAATGCATGGACCTGAAGTTAGATATATTCCGACGTCCTCTGCATAAACCTCACAGGTTTTGTTCCCGCTGTATTTTACTTTTACAGAGTATTCCTCTTCCTCACTTAATGTAGAAGTTATTTTCATAATAACTTTAAGTTCACCATAATCAACTTGTGCATCCGTATAATAGGATGTTTTTTGTGTTGCAACAACCTTTTCACTAGAGTCAACAATTTCAAGTGTTGATTTTGCCCTGAAATCATTCGGATTGGCTAAACCAACATAAATAGTGCACTCAGACTCATCTTTGTAAAAATCATCAGAGTAAATGTAACGCACCTCTATCAGATCTTCTGAAGAAGCAAACGTCTCCATTTTTGTTTTTAAAGGAGTTCCTTCTTTTTGGATTACAGGAAGTGTAACAACCTGATCCCCTTCCTCTGCAGATGAAAAAATACTCATTGATATTACCATCACTAGTGCCAAAACAACTGCCAACAATTTTTTCATTACAAACGCCTTCTTATATTTATTTTATATATCACCTATATTTAGTTATATCAAAAATTTACTGATTTGTCAATAATTTCCAATACAATCATATAATATTTACACGTTTTTATTGACTTTATTTTTAACATATTATAGAATTAGATGAAAAGGGTGATTAAATGTACGAAATAATAGAAAAGCTCACCAAAAATCAAAATCTTTCAGATGATGAGCTTAGGGAAATTCTCTCTACAAATAAATATGATCAAGACCTTTTTTCTTCTGCTGATGAAGTAAGACAAAGCATTTACGAGGATAAGGTCTATATACGCGGTCTAATAGAGTTTTCAAACTACTGTAAAAACAACTGTAACTACTGCGGTATACGTGCCTATAATAAAAACGTTATTAGGTATCGTCTTTCTAAAGAAAAAATTCTTGAATGCTGTGAAGAAGGCTATAGATTAGGTTTTCGCACATTTGTACTTCAGGGCGGTGAGGATCCGTATTTTAACGACGAAATTATGTGTGATATTGTGTCGAGCATAAGAAGACTTTACCCCGATTGTGCAATCACTCTTTCACTTGGAGAAAGGCCAATCGAAAGCTATAAAGCACTTTATAATGCGGGTGCAAACAGATATCTTCTCAGGCACGAGGCAGCAAGTGACTGTCTGTACTCTTACCTTCATCCTAAAGAGATGAGTCACGATAACAGGCTAAATTGCCTCTTTGAATTAAAAAAAATCGGCTATCAGGTTGGCACGGGCTTTATGGTTGGTGCACCGAAGCAGACAATTGATGATATAATCGAAGATATCAGGTTTATGCAAAAGCTTGTGCCAGATATGATAGGTATAGGCCCATATGTTACACATAACGAAACACCTTTAAAAGAATATTCAAGCGGCAGTGTTGAGCTTACTTTAAGACTTGTGGCGGTGATGAGACTTCTTTTCCCCCACGCACTTATACCGGCAACAACCGCACTTGGAACACTTGCAAAGGATGGTCGTGAGCGTGGACTTAAAGCGGGGGCAAATGTTGTTATGCCAAACCTATCCCCAAAAAAGTTTAGAAAGCTATATTCTATATACGATAATAAAATAGCAACAGGCGAAGAAGCCGCAGAAAGTCGCAGGCTTCTTGAAGAAAAGGTAACAAACGCAGGCTACAAGGTTGTTACAGATATCGGAAATGTTAAAAAGGAGCAAAATAATGAATAAAAGGGCACTTATTGCCATGAGTGGCGGTGTTGATTCAAGCGTAGCTGCATACTTAATGAAAGAGAAGGGGTATGAGTGTATCGGCGCTACTATGAAGCTTTTTAAAACGGAAAATATAGATATAAGTCAGGATCATTCGTGTTGTACATCTGACGATATTGAGGATGCAAAAAAGATTTGCGCTTCCCTTTCAATGCCACACCACGTATTTGACTTTTCTGATAAATTTAAAGAGTATGTGATAGATAACTTTATAAATGCATACGAAACAGGTGCAACACCAAACCCTTGCGTGCAGTGCAATCGTCACCTTAAATTTGCAAAGCTTTTTGAAAGTGCAAAGGAATTTGGGTGTGACTATGTTGTAACAGGACATTATGTTCGTTCTTGCTATGACGAAAAAAGCGGCAGATTTCTTCTAAAAAAGGCACTTGATTCAACTAAGGATCAGAGCTATGTATTGTACTCACTAACACAAGAGCAGCTCTCACATGCTTATTTTCCGCTTGGAGAAATGGAAAAAACAAAAGTACGTGAGTTGGCTGAAGATTGTAATTTCATCAATGCATCAAAAAAGGATAGCCAAGATATTTGCTTTGTATCAGGTGACTACGCTGAATTTATTGAAGAGATTACAAAAAAGCACTACCCTGAAGGAAACTTTATTGATAAAGATGGCAATATTTTAGGTAAGCACAGCGGAATTATACGCTATACGATAGGTCAGCGTAAAGGCCTTGGTCTTTCATTTGATAAGCCTATGTTTGTGACAAAGGTTGATATTGAAAATAACACTG
>CAZYYT010000179.1:0-4189 GCA_964651775.1 uncultured Oscillospiraceae bacterium | reverse complement strand
GAACTTGACTAATCCCGGATTCATTTATCGTTTACACAAAGTTATGGATACTGTCTTATTCTAAGGCATTTTCACATATGGATAGTTTGCAACCAAAGTATCGTAAATTGGAGTTTTTCTATTCTTAGTAGTTGCACCAGTATTTTGCGATTCTTTTAATTTTCTATGTTGGGTTGTAATCCATTCTGGTATTGGCATACCAATTACTTTCAATGTTGCGATAGCTTTCTCGCATTCTTCTATTGTATTATAAATAACATCTGCCATAATCTTTTTCTAATTAAATATCATCAGATAATTTATTGTCTACAAAGGAATACCATCTAAACCAAATAGGTAATCCGTATGTTGCTCTAAGTTTTTGCATATATGCTTTGTCTTGCTCGTCTGGAGCTTCTGGACCAATAATATATAGTTTTTTTGCTCGTGACATGGATGGGTAGTGTGCATATTCTAAAATCTGTCCAAGTGCTTCTCTTATACATCTTTTTGCAGATGATGTCTTTATTTCAAAGAAATGCCAATCATCAGTTTCTTTATATATTCCTTTTATATCTACCTTTTGCCCCCTTGTTTCACTATTACTTTGCTCAAGATAAAGATGAATATATTGATCTTCCAATAATCTCACCACTGCATTCTGAATCTTTTTGTGTAATGGATCAATGATGATCTCACCACCTTCATTAATGCGTAAAAAATAATTAGTATCAAGTGTTTCTATATAACCCTCACTATCAATCTCAAATTTAAATTCTTCCTTTTTATTCATTAGGTTATATCGATGTCCTAATGAATCATTTTGAATAATTGGCTTATTAGAATAATTGATTTTAGCTTCTGTCATTTTGAATTTGACATTAGCAAAAAGACTAGAATTAAGTGATTTTACATCTCCATTTACATACTCAATATCATCTTTCATTTCTGCTATCCAACCCCACTTTTTGTACTCTTTAAACACTTGTTTACTTTCTTCAGTAGATATACCTATAGCATTGTGTAAACATCCTATATATATTTTCTTTTTTTCTGGAGAAATAGTGAATAAATGAATATCATAACATTGACCTGCATGTTTCATCGTTTTAGTATTCATTGCTTGAATGAACCCATAATGGTATCCATCTGATAAGACCTTTGTTTCATCCAATAACCATTCTTCATGTCCAAATCCCGAGATTTTTTCATATGATTCATTGGAACGTGATTTGCCTTCAATGCCTGATGGACGTTTCCAATCATGTGTATTCCAACATATTCTTGCTATTTTTTCCATGCTAATGTAGTTTTAATTATTAAATAAATAGGTTTTTATTCAAGTCTCTCATAATATATTGTAGTTTATTACTGTAGAAATAATAATTACTAGTAATAAACGATATTACAATAGTAATCAACTATATATTTGGAAGTGATAAACACCCTTATTTGATTACTTTTAGAACTAATCTACTACAATATTTATAATTGAAACAAACATATAAAATAATAAATCATTCTAACTGTTTAAAAACCGAAGATTTAAATGTTTTTGATAATTACTCGAATTTACGATTTTGGAAAAATTACCGTCCATGGAAAGAAGGGTGTGTCGAGGTTTACTGAATCACTGTTCTAAAATTTCACTCCATACCCCTAATTCACACCTTATTTCATAAACCACTCATCGGTATAATAATATGATGTGCCTATATAAAGCTACTTTTTACAGATTTTCTACCTGATAAATATCCGCTTATTATTCTTGGCATTGTCATTATCCATATATAGTTGTACATGTCGAACAATAAATATTTATTGTTCTAAAATAATTAATTAAGAAGAGAGAACCAAATTTTATCTTATCCCTGAATCAGTGGAAGAACACACTTTCACAACTTACAGCATCGCAAATGAAGCATTTATGAAATAGTATTTTGCAGACAGTGTATGGAGTTAAACCTAATAAGAATTTGAAGAATATAAAGAGAAGAGGTTCTAAGTGAAAAAAGCCAATCTACCGCTATTGAGTAGGTTGGCTTCTTTTATAAATTATAAAAGTATATATTAAATCTATATTATGAATATAATATTTAGTAAAAGTTTATTATATATAAATTTCTCATAATATGGCATGAAAAGATTAAGACTGTATTTCCACTTCCCAATCATTATCTGTTAGCTCTATCATTTCAATTGCTTGATAACAAAGTTTTTGAATAGATTGTGCAGAAAGGTTCACTTCAAAATAATATCCATTTTTCAATTGTCTTATAGCTCTGAACTTACTTTTATCCTTACCTATTTTTGAGGAAAAATAATCAGATATTGTACTAAATTTCTGAGGTTCTAAATCAGCAATAACATTTAAAGTATTTTCTAACACATCTCGCCAATTTTTAACAGGAAAATATTGTCCCAATATATATAAACTTATTGGAGTAGTACCTGTTACATGTATAACTTCATTTGAGGATGAATAATTGTCCTGACCAAAATATGGCCAAATATGTAATGCTTTATCAGCTAAAAGAGACGACCTCTTTTCTATTTCTTCACGAGACCACTTTTCAACTGAACTAAAATATTTATTTAATTCTAAATGACTATCTTTTAGCGTTGCTTGTTTTCGAGGATAAATATCATTTGATAACTCAGAATTATATGCTGTCAAAGTGAGATTGCCTATAGTATGTAAATATATATCATGAGTTTCTCCCCATTCATCTCCCAAATACTCTTGCCACCACTCAGATAATGTTTGAGGCATAACATGTTCAATTGTTAAATTGTCAAAGTCTATTTTTTCTTTATGTGAAAAACTCTCTTCTAAACTTTCAAGAATTAATTTAGCTTTAATTGCTCTATCTCCACCACCATAGAAAGCAATATCTCTGAATCTTGAAAGGAACTCATTATCTTTTGGATAACCTTTATCTTGCAATATATTTTTTAACCCAACAACTATGCTATTGGGGTATTTTTCTTTTAAGATAGAATATATTATGGGAAATATTTTATTTAACTGATTTGATGGAATATTACATACAAAACGGCGAATTAGATAATTCTCAATTATATTTAATAATTGGGAAAAATCATTATCGCTAATTGTTTGATTAAAATAATCATTATAAAAATTGAGTAATAGTGGATATGCAGTAGTTACTTCTATTCGATTTAATCTCTTTAAACCTCTTTTTATATATTCATTATTCTCCTTTTCTGGATTCTTTATTTTATCATAATAAGTAGAATATTTCTTTAATTTTTCCAGATACTCAATGGCATTGTCAGGAGATACCTGCTCTTTTAATGAATAATATATATCACTTTGTTTTATGATATTTCCACTCATCATAAATCATCACCTAATGATTGTTGCATTGGAAGCCAATAAAGTTTATAGACATCATTCTGATTATTTATATGTATTCGCATGAATAAATAATTCCTTATTAAATCCGCTTGAGTCAATGGCCTTCCTTTAGCGTTTAGACTTTCAAAAACCAAATATGGATTATCGCTAGAATCAAGTGTAATACTAACGATTGATAAATATGATGTAATAATCGTTTTGAGCTTTGTAAAGTCGATTTGATGTTGTCTTATCTTCTTCTTATAATAATTATATGCAAGGCTTATTTGATTGGAGTCATCAGTTTCATTCTTGTTAATAAGTTTTTCAAAAACATTCCGATCTAACTGAGTAGGCAATAATTTAAAATAGTCTGTTCCCTTTTTATAAAGATTAACCAAAAGAGTATCATTTATCTCATTAGCAAATAAAGTATCACCATCCTCAGAAGCTTTATCTCTAAGAAGTGTAAGAATAATAAATATTGTGGTTAATCGTTGCTGACCATCAATAAGTAAAAATTTTGCAACTCCTTCTGGAACTGATTCAGAAGGCATACAAACTATAGAACCTATAAAATGAGTTCTCGGAGTATCCATATCACATAATTCCAATAAATCTTTCCAAAGAACATCCCATTCTTTTTGAGTCCAACTGTAAGTCCTTTGAAACAATGGAATTACATACTGTTTAGTACCTTCTATTATTTCTTGTAATTTAGTTTCTTTTGCTTGCATTTTTATTTATATTATTACACAAATATAAATTATATAATTATTGAATGTTAAATAAACAATAATATTTCTTATATATATCTCTTTGAATTGTAATATTATATAGGAGTTTTAA
>CAZYYT010000178.1:0-4261 GCA_964651775.1 uncultured Oscillospiraceae bacterium | reverse complement strand
CGCTTGACCTTCCCAAAGAGGAGCTCCATGATTATGCAGATAATGTTTTTGAGCGCTTCTGCAATCCTTACATAAAGCACCTTTGCTTATCAATTGCGCTTAATTCTGTAAGTAAATTTAAGGTTAGGGTGCTTCCCTCAATCCTTGGGTATATAAAGAGAAAGGGTGAAATGCCCGAAAATCTTCTTTTATCATTTGCAAAGCTTATCGAGTTTTATAAAACCGATATGCCAAACGACGCAAAGGATGTTATGGATTTTATGAAAAATGCAAGCGTAGAAGAAATCCTTGCAAACGGAAAACTTTGGGGAGAGGATTTGAGCTTTCTTAAAGATGAAGTGGTTAGGAGAATGGCAAAATGATTATAAATAAGCTTGATAATGTTGAAGTTAACCTTGAAGATGGTCACAAGTATGCGCTATGCGATATTAAAGAAGGGGAAAATGTTATTAAGTATGGAAACCCTATCGGCCACGCAACGTGTGATATAAAAAAGGGTGACCACGTACATAGTCATAATATGAAAACAAACCTCAGCACAAATCTTGAATATGAGTATAATCCTCAGTTTACAAAGACACAGCGTGTAGCTAACGACCTTACCTTTATGGGGTATGTTCGTGAGGACGGAAGCGTTGGTATCCGCAATGAAATATGGATTATTAACACGGTCGGCTGCGTAAATAAAATCTCTAAAATGCTTTCTGTAAAGACTGGCGCAATGTATTTTGAGCATCCATTTGGTTGCTCGCAGCTTGGTGATGACCAAAAGACCACCCAGCTTATTTTAAGAGGGCTTGTAAATCACCCCAATGCAGGTGGCGTTTTGGTGCTTGGGCTTGGTTGTGAGAATAACAATATAGAAACCTTTAAAAAGGTGCTTGGTCCTTATAATGAAAAAAGGGTGCGCTTCTTAAATTCACAGGATTTTGATGATGAAATTGAAGAAGGCATAAGAATTATAGAAGAGCTTAAGGAGTATGCATCGCAGTTTAAGAGAACACCGGTGCCGATTTCAAAGCTTAAGGTCGGACTTAAATGTGGCGGTAGTGATGGATATAGCGGAATCACCGCAAACCCACTTATCGGTGCACTTTCGGATAAACTTATCGCATTTGGCGGATGTTGTGCTCTTACAGAGGTGCCGGAAATGTTTGGGGCGGAGCATCTTTTAATGCAAAGATGCCCCACGCGTGAGCTTTTTGATAACACAGTAAAATTAATCAATGATTTTAAGGATTACTATGCAAGGCACAACCAGGTGATATATGAAAACCCATCACCGGGAAACAAGGCAGGTGGCATCACAACGCTTGAGGAAAAGTCACTTGGATGCGTGCAAAAGGGTGGTAGCAGTGAGGTTATGGAGGTACTGGATTATGGTGATTTCATAACCAAAAACGGGCTTGCTCTTATAAACGGGCCGGGAAATGATATTGTTGCAATAACAAACTTAACTGCCGCAGGGGCACATATAATTTTATTTTCAACAGGCCGTGGAACGCCGGTTGGTGCACCCGTACCCACTGTTAAGATTTCAACCAACAAATCACTTGCCCAAAGAAAGAAAAGCTGGATTGATTTTGATGCATCTTTACTTCTTGAAGGCACTACAATGGATGAACTTTCAAGTGAGCTATTAGATTGCATAATAGAAGTCGCGTCAGGAAAAGAAACAAAAAACGAAATTAACGATTGTCGTGAAATTTCAATATTTAAGGAAGGTGTTACACTTTGAGTTTAATTAATGAAAACTTTATGCTAGGTAATGAAACTGCAAAAAAACTTTATAACGATTTCGCAAAGGATATGCCCATCATTGACTATCATTGTCATCTTTCACCCGAAATGATAGCAAATGACTATAGGTTTGAGGATGCTTATGACCTCTTTTTAGGGGGTGACCACTATAAGTGGCGCCAAATGCGTTCCTTTGGCATTGATGAAAAGTTTATTACAGGGGGTGCAGAAAGATACGAAAAATGGCTTGGCTTTGCAAGGGTTATGCCTTATCTTATCGGAAACCCCATCTATCACTGGACCGCACTTGAGCTAAAGAGATATTTTGATATTGATGATGTTTTAACAGAAGAAACAGCAAAAAAAATCTGGGATATCTGTAACGAAAAGCTGAATAGCCCTGAATTTTCTGCTAAAAAGCTTATTGAAAAATCAAATGTTGAGGTAATTTGTACAACTGATGACCCCGCCGACGATTTAAGATATCACCAAAAATTAAAGGCAGACGGATTTAAAACAAAGGTGCTTCCAACCTTCCGTCCTGATAAGGTTGTAAATATTGATAAGGATACCTTTGATGGCTACATAAAGGCAAATGGTCTTGACTCATACCCTAAGATAATTTCTTGGATAAAAGAAAAAGTAGCATTTTTCCACGAAAACGGATGCCGCCTTTCTGACCACGGGCTTGACTATGTTCCGTTTGCACTTGGTGATGCAGGGGCAGTTTTTGAAAAGAAGCTTTCAGGTGAAAGCTTAAGCAGTGAGGAAATTGATATTTATAAAACCGCAATTATACGTGAGTGTGCACTTTTGTATAATAACCATGGTTGGACAATGCAACTTCACACCGGTGCACTTCGAAACAATAACACCAGAATGTACAATTCACTTGGTGCAGATACAGGCTTTGATAGTATAAACGATTTGTGTATTGCAGAAAAGCTTTCCGCATTTATGAATAATCTTGACTCTGACGATAAGCTTCCAAAAACTATTCTTTATACACTTAATCCAAAGGATAACTATGTGCTTGGAACAATGCTTGGTAACTTTCAGAAGGGGCCTGTATGCTCAAAGATTCAGTTTGGCTCAGGCTGGTGGTTTAACGATAACCGTGATGGTATGGTAAGCCAGATGACAGCACTTGCTAACCTAGGAAACCTTGGCAAGTTTGTTGGTATGCTTACAGACTCAAGAAGCTTTGTATCTTATCCAAGACACGAATATTTCAGAAGAATATTATGTAACCTTATTGGCCAAATGGTTGAAAATGGGGAATATCCGTATGATGAAAAATATCTTGAAAAGATAGTAAAGGGAATATGTTACCAAAACGCAAAGGAATATTTTAATTTCTAAAATAAAAGTACTGTTTAAAGCCTTGGCTTCAAACAGTACTTTTTCTTATTCATTTACTTTTCTATAAAGCATACAGTGGCAGTATCCTTCAAAATTGGGGTCTTTAATCTGCTCTTTAAATTCTTTACACATACAGACAGTATCATCACTCATCTCAAGCACGCAAGGGCAATGTCCACTGCGCTTCTTAAGCCCTTCTTTCACTGTCTTAACTATGTTTTGATCTGGATTAAGTAAAATTTTCATTTATTGTCACCTCCTAAAGCACAAGTGATGCGGGTGTGTATACCCTTGCATTAAGCTCGCTGTTAAGCATGTAAAGCCCCTTTGCATCAGTGCCGAAAAGCTCCATCTTTGTTATCAAATCAGAAGCAGTCTTTTCTACTTCACCTTGCTCTTTAACAAACCAGTCAAGAAGCTGCATTGTACGGAAATCACGAACTTCAAATGCTGTGGCATAGATATCATTGATGAGTGACGTAACATACTTTTCATGCTCTAATGCTTTTTTGAGCGGCACCATATTATCTGTAAGCGTACACTCAGGCTTGTCGATTGCTTCAAATGTTACCTTTATATCATTATTAAGAAGGTACTGGTAGAAAAGCATTGCGTGGTCACGCTCTTCTTGTGCCTGTACCTTATACCAATTTTCAAATCCATCAAGGCCTACGGCTGCATAAAAGTTTGAAAATTCGAGATAAAGATATGCAGAATAAAATTCCTTGTTAATTTGTTGGTTAATAAGCTGTGCTACTTTTTCGTTCATGGCAAATTCCTCCTTTTTTATAATTATATTATAACACAATTGTCAAGCCTTTTATACTTGACGTCTAATAATAAATTTTGTATAATTAAGTACGATAAACAAAGATAGGGGATATACTATGTCAGATTTAAAAGCCGAAATCGGTATTATTTGCGCAATGCAAGTAGAGCTTGAAGAAATTGCAAGCCAAATGGAAATAAATGAAAAAATGAAAATAAGCGGTGTTGAATTTATTTCGGGAACACTTTTTGGTAAAAACATTGTTTGTGCAGTGTGCGGAATAGGTAAGGTTTTTGCCGCAATCTGTGCAGAGGCCATGATACTTAACTATAATCCTGAGCTTATTATTAATTCCGGTGTTGCAGGTGGTCTTTCAACAACTCTTAAAAT
>CAZYYT010000177.1:0-4264 GCA_964651775.1 uncultured Oscillospiraceae bacterium | reverse complement strand
GTGGGTATTGTGTATGATCCTAAGGTTAAGGGATTTATGGAGTATATGAAGCAGAAAAATTATCTTGAATTAAATGATTTTTCCGCTGATTCGTTTTTTGAAACTATGCTTAGATGCAATGAAAATATAGAAAATATAAAAGAAGAAATAGAAAAGACTTCGGATTATCTAAGGGCGCTTGCAAAAAATAATGCCCGATATGCAATTGATTTGATTGAAGGTAAAACAATACAGTGAGAAGGAGGTTACTATATGAAAAAAGTTTTAAAAACAATACTCATCATATTTTTAGTAATATTTGTCCTTATTGCCGGAATTGCAATATGGCAATGGAAGAATATAGATAGCATTGTGCTTGGTGTTACAGAAGATATTGAGAATATTGAGAATAAAAGAAACGAAGCAGATTTAAAGCTTGCAGATAATCTAAACGATTTTCTTGACAATGACCTTCGAGAGCCTACAAAAGAGGAGAAAAAGCAGCTTGAAGAGGGTAAAATAACCTCCTATGAATTGTATTCATCCATTCTTGCTGAAAAAAATAATGGCTCAGTAATATATAACGAAAAAGAAGATAAATTTGATACTATTGTGCCTGAAAATAAGCCTGCGGTTGTTGAGAAGCAATCATCAAAGGATGAAATTATAAACAAATATGTTGCACAGCTCTATGCACTTGAAACAGCTTTTGAGGGACGTAGTGAAGCTTTAATTAGTGAGGGAAGGGCATACTTCCTTGAAAAAAGAAAAACTATGGGTGGAATTGAAGCAAGAAGTAGTACAATTGCCGCATTTTCTTCCCGTGTGCGTGGTGTGCAGTCCGATTGTGATAGAAAGGTTGCACAGGTTTTGGAGAATTTAGAAAAAGAATTAAAGGATATCAATACTGATACTGCGGTAATTGACACTATTAAGTCTGCATACAGTGATAAAAAACAACTTAAGCTATCTTATTATGCAAATAAATATATAAAATAAATTATCGGCAGCGCAGCAACAAATCTGCACTGTCGATTATGTTTAAAAGAGAGGGGAGTTAAAATGTTTGGTGGTTTAACATTTAAGGGTGGTGTGCATCCAAAAGACAATAAAAAGTCCACAAGCTTTAAAAGTATTCAAATGGCAGATGTACCGAGTGAACTTGCTTTTCCATTGTTGCAGCATATTGGTGCGCCGTGTGAGGCTTGTGTGGCAGTGGGTGACAGTGTAAAAATCGGCACTAAAATAGCTGATAGTGAGGCTTTTGTAAGTGCACCTATTCATTCTTCCGTATCTGGCATAGTAAAAGCAATCGAGCCCAGGCCTATGCCTAACGGAACAATGGTTAGTTCCATTATTATAGAAAATGACTTTCTAGATACATATGAGGAGTCTAATAAACCAATTAACTATAAAGGAATTGCTCCTAATGATATCCCCGGCATTGTTCGTGAAGCAGGTATCGTTGGTATGGGTGGTGCAACTTTCCCAACACATGTAAAGTTAATGCCACCAAAAGAAGCAAAAATTGATACAATAATTGTAAATGGGTCAGAGTGTGAGCCTTATCTTACAAGTGACCATAGGGTTATGCTTGAAACACCTGATGAGCTTATTATGGGCCTTAAAATCCTATTATATAGATTTGGTCTTAAAAACGGACATATAGCAATAGAGGATAATAAAAAAGATGCGATTGAATTGCTTAAGGAAAAATGCAATGGTGAAGGTATAACAATTGACACCTTAAAGAAAAAATATCCACAAGGCGGAGAAAAGCAGCTTATCTACGCTGTAATGAAAAGAAAGGTACCCATTGGCAAGCTTCCCGCAGATGTAGGTGTAATCGTTGTAAATATTGATACCTGCAGTGCAATAGGTAGAAAGTTTATGTATGGTATTCCGCTAATAAGAAGAATTGTTACTATTTCGGGAACACCTATTAAAAATCCATCAAACGTTAATGTAAGAATTGGAACTACGATTGACTTTTTGATTAAGCAAAATGGTGGCTTTAGGACTACACCTGAAAAGGTTATTATTGGTGGCCCTATGATGGGTATTACGCAGTTTAGACTTGATGTTCCGATTATTAAAGGCACTTCTTCAATTCTTTGCTTAACTAAAAGAGAGGCAGAAATCCCTGATGAAGGGCCTTGTATACGTTGTGGTAAATGTATTGAACGTTGCCCAATGAATCTTATGCCGACACAGCTTAATAATTTTGCCCTAAAGAATGAGCTTGATAAGTGCGAAAAGTATAATGTTACTTCATGTATTGAATGTGGTTGCTGCAGCTATATATGTCCTGCAAAGAAAAATATTGTTCAGAATGTAAGAATTGCAAAGCAAAAGGTTCTTGCAATGCAAAAGCAAAGATAAAAAGGGGTGTAGTACATATGATAGAAAATTTAAAGTTTACCGTTTCTTCAACTCCGCATATTAGGGAAAAGAATAGTATAGATGATATTATGCTGGATGTTATTTTGGCACTTATGCCCGCAGCCTTTGCAGGAGTGTACTTATTTGGACCACGTGCCCTTGCGATTCTTTTTGTGTCAGTAATAAGCTGCGTGGTTTTTGAAGCAGGTTATCAAAAGATAGCTCACAAAAAAGTGACAATTAATGACCTTAGCGCTATTGTAACGGGTATGCTACTTGCATTTACGCTTCCCGTTACGGTTCCGTTTTATGTAGTAATAATCGGTTCATTTATTGCTATCGTTATAACCAAACAACTTTTTGGTGGTCTTGGGCAAAACTTTATGAATCCTGCACTTATTGGTCGTGCATTTTTGCTTGCTTCATTTCCGGTACAGATGACAACCTATATATTCGGTAGAATGGGTGTGTCTGAAAAGATTCCCGAAGCCTTAACAGGTGCAACACCGCTTTCAGCAGAATATACAGGCAGGGCCCCATATTCCATAGAGCATTTGTTGGGAAGTTTTTCGGATGGAACTCCCATTGCGGGAAGTATTGGTGAAACGTGTATAATTGCGATATTTATCGGTTTTATATACCTTTTAATTAGAAGAGTTATATCAATCAGAATTCCGCTTACATACGTTGCAACTGTGCTCATAATGGCATATTTGTTCGATGGAAAATGTGCAGATATTAATGTAAATCCAGTTAACTCAATTTTATCAGGAGGCGTTATGTTTGGTGCAATATTTATGGCAACAGACTATGTTACATCTCCAACCACAAAATGGGGGCAGGTTATATTTGGCATCGGATGTGGTGCATTGACAAGTATAATCAGAACTTGGGGTGGATATCCCGAGGGTGTTACATATGCAATTCTTATAATGAATGTGCTTACACCTCTCCTTGATAAATGGACACTACCGAAGCCTTTCGGTGGCGTAAGTAAGAAAGGAGTATGAATGTAATTATGAAAAAAGAATTTATACGTCTTTCCGGTATACTTTGCTTAATTACCCTTATTGCGGCTTTCTTGCTTGCAGGTGTTAATAAAATAACAGAAGAAAAAATTATTATGGCACAAAATCAGGCCAATAACGAAGCAATGAGATCACTTCTTCCTGAAGCTGATGATTTTAAAGAGCTTGCCAAAGGTGTAAATGAGGGCGTTACGGATGGTAAAAGCGTTGGATATTGTGTAATGGTATATCCTAAAGGTTTTGCCGATAAAATTGAGCTTATGGTTGGTATAAACGCCGATCACGAGGTAACCGGTGTTGAGATACTTTCCCACAGTGAAACACCCGGGCTTGGTGCAAAGGCAACAACTGATGCCTTCAAAAATCAGTTCAAGGGTAAGGATGTTGAACTTTCAGTTGTAAAAGTACCTACGGAGAATAAAAATGAAATTAGTGCAATAACAGGCGCAACAATTACAAGTCGTGCAGTAGCAGATGGTGTTAAAGAGGCTGCGAAGATTCTTGAAAGTGTAAAGGGGGATAAATAAAATGATTAAAACTTTAAAAAATGGAATCATTGACGAGAATCCCACCTTTGTTCAAATTTTGGGAATGTGTCCTACACTTGCTGTTACAACAACTCTTAAAAATGGAATTGGTATGGGTCTTTCAGTTACATTTGTGCTTGTGTTATCTAATATGATAATTTCACTTCTCAGAAAGCTTATCCCTCAAAAAATAAGAATTGCTGCATATGTAGTTATTATTGCGGCATTTGTTACAATAGTTGATTTGGTGCTTAAAGCTTATATTCCATCACTTTCTGCATCACTTGGTCTTTTTATTCCGCTTATTGTTGTAAACTGTATTATTTTAGCAAGGGCAGAGGCTTTTGC
>CAZYYT010000176.1:0-4282 GCA_964651775.1 uncultured Oscillospiraceae bacterium | reverse complement strand
ATGCACCTATTATTGTGTGGTCCTCAATTCTTGCACCACGGTTAACGGTTGTGTTTTCACCTATATATACGGGGGGCACAATAACTGCCCCACGCATTACAACTGCACTTTTATCTATCCATACACCCGGCTCTTTTTCATCGCAAGGGAAGGGGAGATTTATCTTTTTATCAAGGAAATCGCGATTACAACGGAAATAGTTTTCAATATCGCAAATATCACATATATAGTCACGTGTATTATATGATAAAACCTTTTTGCCTGATTTCGATAGCGTTTCCGCAATAGAACATAGACTATCGAAAGAATCAACAGGCATTGCTTTTTTTAAATACATAATTCCCATAAAGCAGGCCTGCGCTGCCGAAAAAGCAGGATAGGTAGCCCTGTTAAAATCATATACATTTTTGTTTTCATCTACAGAAACCACGCCATATTCAAGATAGTCGGAATGTGTGCGCGTTACAAATGTAACATCTGCGTTTTCTTTATTTTGATATTCTATAAGCTTTGTAATATCTATATCAGTAATTATACTGCCACTTATAATAAGTGTATCATTTGCGTAGAGAATTTTCCCCAACTCTTCTCTTTTAGCAAAGGATATTTTAACACCACTTATATTGGCTTTAGCTATGTGAGCTTTTATGGAATCTTCCATATAATCCGAAATAATGCTTATATCACAGATATCGTGTCGCCTTAGAAGCCTTATTGTATGATCGCAAATCGGCCTGCCTAAAACGGGAAGCATAGGCTTTGGGATAGTGCAGGTGATAGGCCTTAAGCGTGTGCCCTCACTATTGTTAATAATTACTGCCTTCAATATAAAACACTCCTTATAAAATGTTTTTCAAACTGATTTTGAATTTTTTATTAAGCTGATCATAAAGGTCTATAAGCTCATTTATCTCGGCATGTAAATCGGGAAGAGAATAATCTTGTATAAAAGCATTAAGTCTGGAGTTATGCCTAGTTATCGCATCTATCTCATCGTGTGAAACAAGAAGGGAAAGATAGCTTTTATGAGAATCCCATTTTGAGTTATAACACAAGTAAGTGTTTTGTATTTCTTTTATGTTATTTGTGTTTACAGATATATCGGTAAGCATCTTTTTAGAGTTTTCACTTACTTCTTTAAGCATGTGACATTGAAAAAATGTGCCTAAAAATAGCAAAGAGCCTACAATTAAAATTATTAATATACTTCTTTTCATATACGCTGAATATAAACCTCCTTATCTTCCGTAACACTCATAAAAAACACATCCGTTATATTTTTAATATTATTCTCAGAAAGCTTTTTTTCTATCCAAGATGTTGTTATTCCCACACTTTTCAAATTTGTCTGCCTAATCTTGCCATCGGCAATAATTATATAAGGAATATTGGTCTGCCTTTTTGATATATTTAAATCTTCTAATGTAATCGGTCTGTCTTTTTCTTTAGGAATTACAGACATCTGCCCGTTAGTTTCAATATATGCAGTATCGATTTGTGAAATATCGGGGTAACCTGCAAGTCTAGCCTGCTCAACAATATCGTCAATGCTTATTCTTAGCTCTTTCATTTCATTTTTTAGAAGTGATCCGTTTTGAATGATCTGTGTTGGTCTGCCGGTTATAATAGAACGTAGCTTTACACTTTTTAAAACCACAATTGAAAACAAAAGCTCTACAAGCACAAGTGAAAAAATAGGGATAATTCCATCAAGCAGCGGTATACTTTTAGACTGCATCGGTACAGATGCTAAATCAGAAATCATAATTGCAACGACAAGCTCTGAGGGCTGAAGCTCACCGAGCTGTCTTTTACCCATAATACGAAGGGCAAATACAACACAAAAATAGAGAATAATTGTTCTAATGAAGGAAATACCCAAAATAATCACCTCATGAATATTATCTCTTCATAAAAAAAAGAAATTCCCATTTATGAGAATTTCTTTTAAAATTTAGCTTTATTATTAGCTAATATCAGTAAGCTCTATATATTGCTTTCCGTTTAGTGCTATATGGTCTTTTCTGCCTTGAAGATTATCACCCAACAAAAGATCAAATGTGGCTGAAGTTTTTTCAGCACCTTCTGGCATAACCTTAATGAGTCGTCTTGTTTCGGGGTTCATTGTTGTTAGCCACATCATATCAGGTTGGTTTTCACCAAGACCTTTACTGCGCTGTATAGTAACACCCTTTTCGGGAAGCAGTGAAAGAATATCTGCCTTTTCCTTTTCATTATAAGCAAAGTAGGCTTTATCCTTATGAGTTATTTCAAAAAGTGGTGATTCTGCAATAAACACCTTGCCTTCATCTATAAGAGAGGGGACAAGCCTATAAAGCATTGTTAAAATAAGTGTTCTTATCTGGAAACCATCGACATCGGCATCAGTACAGATAATAATCTTATTCCAACGAAGGTTATCCATTTCAAATGATGCCATATCCTTATTGTGCTTTGTTTTGATTTCAACACCACAACCCATTACCTTAATAAGGTCTGTAATGATTTCACTTTTGAAAATCTTTTCGTAGTCTGCCTTAAGGCAGTTAAGAATTTTGCCACGAACAGGGATAATTGCCTGGAAGTTTGCATCTCTGCCAAGCTTACAAGCGCCAAGGGCACTATCACCCTCAACTATATAAAGCTCACGCTCGGAAACATCTTTTGTACGACAGTCAACAAATTTTTGTACCCTATTTGTAACATCAAGGCTACCCATAAGTTTTTTCTTAAGGTTAGTTCTTGTTTTTTCTGCTGTTTCACGACTACGCTTATTAAGAAGTATCTGATTGCAAATTTTCTCCGCCTCGGGCTTATTTTCAATAAAATAAACTTCAATATTTTTACGAAGAAAGTCTGTCATTGCTTCTTGGATAAATTTGTTTGTTATACTTTTCTTCGTTTGGTTTTCGTAGCTGACAACTGTAGAAAAGCAGTTAGTAACAAGAATAAGGCTGTCTGCAATATCGTTAAACGTAATCTTTGATTCATTTTTAGTATATTTGTTATTTTGCTTTAAATAAGAATCAACAGCACTTACAAATGCACTTTTTGCCGCCCTATCAGGTGCACCGCCATGTTCAAGATAGCTTGAATTATGATAATACTCAATGCACTGCACAGTGTTTGAAAAAGCAAATGCTACACTTAATTTAACCTTGTAGTCACGCATGTCCTCACGATCACGGCCTGTACGTTCACCCTCAAAAAATGCAGTGGAACTAAGCCTTTTTTCATCATCGGGGCACATTTCGTTAATATAATCAATAATACCGTTTTCATAACGATATTCGTGCTTGATTATTTCTCCCTCTGATGTATGATAGGTAAGCTTAAATGAAAGTCTTGCATTTACAACTGCCTGACGCTTTAATATGTCCTCAAAAAATTCAAGCGGGATATTAATATCCGTAAATACATCAAGGTCCGGGCGCCACTTTATAGAAGTACCGGTTGTACGATACTTTTTTTCTTCTTTGAAAAGACCACCAACATTTTCACCCTTTTCAAAGTAAAGCTTGTTTTCGTATTCATCGCGGCAAACTGTAACATCCATATACTGTGCGCTATACTGTGTTGCGCAAAGACCAAGACCGTTAAGTCCAAGAGAGTAAAGGTAGTTTTCACCTTCGCCTTTGTCGTATTTACCACCTGCATACAGCTCGCAAAAAACAAGCTCCCAGTTATACTTTTCCTCTTTTGGATTCCAATCAAGGGGAATTCCTCGGCCACTATCTTTAACCTCTATCGACATATCGCTATATCGTGTTATTTCTATAACATTACCGTATCCCTCTTTAGCTTCATCAATAGAGTTGGATATAATCTCAAATATACTGTGCTCACAACCCTCAAGACCATCAGAACCAAAGATAACACCAGGTCTTTTACGAACTCTATCTGCGCCCTTTAGTGAGGTTATACTTTCGTTATCATAATTTTTCCTTTTTGCCATTATGGCGTCCTCCGTCTGTTAATTGTTTTGTATTTGTGCAGCTTTAATTGCGTTTCTCATAAGCATTGCAATTGTCATTGGGCCAACACCACCTGGAACGGGTGTTATTGCAGAAGCAACCTCTTTAACCTCATCAAAATCAACATCGCCACAAAGCTTTCCGTTTTCATCTCTATCCATACCAACGTCAATTACGATTGCACCCTCTTTAACCATGTCAGCCTTTATAAACTTTGGCTTACCAACTGCCGCAACCAAAATATCTGCACGGCGGCAAACATTTTTAAGGTCTTTTGTACGGCTGTGGCAGATTGTAACAGTGCCATT
>CAZYYT010000175.1:3953-4284 GCA_964651775.1 uncultured Oscillospiraceae bacterium | reverse complement strand
AAAGGTTGTAATCATACTGCTTCCACCATAACTTATGAAGGGAAGCGTTATTCCAGTAAGAGGAATAAGCTTTGTAACACCGCCAAGAATAATAAATGTCTGCACACCCAACATTATGCTTAGGCCTACACAAACAGCCTTGTGAAAATTATTAGTTGAAGAAAGCGCAATTTTAAATCCGCGGTATACAAGAAGAAAATACAAAAGTATAACAGAAATACCACCAAGAATGCCCATCTCTTCACATATTGCAGAAAATATAAAGTCCGAGCTTACTACAGGGATAAAATACGGGCTCCCGTTTCCTACCCCACTACCTCCAAATCCACCT
>CAZYYT010000175.1:0-3943 GCA_964651775.1 uncultured Oscillospiraceae bacterium | reverse complement strand
AGTGATTGTGCAAGCTGATACCCTTTTCCATTTATGTGAGAGAACGGGTCTCGCCATGTTTCTACACGAACTTGAATATGGCTCATAAATTTAAAGCCAATAAGACCTGCAATTGCAATTGCTATTATGTTTAAGGAAAGAAAAAGCTTATCCTCACTGTAAATATACATTAAGAGAATATATATTGAGAAGAACAATAATCCTATTCCCCATTCACGTTGTAAAAGAAGAAATCCCGCGTTAACAAATGCCGTGAATGCAGCTGTAAGAAGCCTCAATCCGTGTTTTTTTTTATCTTCATGTTTATTGAAAGAATCGAAAAGTCTTCCATTTGTTAGTATTGCAGCAAGCGAAAGAACAAAAAGTATGCGAATAAATTCACTGGGTTGAATAGAAAACCCACTAATAACTATCCAGTTTTTAGAGCCATACTTTACTGTTCCAAATATTGCAGTGGAAAGAAACAGCAGGATAGAAATTCCAAAATAATAAGGGGTAAGCTTATTTAAATGTTTTCTAAAAATTATGTACATACACATCACAACAAAGTACACAACAGCCCCAAGAAGATACAGCTTCATCTGTCTTATTCCATTTTCCACATCAATTCTTGTTTGAATGATAATACCAATTGTAGACAGCATTGATATTATTATAAATAAGTAGTTATCCCCAAGCCTTGCAAGGTATATTATAAGATACGCAACAATATTTATGCTGCACATTATAAGACACAATGTTGCTATGCTTTTACCTGACTCATACTCTTTTAATGTAATTAGAATAAGGCCGATAATATTTGTTAAGATAAGCAAAAGCAAGGGACGAATTGTTTTAAATTTGTTTTTCATTATTATTTACCCTCTTAATTATTTGCCTTCTTCTGGTTTAACAAAAAGAAAATTAACCCTTCCAGCAGATATTTTATCACCATCAAGTAGCTCTACGGCACTGTCATCAATCGGTTCTCCATTTAGAAATGTTCCGTTTGTGCTATCAAGGTCTTCAATATAAAATTTGCCTGATGATTTAAAAATTCTCGTGTTTTTTGCAGACATATACTTATCTCCAATGGAGATATCGCACTTTTTTCCTCTGCCTATAATTTCATCTTCACCAATTTCGTAGCTTTCTTCGACTGGGAAATCTAAATCGTTTCTTAAATTTATAAGTTTAAGATAAGCATCAGCAAAACCGGCAGATTTTTTTCTGTACATTGTGCGTATATCATAATGGCATATATGAATAAATAAATTATAACAACAAAAACATATGTAAGTATTTTTGCTATAAACGCCTGCATGTAATTCACCCCTTATTTTTCATTAGGAATAGCCTTCCCGGTTTTTTCATCAATTGCAACTATTTTTTCAAACTCTTCATCTGTAAAGCTTATACCTTTTACAGCAAGCGTTCTATTGCAATTCTCTTTAATTATAACATATATAACACCGAAAACAGGAACTGAACAGATCATACCCCATACGCCAAACAACCCACTTCCGATAAATATAGCAAACATTACCCAAAAGCCTGATATGCCTATTGAATCACCAAGTATTTTGGGGCCAAGGATATTTCCGTCAAATTGCTGTATTACTGTAACAATGATGATAAAAGTCAAGCTTTTTATTGGGTCAACAAGAAGAATCAAAAATGCACTTGGTATTGCACCAAGAAACGGACCAAAAAACGGAATAATATCTGTAACACCTACGATAACACTTACAAGTGCTGCATAAGGAATTCTAAATATAGCAAGTATAATAAAGCAAAGCACACCAATTATCGCAGAATTAAATATTCTTCCAACTATATAGCTTCCGAATTTCTGGTGTGTTAGTCTAGCTATAGATATAATCTTATTTGCAGAAGGAATGGAATTTGCACTATATATGAACTTTTTTGAATATGATATAAATTTTTCTTTATCCTTTAGTAAATATATTGAAACAATAATGCCAATAAATATATTAAAAAGTACTTTGAATACTCCCATAATACCGGAAGATATTTGTGTTAGAATTATATTTACGTTTGGAATAAATTCTTCTAACCTATGAGTTAATTCTTTGAAATCAGAGATAAATCCTTTAACAAATACATTTATATAATTAACTATTTCGGGATTCTTTTGTGCAAGCTCGGCTATCTTTTCCGCAAAGTTATTAACATTGGAAGGAAGTGAGACAATTATAGATTCCAAACTTTTGTATATTTCAGGAACTACTAAATCTATTAGACATAAAATAATTAAAATCACGACACTCCAACTTATTAAAATAGATAAAACTCTGCTGATTCTTTCTGTTTTATATGTTATATTTTTGTTTTTTGAAAACTTTTTAAATAACGGAAGTAATGCCTTTTTTTCAACCACATTCATAAAAGGATTAAGAATATATGCCATTATTATACCATATGTAATAGGTTGAAGAATTTTAAATATCCTTTTAAAAATATCGACCGTTGCATCAAATCGATTCATAATCATAAATAAAACAATGCTCGCGGCTATTACACAAAATGCAGTAACACCCCAACAGAGGTGTTTCTTATCCCACGGAAGCTTCAAATTTATCACTCCTATGTTAAATTTTTCTAATTTAATACTTATATAATACACCATAAAACAAATATTTACAAGGATGCATGTGTAATTGTAATCAAAATGTTATTTTAATTGTAATTACCCCTCATATTATCTAGATATTTATTGACACTTTTATAAAAATGCTATAGAATAGAACTATATATCATTTGGGGGGTATGTACTATGGATAAACTTATACTTGTAATTGAGGATGAGGCAGCAATTGCCGATATTCTTAAATTTAATCTGACAAAATCGGGATACAAAGTTATAAATGCATATGACGGTGAGGAGGGCTACAATCTTGCTATAGAAGAAAAGCCTGACCTTATTTTGCTTGATGTAATGCTACCTAAAATGGATGGTTTTGAGGTGTGTAAAAAAATACGTGAGAAGCAGCCAACTCCCATAATAATGCTCACTGCACGTGATGAAGAGGTTGACAAAATTGTTGGACTTGAGCTTGGTGCAGACGATTATATGACAAAGCCATACTCTATGAGAGAACTTGTTGCGAGAATAAAGGCTAACCTTAGAAGAAATACTCCTGAGTCTATGCCAAGTGGAGAGGGTGCCCCCCTAACTTTTGGCAACCTTGTTATTAATCCTGTTCAGTATGAGGTGCTTAAAGATGGTGCGGTCTTGGATTTAACACTAAGAGAGTTTGAACTAATAAAATTTCTAGCAACCCAGCCCGGGAAAATCTTCTCTCGCGAAGTGCTTTTAGAAAAGGTTTGGGGATATGAATATTTCGGAGATATGCGTACTGTTGATGTAACTGTTCGTCGTCTTCGTGAAAAGGTTGAAGATAATCCTGCAGCACCTATATATATTATGACAAAACGTGGGGTAGGCTATTATTTCAACAAATAATTTACAAGTAGGTTTTTAGATGTTTAAAAGTATACAATGGAAAATTATTGCAATATTTCTGCTCTTAACGATAAGCGTTATGATTGTCGTTGGAACGTTCTTACTTCAAAATATATCTGCATACTACTATGAGGATTTTAGCAATTCTTTAGATGAACAAGTTTTTACAAACGACTTTATTAAAGAGCTAAATGTCGCTGCAACAGACGCACAAGGCCAAACTAGAATTCTTGATCTTATGAAGATATATTCTATTCGTATGGGTATAGATTCGTTTAGAAACTATTATCTTATTGATGAATCTTTAAACGTTCTTGGCAGTTCTGAAACCTTGAAAAAGATACCGGAGTCTACACCGAATCTTATTATGGCTCTTTCAGGGAAAAAGGGCACAGAAATAGACAAACAATCAAAGATTATGGACTATGCAGTACCCATTGGTGAAAATGAGGAAAATAGGTACATAATCTATATTAC
>CAZYYT010000174.1:0-4286 GCA_964651775.1 uncultured Oscillospiraceae bacterium | reverse complement strand
AAAAATATTTGGTATGGGTGCAGTTAAAAACACCGAAAATATTAATCTTGTAATCAATCTTGAGCTTTGGAAGCAGGGCAAAAATTATGAGAGATTGGGTCTTGATAAGCATACAACAAATATATTAGGTATTAATATTCCGTCTCTTACAGTACCAGTAAGACCGGGACGTAATCTTGCTATTATCGTCGAAATTGCGGCTATGAACCATCGTCAGCAAAACATGGGCTACAATGCTGCAGAAGAGATTAATGACCGTTTAACAAGACAAATGAATGGTGAAAAGCTTGATGGTAGAGACATATTTTAAAAGGAGCTTATATAATGATTGATAAACTAAGTGAAGTTATATCAACAGATAGAATACAAAAAAATGTAAGTATGGCAGAGCATACAACTTTTAAAACGGGTGGACCTGCAAAAATATTTATTACACCCAAATCACTCGATGAACTAAAGACTGTTATAAAGTTTTTTTATGAATTAAAGGTGCCATATTATGTTTTGGGTAAGGGTAGTAATGTTTTGGTTAGTGACAATGGAATTGAAAGGCCTGTTATATACATAGGAAAGGCGCTTTCCTCTATTGATGTATTTGAAAACTGTATTACTGCAAGAAGTGGTGCAAGTCTTTCTGCTATTTCACAAAAGGCATTAGAGCATTCACTTACCGGGTTTGAATTTGCCGCAGGAATCCCCGGTTCACTAGGTGGCGCTGTAATTATGAACGCAGGTGCATACGATGGAGAAATGAAGGATGTCGTTGAGGCTGTAAGTTACATAGATCCTTCGGGGAAAGAGTATGTTGCTACGCTTGAAGAGATGGAGTTTGGTTATCGCCAAAGCGTTCTTATGAATACCGCTTGCATTGTTACAGGTGCAGTAATAAATTTAAAACAAGGTGATAAAACTCAAATACAGGAAAAAATGGCAGATCTTGCACAAATAAGAAGAAGTAAGCAGCCTCTTGAATATCCAAGTGCAGGAAGCATGTTTAAGCGCCCGAAGGGGTATTTTTCAGGCAAACTTATCGAATGTGCAGATCTAAGAGGCTATCGTATTGGTGGTGCACAGGTAAGTGAAAAGCATTGTGGATTTATAATAAACAAAGAAAATGCAACAACAAAAGACATACTTAATCTTATTGAGTATGTGCAAAATACTGTTTATGAAAAACATGGTGTTATTCTTGAACCGGAGGTTAAATATTGGGAATAGTGGTGATATAAAATGCGTTTTGTTATAATAACAGGGATGAGTGGTGCAGGTAAAACACAGGTTATGCACAATCTTGAAGATATGGGGTACTATTGTATTGATAATATGCCTGTTGTCTTTCTTATTCCTTTTGCAAAAATGTGTTATGCCGACCCTAAAACCTTTGAAAATATTGCTATCGTTGCAGATATTCGTGGTGGTGAATATCTAAAGGATATCGGTAAATCGCTTGATGAGCTTAGGAAACTCAATTTTAAATACGAGATTTTGTTTTTAGAAGCGCAAGAGGATATTATAATTAAGCGTTATAAAGAAACAAGGCGCAAGCATCCGCTTTCTCCTGATGGAACAATATCAGAGGGTATTGCGCTTGAGAGAAAAAGCCTTTCTTATTTAAGAGAATGTGCCACAAGTATTGTTGATACATCCCATCTTTTAACAAGAGAGCTTAAAGAAATTATCAAGGAAAAATACGGAACCGAAAAAAACAGCTACTTCAGCATACAGGTTGTATCCTTTGGTTATAAATATGGTATACCTAGGGATGCCGACCTTGTGTTTGATGTTCGTTTTTTACCAAATCCGTTTTATATACCGGAGTTAAAGCAATACAATGGCACACAAGCCCCTGTACACGATTATGTAATGGGGTTTAAAGAAAGTACAGAGTTTCTTAACAAGCTTACAGATATGCTTAGTATGCTTATTCCAAGCTATATAAAAGAAGGGAAGACAGAGCTTGTGATAGCAATAGGTTGTACGGGTGGAAAGCATAGAAGCGTTACAATTGCACAGGAGCTTTATGGTGCGATAAAAAAGCTTGAATTTAAGACTATTATAAGGCATCGCGATATGGCAGAGGGTGAAAATCTATGAAAAAATCGTTTTCTTCAGAAGTGAAGGACGAACTTTGTTCACTTAACATTAAAAATAGAAATGAAGCAGCGTCAGAGCTTGCCGCAATACTTATTTT
Organism: uncultured Oscillospiraceae bacterium; assembly: GCA_964651775.1. Taxonomy (GTDB): domain Bacteria; phylum Bacillota; class Clostridia; order UMGS1883; family UMGS1883; genus UMGS1883. Next base: position 2,095 of record CAZYYT010000174.1, on the reverse strand, counting down.
TGGTGAAAATGCTGATGCAAAGACAGTTAAGGTTAAAAGTGCGCGCGCGCAAACTGCGGCAAGAATGCAGTCACTCATTAAAAAAGTTTATAATAGAGATATTTCAATTGACGTTATAGGCTCGGGAAAAAGCTACAGTATCTCTCTTGAAATTGATGTTGCAGAAGAGATTGGGCTTTTCTTTACAGAGGATGGCGACATAGAAATAGATGAGGATTTGTTTTATGATGATAACTGTAAAAAAGCATTTTTAAGGGGTGCGTTTATAATAGGTGGCACTATTTCAACGCCTGAAAAAACCTACTCGTGTGAGCTTCTTACTTATAATAAAAACATTGCTTACATGGCGTCTGAAATACTTGGTGAGTTTGAAATACGTGCAAATACTGTAAAAAGAAAAGAATATTATGTTACCTATCTTAAGGACAGTACTTCTGTTTCTGACTTTTTGAATATAACAGGTGCGCATAATTCTATGATGTCGTTAATGATGACTCAAATAGAAAAAGACTATAATAACCAAACAAACAGACAAACAAATTGTCGTGTCGCAAATCTTGATAAAACTATTGTAGCTTCGGTTCTACAGTGCAAAGCAATAGTAAAAATTAAAGCATCACCAAGATGGGAAACTTTAGATGATGAATTGAAAATACTTGGTGAATTAAGACTAAATAATATAGACAGCAACCTTACAGAGCTTGGTGAGATGATGTCTCCCAAACTAAGCAAAAGTGCTGTCAACAGAAGACTAAAAAAATTTATAGAAATGGATGATGAGGGTTAATATGTTTACTCATTTACATCTACATAGTGAATATAGCCTTCTTGATGGAATGTGTCGAATTAGTGACCTTCCTAAAAAGGCAAAAGAGCTTGGGCAAACGAGTGTTTCACTTACTGACCATGGTGTAATGTATGGTGTGGTAGATTTTTACAAGGCGTGCAAAGCTGAAGGTATAAAGCCGATTATCGGGTGCGAGGTTTATGTTACAAAGAATCGTTTTGATAAAAGCGGAAGAGGTGGAGATAACGAATATTATCACCTTATACTGCTTTGCAAAAACCAAGAAGGCTATGATAATCTTATCCAAATTGTTTCAGCAGGATTTATTGACGGATTTTACTATAAACCGCGTGTTGATGCTGAAATACTTAATAAATACAAAGGTGGACTTATTGCACTTTCTGCATGTCTTGCAGGTGAAATTCCACGGCTTCTTCTTTCAGATAAATACGATAAAGCAAAAGAGAAAGTGAATGAATACAAATCTTTGTTCGAAGAATTTTATCTTGAACTTCAGGATAATGGCATTCCAGAGCAAAAGAAGTTAAATCCGCTTATTGTAAAGCTTGCAAAAGAAACCAATACACCTCTTGTGGCAACTAATGACACGCACTATATAAAAGAGGATGATGCAAAGTATCAAGATGTACTTGTTTGTATCCAGACAGGTAAAACACTTGATGACGAAAACAGGCTTCACTTTGAAACTAATGAGTTTTATATGAAAAGTGAGGAGGAAATGCGTGAGCTTTTTGCCTATGCGCCTGAAGCAGTTGATAATACGCAAATTATTGCAGACAAATGCAACTTTGAATTTAAGTTTGGTGAAAGGCATCTTCCTTCATATGATGTGCCTGATAATATGGGGCATTTTGAGTATCTTACAAAGCTATGTAAGGAAGGCATTAAAAACAGATATCAAAATCCTACTGATGACCTATACGAAAGACTTGATTATGAGCTTAATGTTATAAATAATATGGGATTTACAGATTATTTCTTAATCGTATGGGATTTTATACATTATGCAAAAACAAACAAAATTCCCGTAGGTCCGGGTAGGGGTAGTGCGGCAGGAAGTATTGTTTCTTATGTTCTTGAAATAACTGATATAGAGCCTACAAAATATAACCTTATTTTCGAGCGTTTCTTAAATCCTGAACGTGTAAGTATGCCCGATATTGATATTGACTTTTGTCCCAAGCGTAGGGCAGAGGTTATAAACTACGTTATAAATAAGTATGGTGCATCTAATGTAAGTCAAATAGGTACTTTTGGCACACTCAAGGCAAGGGGTGCAATTCGTGA
>CAZYYT010000173.1:0-4298 GCA_964651775.1 uncultured Oscillospiraceae bacterium | reverse complement strand
AAAATAAAAACACATATTCATTTAATGAATATGTGTTTTTTATTTGATTTTAAATATTTTTTTTGTGTTTGAATATGTTATATTAGCTATTTCTTCTAGTGATATTTTTTTAATATCTGCTATTTTTTTTGCTATATATTTTATATTTCCTGAATCATTTCTTTTTCCTCTTAAAGGTTCTGGGCTAAGATATGGGGAATCTGTTTCAATTAAAATTTTATCTAGAGGTAACATTTTTATTATTTCATCAGCATTTTTTGAGTTTTTATATGTTATTGGTCCTGCTATTGATATGTAAAAATCTAACTTTAATGCTTCTTTTATTAATTCAATATTTAATGGGCAACAGTGAAAAACGCCTTTATTTTTTACTGTTATTTGATTTTTGATAATATCTAAAGTATCATAAATTGCCTCTCTTGTATGAATTACAATTGGTAATTCTAAATCATTTGCAATTTTAATTTGTTCTATAAATACTTCTTTTTGCAAATCAATATTCGTTTTATTCCAATAATAATCTAAACCTATTTCTCCTATTGCAACAACTTTTTTATTTTGTGCCAATTTTCTTATTTCTAATAAATCTTCTTTTTTATAGCCGGAAATATCATTTGGTGAGATTCCGGCAAGTTGAATATATGAAATCATATTTATTTGCTATTTTTATAGCTTTTTTAGATGATTTTAAACTATATCCAGCATTAATAATATTAACTATGTTATCATTATATAATCTATTTAGAATTTCTTCTTGATCTATATCAAATTTTTCATCATTATAATGTGCATGAGAATCAAAGAATTTCATATTCTCTCCTTTATTCATTAACAATTACTATCACTGTTGATACTGCATATTCTTTACAATGAGATATACTTATATCTATGCTTTGGATTTTATCAAATTTAATACTTAAAAACTCAACTTTTGGATTTCCAAATTCGTCATTAATAATTTGTGCATTTTTCCAAGATAAATCATATTTGTTTTTTAATAAAGATGACACTGCTTTAAAAAGAGCTTCCTTTGCAGCAAATCTGCCTGCATAGTGATAAAATTTTGAATTTCTTTTAGCTTCACAATATTCTATTTCACTAGGAGTATAAACAATATTTAAAAACATCTCTCCGTGATCTTTCTATGGATTCTTTTATTCTTGAAACCTCTATAATATCTGTCCCACATAATATTTTCATTTAATTCTCCTTTTATATCTACAATTAACCTCTAAGTTTTATTAATGCAATTAAATTTATAACATTCAAAATTAATGATATTATTAATATTAATGTAATAATTTTATTTGTTTTTGTATTTTCTTTAATGCCTAAATCTTTATATATAACATCATATTTTGTTTTTATTTCATCATAATTGTTTTCTAATTCAAATGTTTCCATCCACTTTGAATAAAGCATACTTCCAGTTTCAGAATTTGTTATTTCTTTTGTCCAAATTTCTTTAGTAAATTTTGTAAAGTTTTTTCTTATAATATTAATATCTTTTTTTCCTTTAAATTCAGCATTTATTTTTTTAATATATATTCTTTGGTGTAAGCTTAATATCAAAGTATATAGGTATTCATGTTCATATTTAAATGGTAGTTTTGTATAATTGTTTATATCTATATTAGAAACCATTAAGCTAGCACTTTGTTTTGTAAATCCAAATTTTGCATATTTCCATTTTGATATATCTTCTATGTTTTGTATAGTTTCTTTACAATGTTGATTACTGTTATGAGATAAAACATTCGTCATCTTTAAAAAATCTTCTTTTAAATTATCAAAATCACTATCTTCATTCCAATCTTTTTGATCTATGCAGTTATATGTATATACAAAAAATCTTTGATTATAAATATCTATTCCTTTTAATCCAAAGTGTTTGTTTTCTCCAATTATTTCTTGTATGAAGTTTGAAAGTCCCTTCATATTTTCAAATTTATCTGTTTGTATCTTTATATTATTAAATTCTTTTAATTTAGCAAAATCAGAATTTATATCTTTAAACTTATAATTAAAATCTAATACATCAGCAAATTCATCACTATTTTCGATATGCGTTTTTATAATTAAGAAACATACTCCTGTGTCAAAACAAACTATTTCAATTTTATTTATATTAAAAAATATCCCATTTGCCTCATCAATTTTTCCTTGAATCTCTTTATCTATATTATATTCAAAAATGTTACAATGCAATTTTGCTAATATTGAAGATTTTAATTCATTATCTAACTCATTTAATTTTTTAATTTTTTCTTTATCATAATTAAATGTAGGAAAAAAGTTTTCTCTTATATTCTGTAAAAAATATGAATATAAATTTAAATCTTTTTCTTTTTCAAATATTTTTAAATTACAATTTTTATTTTCAAGTAATTTAAATAAATATTTATCATATTTATCTTCTTTTATTAAAAAAGGTTTTATAAAATATGTGTATTGATATTTTGTCTTTAGTTCCATTTAATTTTCCTCTCTCACTTAAATAATATGCAGGCCTTTGGCCTGCATTTGTTATTCCGTGTAGTATAGGCCATTATCTGCTAGATGCCACTTGCCTATAAAGTCTAAATATATACTATTGTCTAAATCAATTGCTGGTTTTAAGCTTTCGCTTCCTATTTTATTTATGCTACCCCAAACTCCATCTTTTTTAACTGCTGCATAACCTTGTTTATTTTGTTCTGTTCCATCATCATATATATAATCAATAACTATGTTTCCATTTTTATCGGTATAACCATATTTACCGATCTTTTTTACTTAAAAATATTGTATTTGATGTTAAAATGTCTTTGTTTTGTTTTTCTTCAAATTTAAAATTATAGTATTTATATTCATTATTTGTGTATACTTTAATATATCCTATATCTGTATTTACTTCAGATATAATACCTGTAAGTTTTTGTGCTAAATTATTATCTAAAATTATTGTTTCGGTTTCTGATTTATCTGCTGAGTAGAAATCTCCTTTTTCTATATATGTTATGTTTGTATATTCAAATGGCATAATATTTTCGTTATCTAGATTTATAACACCATATTTACCGGTCTTTTTTTGCTATATAATATATAGAACCAGAAGATTTTAGCTCTTCATATACTGCAGGAATTTTTTCAGCTCCAGTTAAATTAATTACCCCATATTTACCTGATTTTAATATAACAACATTTTCACCTTTTGCTTGGATTATATCTTCATATCCTGATTCTAATAGCACTTGTCCATCAGAATTTATTAGTTTTAAAATATTGTTTTCTTTTACTGCATATAAAGTTGTAGTTTTAAGATATTTAACTGAATCATACTTTGTTTCTATTATTACTTTACCGCTTGTGCTTATTACTCCATATTTATTTTCACCATTTACAATAATGTATTCATTTTTATATCCTTCTTGCATTGTTAATATTTCTTTGTATTCTGTTGGTATTATAACTTGTCCTTTTTCATTTACTAGCCCAACTTTATCATCTTTTTTTACTAAAATATTATTTTTAACTCCCTTTAATGCTGTTATTTCAGTATATTCACAAGGTAATACTATTTCTCCGTTAAAATTTATTAACCCATATTTACCATTTTTGAATACTCTTAAAACATTGTCTTCATACCATATATTTTGTTTAGAGTCAAAATTATCTAATGCTTCTATCTTTTCATATTCTGTAAATATTTGTTCATTTTTTGCATTTATAGCTTTTGTTTTATATGTACCATCCATATCATTTATATCATAAGAACAAAGGAATATTTCTTGTTCTTTATTTGGTATTACTATCATTTCATCATAATTTGGTTCAATTACTATATCTCCATTATTATCTATTACTCCAAATTTATTGTTAGAATATACTGTAAAATAATTTAATTTTACTTGATTTGTTACATTTTTGCTGTTGTTTAGTATTTTTGCTATTGAGAAAATAATCATTATTATAACTGCTAAAGCAACCAATACACCAAAAACTTTTTTTAAATTTAATTTTTGTTGTCCATCATATCTTTTACCTTTGCTCATTTATAATTTCCTCCTTAATTTAATTCTCATCAATTTATACTATATCATATATTTATATGTTATTTCAATGTTTATTTAGAAATTTTGTTTCCCCAATAATCTTCATATAATTTTTTAGCTGTTTTAGGAGTATCAGTACCTTTTGCATTTTTCACTGGTGCAAAATCTTCTTCTCTTTTTCCTCTTAATAATGTAATATCTTCAAATAAATTAAATGCATCAAATATAAATTTTTCAAATTTATATGCATTTTCTACTACTGAA
>CAZYYT010000172.1:0-4304 GCA_964651775.1 uncultured Oscillospiraceae bacterium | reverse complement strand
ACTCCCGAAGATATATTTGATAATATCGATGTTTTAGCAAAAGATATCGACAATAACAATCCGCCGCCTATAGGAAATGGTTTTGGTGGAATTACCCTTGCTTATAATACAAAAACCAAAGAAGAAGTAAATGAAATCATTACAAATATGTTTATCAACATATTTTGGGGGCTTATTTTCGGCCTACTTATCAGCGCAATATTGGGATTTTTCTTATCAAGAACTATTATATCCCCTATTTCAACACTTCAGCATCGAAGTGAAAGCATGGCTGAGGGCGATTTTGGTCATAAGATTGAGGTTCGGTCGCGTGATGAAATTGGCAGACTTACTATAGCATTTAATAATATGGCTGCAAGAATTAACAATAATATGGAAGAAATACAGACTGAAAAGAATAAGATTGAAACAATTCTTCTTCATATGACTGATGCAGTTGCGGCTTTTGATAATTCAGGTAGCCTTATTCACATTAATCAGGCAGGAAAAAAACTTCTTGGTGATTGTGAAAACCAAAGCTTTGATGAGCTTTTTAAAACATTAGGTGCGAATATTGCTCTTTATAGAATTCTTTATATTGATCCTTTGGATACAATTGAGCGGGACATTGAATTTGGTGGCAAAAGCTTAAAGGCGTTTTTCGCACCATTTAATACGGAGCGCTCTCTTGCAGCGGGTGTTGTTGTTGTATTCCAGGATATCACTCGTCAACAGATGCTTGATAATTCACGACGTGAGTTCGTTGCAAATGTTTCACACGAGCTTAGAACTCCGATAACAACAATTAAAAGCTATGCTGAAACAATTGAAGATATGGAAGTAATTGATAAATCAAGTCCGGCGTTTCACTTTATAGAGGTTATCGAAAAAGAAGCTGATAGAATGGCCAGGCTTGTTAAAGACCTTCTTATGCTTTCTCAGCTTGATAGCTCAAAGAAAATTACAAAAGCTGAAAATTTCGATTTAGAGGCGCTTATAAATTCAGTAGTTGAAAAGCTAAGCATTTCAGCAAAAGACAGTGGTAAGCACTTTAGAGTTGATATAGATATGAATTACCCGGAATGCTATGGTGAGCAGGATGCAATCGAACAGGTCCTTACAAATATTATATCGAATTCAATTAAGTATACAGCCGGTGGAGGGAGGATCACTGTAACGTGTAAAGGTGATTTTACTAACGCTTTTATAACTGTAAAGGACAACGGAATTGGTATCCCTGCGGAGGATTTGCCGCGTATCTTTGAAAGATTTTATCGCGTAGATAAAGCAAGAAGCAGACAAAGTGGTGGCACGGGGCTTGGCCTTGCAATTGCAAAGGAAATTATTGAACGACACGGTGGTACAATTTCAATTGAAAGTCCTGGACAAAAGGGCACTATTGTTAAAATAACCCTTCCTCTTTATAAAAAGTAATGAATCATTAAGTCTGCTGTAACACGTTTGTAACATAAATAGTGTATAATGTAATTGTAAAATAGAAAAAAGTAATTTGATTGGAGTGTTAATGATGAAAAAGCTAGGTGCAATTTTTGCAGCTGTGCTTGTAATAATGTTCTCAACTTCGGTATTTGCTGCTAACCCTGCTACCCTATCGGGTGCAGAAAATGGCAACTCAGTTGATTTAATTGTTGTTAAGAAGCCAGAAACAAAGAATTCTGCAACGCTTAGGAAAACATATGGCATAACAGGAACTGGTAAAAACGGTATTTTGGTTGCTTATTACAAGTTTAACGGATCTACATATAATGCTATAAAAGCTCAATCAGGTGATATATCTCAAACTAAGATTGGAAGCGCCGGTGTCTTTTATAAGCAGGTTTCTCTTTCAGAGGGGCACAATAAGTTTGCCGTAAGGGCTGAAAATGCAAATGGTACATATCAAATAGTTTGTTTTGACATTAATGTTCTTGATAATCAAATTTTAACAAATGCAAGTGGCTTCACAAGCAAAATTCAATCTTTATATAATGGCTGGATTAAATAAATGAATTTAAAGGCTTCAGGCAACTGTCTGAAGCCTTTTATATAAAACAGGAGTATTTTTTATGATTAAAGAAAGAGTCAAAACCTCTGTGATTGTTTTGCTGATTATTAATATGCTTTTCGTCACAACTGAATTATGGTTTGTACATAACTATGCATCTGTTGGACAAAATGTAGAAAATTATATAAGGACAATCCCTGTAGTAAATCTTTTTTTTCCAGTTGAAGAGGAATATAGTGTTCCTAAGGAAAATCTTTCTCAGCCACGTAAATTTTTGATTAATGATGGCTCCTTATGGACGGTCTATTATAATACAGATGTAGGCTTTTTCCCTATAGAACAGCGTACACGTTCTATAATAAAGGGTTTTCTTAATGGGGAAATAACTACTAGAAAAGAAATAAATAATGAAACATGGGAAGCAGGACTTGAGTCGCTGAGTATTTATGTGGAGTATCCAATTTCGTTTTCTATGGACATGTTTTGCAAAATAATGGGTGTTGATTCTAAAAATGCACCTAAAGAAATAAAAAACGTTCACGAATTTGTTATTCTTCCTTCTTCGGATGAAAATGATGTGTGCCTTCTTATTCGTGACCCTGATGATAAAAACATTTCTTATGCCTATATTTTAAGCAGTAAATACCAATTTCCTGCAGAGGATCTTAAGGTATATACAACAAGCACAAAAGAAAGGTGCGAGCCTGCGTTTAGTACGGGCCTTCTTTTGGATAAGAATAATCCCGTATCACTCTCTCCCCTTGTATTATTCTCTGATTCAAAGCCTAAAAATGCTGTTTTAAATCCGTATTCACTTATAAACGATAGTTCAATAACAAAGCTTCTTAAAAACTTTTCATTTAATCCTGTTACCGCAAATCACTATAAAAGTGAAAACGGAACAGAAAACTTCATTGAAAACTACAGCTCTATAAAAATTTATCCTGACAATATATTCGAATACACCTCTGTAAACGAAAGCAAGGGAATTATTCTTGATGAAAGCGGTAATGCGTATAACACGCTTAACTCCGCAATTGATTTTGCAGAAAAAACTTGGCGCTGTGTTTCTGGTGAGCAATTTAATGTCTTGGTTACAAGTAACCTTTCTGATTTTGACAGCTTAAAGCCATATACATTTAAATTTAATTATTATTATAATGGATGCCCGATCGAAGTAGATATTGGTGACAATTATGAGCATGATAAGCTTCTTTGCAGTATTGAGGTTACAGTTGTAAACGGAAGGCTAATATCGTATAGGCAGTATATGTGCTCATACAACCCTGTATCTGACTTACGTATTTCAGATGATTTTCTTACTGCACTTGATAACTTTGTTATAACGGTTGATAACTCGCAGAATAATCCTGCTGTTATAAATGATATTTATATTGGTTATTTCGATACCGGAAGCTCTAAACCGCTTGAAGCGCGTTGGCTTGCAAAAACTGAAGGTAGCAATAAGATATATCACTACACTGCCGAGGTAGAGGAGGAAACTTGATGAATTGGTATAAGATTAAAACAATTATGATATTCTCCTTATTATTTATAAACGTTTTTTTAGTTGTATTTTTAGTCAAGACAACGTATCAAGAGAAGAAGATTCCAAAGAAACTGATTACAGCCTCAATTGATGTTCTAAAACAAAATAATTTACAATGCAGTGAAGAAATTTTCCCAAAAACAAAGCCAACACTCCCCCACTTAAACGTTAAATACTATCTTCCAAGCGAGCTTTGTGACATATTCTTTAAAAAACAAATTGCATTTCGAACAGATGAAGAAACTTTGATAGCACAACACAACGGTGAAACACTTGAGATTAAGGATAATTATTTTTGTTACAAAACTTCAAAGAAAGCTCAAAAGTATAGTGATCAAAAATACAAAGCTACGTTAAATAAACTTGGATTTAATATGAAATCTGTCAAATTTGATGATGATAAAAAAATCTTTTATAAGTATTATAAAAAAACGAAGTTATCAGATGTGTACTTAAAAGTTATGCTTGATGAAAATGGTGAAATTTGCTTTGTAGAAAGTGTTTGGCCAAAAAGTATGAAGGCAATATCACGTGAAAGAATTTCATTTAGCGATAAGATTATTAAGGCTTCAAAAGAATTTCCTGAGGGTGGAATCATAAACGAGATAAAGGTTGTCTATTCACCAAATAAAAAAGTAGGTACAAATAACTATTTTGCCCCCTGTTGGAAGGTTGTAGTAAATAACAAACCTAAAGTAATTAAATAAAAAATAATCCCTATGAAGACACTTCATAGGGATTATTTTTTATTCATCTTTATTAACCCATAAA
>CAZYYT010000171.1:0-4355 GCA_964651775.1 uncultured Oscillospiraceae bacterium | reverse complement strand
CTTTATTGCAAGTTCAAAACGAACCTGATCATTACCCTTACCTGTACAACCATGGCAGATTGCATCTGCCTTTTCCTGGTGTGCAATTTCAACAAGACGCTTTGCAATAATGGGGCGTGCAAATGCAGTACCAAGAAGGTATTCCTCATAGATTGCGCCTGCCTTGATTGATGGAACGATAACGTCATTAACAAATTCGTCTGTTAAGTCTTCAATGTAAAGCTTTGATGCACCTGTCTTAAGTGCCTTTTCTTCAAGACCCTCAAGCTCATCATTCTGGCCAACGTTGCCTGATACTGCAACTACCTCACAGTTATTATAATTTTCCTTAAGCCACGGAATGATAATTGATGTATCAAGACCGCCAGAATAAGCAAGAACTACTTTTTTAATATCTTTTTTATCCATTTTTATATCTCCTTTGTTTTTCATGAACTTATAATAACACATACTGAATAAATATGCAAGTATTTTTTATAAAATTTATAAAAATCTATAAAATATGTATTATTATGCATAAATTAATGCATAAATTAATATTCGAAAGCACCATCATACACTTTTTCGGTGTTACCTGTAAGGAAAACTGCCTCGTCTGTGTATTTTACAATCAGCTCACCGCCATCAACGCGTACGGAAATGTCGGTGTCTTTCTCACAGTATCTGTTTAATACTGCCGCGACAACCGAAGCACAAGCACCTGTGCCACAAGCGGGGGTGCATCCGTTTCCACGCTCCCAAACGCGCATTCTTATTGTGTGATTATCAATAATCTTAACAAATTCAGTATTTATTCGCTGTGGGAAGATGGATGCGTTTTCAAATTGTTTACCGATTTTTTCAACATCGATATTATAAACATTACCTAAAAATACAACGCAGTGTGGGTTTCCGACTGAAAGGCAGGTTATGTTGTAATCTTTATCATTAATTTTAACCTTTTCGTTAATGATAGTGGATTTGTCCATATTAACGGGGATAAGACTGGGGCTAAATTCTGCCTTGCCCATATTAACGGTTACGCTTCGTACTTTGTCATTAAACAAGTGAAGCCTTAGGCTTTTTACACCGCTTGCAGTTTCAACGGTAATGTTTTTACTGTTTACAAAACCATTGTCGTAAAGGTATTTGCCAACGCATCGGATGGAGTTTCCTGCCATTTGTCCTTCACTTCCATCTGCATTAAATATGCGCATTTTTGCATCTGCAACAGATGAGTTTTCAATTAAAACAAGTCCGTCACCACCGATGCCAAGGTGCCTGTCAGTAAGCATTATACAAAGTGATTCCGGACAGCTTACATTAAGTGCGCGATTATCTATAAAGATGTAGTCGTCACCTGTACCCTGCATCTTAACAAAGGGGATAGACCGTTTTTCTTCACGAAGGTCTGATATATTCACAAGCTCCGTATTATACTGGTTAAAGCCCGAAAGTAGTATGTCAGAGAGCGCATTTGCGGTGTCAAGTGATGTAAGACACGCAATGCTTAACTGAATTGCCCTTTGATGAAGCTTTATAAAGCTTTCTGTTTCAGATGGCTTGCCCGAGTTTGTGTAGATTATGTAGCCGATTTTTCCCGACTCCATAAGTGGTATTACATCCTCATTTTTGACGATGTGAGCATCAAGCTCTAGGTATTTTAGTATTTCACCATTTGCTTCGTCTGCGTAAATATCAAGCTTTGCATCGTAAAGCTTTTTTGCAAGTGAAATAAGGTCATATTTATCCTTTGAATCAACACTTATATAAATACCCGATTTTCCTTCCACGTCAAAGCCCGCAGAAATAAGCCCTTTAAAGAGCGCTTCGTTAAGTGTTTTACCAAGGCCAAGCACTTCACCCGTTGACTTCATCTGTGGCCCTAAAATTGAGTTTATACCTGAAAGCTTTTCAAAAGAAAATACAGGTACTTTAACTGCAAAGTAGGGTGGTGTTTTAAAAAGGCCTGTGCCATAGCCAATTTCCTTAAGTGATTCACCAAGCATAACGCGTGTTGCAACATCAACCATAGGAATGCCGGTAACCTTACTTATATAGGGTACTGTACGTGATGCCCTTGGGTTAACCTCAATAACATAAAGCTCATTATAATAAATAAGATACTGAATGTTTATAAGCCCTTTAGTGCCAAGCGAAAGTGAAAGCTTGGTCGAGCAATCCACTATTTTTTCAAGCATACTGTCGGAAATATTAAACGGGGGGAACACTGCGATAGAGTCACCACTGTGAACACCTGCACGCTCAATATGCTCCATAATGCCGGGGATGAGAACATCTTTTCCGTCACTTATAATATCAACCTCAAGCTCTTTTCCCATCATATATTTATCAATTAAAACGGGGTTTTCAATTTTTTGTGAGAGGATGATGTCCATATAACGCGCTACATCTTCACATGTGTGGGCAATGGTCATGTTTTGCCCACCGATTACATATGAAGGACGAAGAAGCACGGGGTAGCCAAGCGTTTGTGCGGAAGAAAGCGCCTCTCCCTTATTCATAACGGTAAGTCCCTTGGGGCGCTTTATTTCAAACTTTTCCAAAAGTGCGTCAAACTGCTCACGATCCTCTGCCATATCAATACTTGAAGCTGATGTACCAAGGATTTTAATTCCGTTTTTATCAAGGAACTTTGCAAGATTGATTGCGGTTTGCCCACCAAAGGCAACCACAACACCAACTGGCTTTTCAACCGCGATAACATCCATTACATCCTCTTTTGTAAGCGGCTCAAAATAGAGTCTGTCGGCAGTGTCAAAGTCTGTTGAAACTGTTTCGGGGTTGTTATTTATGATAATAACCTCATACCCAAGCTTTTTAAGTGCCCACACACAGTGAACAGAAGAATAGTCAAACTCAATTCCTTGGCCGATGCGGATAGGACCCGAACCAAGCACAATAATCTTTTTGTTATTAGTGGCAAATGCGCGCGCCTCACAATCCCCATCATATGTAGAATAAAAGTAGGGTGTTTGGTTAGGCTGTGTGCCTGCTGTTGTGTCAACCATTTTGTAAACACAGCTTTGGTGCAAAATATCTTTACCGCTAAGCTTTTTGATTGCTTCAGTGGTAAAGCCCATTTTTTTACCCTTAATGTAAAGTTCATCGGAGAAAGATTCACTAATCTCCTTCTCATAATTTACTATGTTTTTAATTTTTCCTAAAAACCATTTATCAATTTTAGTAACTCGATAAATAGTATCTAAAGATATGCCACGCTTAATAGCCTCATGGACAGTGAAAAGACGTAGATCGTCATTTTTATGAAGCCTTGCTTCAATATCTTCTATGCCGACAATTTCCTTGTGGTCAAGGGTTTGTGTTTTTAATTCTGCACCACGAACTGCCTTTAAAAGCGCCGCCTCAAAAGTTTTTGCAATCGCCATAACCTCACCGGTGGCCTTCATCTGTGTGCCAAGGTTACGATTTGCATATACAAACTTGTCAAACGGCCATTTTGGAAGCTTGACAACGATATAGTCAACCACAGGCTCATTAGCTGCACTGATTTTACCATCAATACCGTTTTTAATTTCATCAAGCGTGTAGCCAAGTGCAATTTTTGTTGTAACCTTTGCGATGGGGTAGCCGGTTGCCTTACTTGCAAGTGCAGATGAGCGTGAAACACGTGGATTAACCTCAATAACTGCATAATCACTTGTATCAGGATTAAGCGCAAACTGACAGTTGCATCCACCTTCAATTTTAAGCTCCTTTATTATATCTAATGCAGAAGTGCAAAGTTTGTTATAATCCTCATCAGAGAGCGTAAGTGCAGGCGCAGCAACAATACTGTCACCGGTGTGTGTGCCAACGGGGTCAAAGTTTTCCATACTGCAGATGGTTATAGCCTTATTTGTGCTGTCTCGCATAACCTCAAACTCAATTTCCTTCCATCCATAGATGTATTTCTCAACAAGCACCTGCGTGATGGGGGAAAGGTCAAGCCCATTTTTAGCTATCTTGGAAAGCTCATTCTCATCATATGCAACACCGCCGCCTGCACCACCAAGTGTAAATGCAGGGCGCACAATTATAGGGTAGCCGATTTTTTTTGCAACACAAAGACAATCCTTAACTGTATTGGCAATATCAGATGGAATAACAGGCTGATTAAGCTTAATCATTGTTTCTTTAAAAAGCTCGCGGTCCTCGGCACGATCAATTGCATCGGCATTTGTACCGATAAGTCTTACATTCTCTTTTTCAAGAAAGCCTTCCTTATTAAGCTGCATTGCAATTGTAAGCGCAGTTTGCCCACCTAAAGATGCAAGTAGACTGTCGGGCTTTTCAAGCTCTATAATACGCTTTATTGTTTCTTTTGTGAGTGGCTCGAGATATATTTCATCTGC
>CAZYYT010000170.1:0-4359 GCA_964651775.1 uncultured Oscillospiraceae bacterium | reverse complement strand
TTATTTTTCCGTTTACGATACCAACGCCTGTGCCTTCACCATAAGATTTTCTGAACATAAGATGCTCCGAAATGCTTGTTGGCCCCTCAAAGAATGAGTCCGGAATTGCAGAACAGTGAAACACTATAGACTTTGTATCATCATCACCATAGTTATTGTTAAGGTCAAGTAGCATAACAGGGTGCTGTCCTGCACTTTGCATAGCGTACATCATAACTGCATTGTTAACATCAAGCTCACATGCCGCGGGGATTCCACGCTCATTAAGGTCTGCCAGTACAAGGCAAGGTGCAATGTGATACTTTGTAACAAATTCATCCCAGCATCTTACTGCGATTGCCTTTAGATCAAGCTTTTCAATAAGCTCATCAATTGCAAGACTGAGACGAGAGATGTTTTCAACCTTTTCTTCCGGATATGTACCAAAGTCTGTCTTTTTCTTAAAATAAGCCTTTCTATCTTCAAGCTTATCTTTGTCAACATTATCCATCAGTGCAAATACATATGAAAGGTCAATAGTTTCAACGCTGATATTCATATTCTGGAAAGCAATCTCATCAATACGAACTGTCTTAAATGCAGTTGTTCTTGCACCGATTGCACCAAGATTAAACGAATGAAGGTTTTTAACAACGCGGCAAACTGCACCGAAGTTTCTTAAATCCTCCGAAAATTCATCTGTAAGAGGATGAACGTTGCCCTTCTTAGTTAATGTGTATTTGATTTTGCATTGTCTTAAAACATTGCACATCGCAATTTTACCGCAAAGAGAGTCACGCCTCTGAGAAAAATCCATCTTGCCGAATTCATCAGGATATGCCTGCACAAGCACAGGAACCTTAATATCCTTAAGTGCTGCTTGTGCACCATTTTCGTCACCGAAATTAGGAAGGCAAAGGATAATTCCATCGTACTTCCCTTCGTTTTCTTTAAGGAACTTGTTGTAAATTTTTCCTTCTCCAAGTGTTTCAATAGCACCATATCTTGTTAAGCTCTCATCCATAATGATGTAATCAAAACCATTTTTTGTGAGTGCCTCAATCATATCTGCTCTTGCAGATGCTACTAATTCACCGGGGAAAAACCCTCTGTTAGCAAAAAATAGTGCGAATGTAACTTTATTTTTTTCCATTTTCATCATCCTTTCCTTAATTATAATATAATAATACACTAAATTACTTTATAAATATAGTGCTTTTTTTCTTCAAAAATAGCATTTTCTTCCCTCACTCATTGACATCATACTTATTTTTTGATATAACAATAATAGTGGGGGTGATGTTATGAAATGTACTTTTGATAAAGCAAAGCTTTTATCACTTTTAAAGGATTTTAATGCACTGACAAAGGCAACAATCAGTATATGGGACTCGGATTTCAATCAAATTCTTGTGTATCCTACCCCTATTCCGCTTTTATGCGGTAAAATAAAAGGTTGCAGAAAAGGCAATAAAATGTGTCATAGCTCTGACGTTTTAGCATGCCTAAGAGCAACAAACACAAAAAAGCACTTTTCGTACACCTGCCACGCAGGTCTTGTTGACACTGTCGTGCCCGTAAGCAACAAAGGCGAAATTATCGCCTACATTATGTTTGGACAAATCCGTGATGCTGAAGAGGAATATTCAAGCCTTGAAAATGTAAAAAAGCTGTGCAAAAAATATGATATAGATGAAAAAGAAATTGAAAAGGATTACAACTCACTTTTCGTTTTAACACACAGACAGATTGATGCCGCCGCACACTTTTTAAAGATGTGCACATCATATATTTATATGAGCCAGATGATTAAAATAGAAAAAAATGAGCTGGCGCTTGAAATAGACGACTACATTACGAAAAACCTTGCACAGATTTTAACCGTTGCAGGACTTTGTAGCCACCTTAAAATATCCAAAAATACACTTTATGAAACATCACACAAGTGCTTTAATACCACAATTAAAAACTATATTATATCCAGAAGAATTGATGAGGCAAAGCGCCTCCTTACTACAAGTGCACTTTCAATCCCCGAATTATCAGGAAGTGTAGGAATCGGTGATTACAACTACTTTATAAGGCTATTTAAATCACGGGTTAATTACACTCCGCTTAAATACAGAAAGCTATTTTCAAAGATTTTAGTAGAAGATTAAAGAAGAACTACTGCCATGTTCATGTGGGCAGTAGCCCTTTTTTATTTTTTCTTATATTCAAATATTACGCTGCTTTTTTTCATCCATACCCTTTAGGTCTGTCCTAACAGCATTAAAGGGGGATTTACACCTGCGAAATGCCATAACAATACCGCTTTGTGTTTCTTTATCATTATATTGCCATATTGCATGTCATCATATTTTAAACTAAACTTCACTTTTTTCTCCTTTAGTCAAGTGAGGCATATATAACATTACGTAGTCTTGGCTGATAATAGCCTTCCAAGGGATTTAGCATATGGTGTGAATACACGGCTGCAAGCTTATTTTCAGGGTCTATGTATATAGATGCACCTGCCGCCCCGCCCCAACCAAATTCACCAATTGGACCAAGTGAACCACCACGCGCTTTATCAACCATTGTCCTAACGCCAAGCCCATATCCGTAGCCTGAAAGTTGTCCATCTCCCCAGGTTCCTAAATCAGCCTTGGGAATGTGGTTAAGCCTTAAAAGTTCAACTGTTCTTGAGCTTAAAATTCTTTCACCGTCGGGGGTTTTCCCAAGATGCGCCATACAGTTTGCAAATTTAACGTAGTCTGACATTGTTGTAATAATTCCTGCGCCGCCGCTGTCATATTCTTCACCAAATACTAATGAGTTTTTCTTACCTGCGTTTATTACTACTCCATTTTTACTGGTCTTTGACATCTGCGCATTAACAAGGTCCCCACTGTTTTCATTTTTTAACTCATACTGTTGCGCCATTCTCTTCTCAAGCTCCGGCGTAAGGTGATAGTGTGAGTCATCCATACCGAGGGGTGTAAAGATATTTTCTTTTACATAATCCCTGAACTTTTTCCCTGAAATAGCTTCAACAAGACCAGCCAAAACATCATGGCACAGGCTATACTGCCACTTTGTTCCGGGCTCAAATGAAATAGGATCCTTCGAAAGTGCCTTTATAACATCAAGTGTGTTCATTTTTCCATTTGTGCTTTTTCTAACCTCTTCAAGCGATTCTCTTTGTGTGTCGTATGTTAAGCCTGCGGACATATTAAAAAGACTGCCAATCGTAATAGGCTTTGTTGCCTTTTTTATACTTCCATCCTCACCTTTTATGTACATTTCCTTAAACTCAGGTATGTAATCATAAAGAGGGTCGCCCATCAAAAAGTAGCCCTGTTCAAAAAGCTGAAGTGCAGCCACAACGGTTATAGGTTTTGAGCAAGACCAAAGGTTAAAAAGCTCATCCCCTGTCATAGGGATTTTGTTTTCCAAATCACTGTAGCCGCTGCTGTATCGAAATACAAGCTCATTATCTTTATAAATACGGATAGTATTACCTGGGATAACGTCCTCTGTAAGCCTATCCATAAAGTTTTTTACATACTTAAAATTCATAATTGTCTGTTTGCTTTTTTAGAGTTGATATAGTCGGGAAAAAGAATATAAGCATTGTTATGGTGCAAAAAAACCATCCTATCGGCCAAACTGAGTATAAGAATGTGAAATTGGGATAAAGCGGGAATATAATATATACCCACAAAAAACGAAGTGCACACATAAATAAAAGGGTAGACACTGTTGGTATAACGGGCCTATTTAAACCACACATGGTTGAACACATAACCTCTTTTATTCCGCCGATAAAATATGTACTTGAAACAATGACCATTTTTTGTTTCGAAAACATTATCACATTTTTAGAAGAAGTCATCAAAGACGACAATTGTTCCGAAAAAATAGCCGATAAGATTCCAAAACTAGCACCAATAACGGTTGTAATAAGCACCGCTTTTAACACAATTTCTTTTACTCTTTTTATATTCCCTGCACCTACATTTTGCGCCACGTATGGCATTACTGCATACGAAGTAGCACATGATATCTGATACAGTATGTTATCAAATTGATTGGCAATTGAAATGCCTGTGGTTGCATCTGCCCCATAACTGTTTACAGTTGCTGTTATAACAACATTTGCAAGGGAATACAATACACTTTGAAGTCCCATTGGAACGCCGATAAATAGAATTTTTTTAAGTTCCGAACCATAGAGTTTTAAGTGCCTAAAATAAAGTCTTACCACACCTTCACTTTTAAGCACTGCACGAAATGATAGGCCGCCTGCAATAAGATTTGCAACAATCGTTGCAATTGCCACGCCTTCAACTGAGGTGTCAAACAAAACAATAAATAATATATTGAGTACAAGCTTTA
>CAZYYT010000169.1:1904-4412 GCA_964651775.1 uncultured Oscillospiraceae bacterium | reverse complement strand
TATTCCTCCTCCGCCTTCAAAAACGCCGTGAGCGACGGCTTCACGGCCCTCATAGGCAACTCGCTGACAGGCGCGGGCGTCAAGACCGACGAGCAGCTGCTCACGGAGCTGGTGGTTTCCGTATATCCGGGTATGGCCAACTCCGCCGGCGTCGCCCAGTACGAGGAGCAGGCTGTCTCCGCCGGGCAGTATCAGTATATCACAAAGATACTCAAGGCCCTCAACGGCGGCGGCTGCGCCCTCATCCTCAAGGACGGCGAGAGCAGCTATCTGGCTCTGTGCAGTCTCTCCGGCGGCTGCGCCGTCTACGACACCGAGGCCCGGGATGTGACGGACAGCGTGGACGCCGCGGTTCTGGCCGAGGCGGAGATGGCTGTCTCCGGCCTTGAGCCGCTGGCCGACAAGGATATGAAAAAGCTCGGCTCCCTGATGCCCGAGACAGCCGAAATAAGCGCGCTGCCTCTTGAGGGAGTGTTCAGCAGCGTCACCGGGGCATACGCCATTACCGACGGCGGCGTCAGCTATTACGGCTTCGCGGCCAGGCCCTACGGCTACAGCAACCTGCCCATGGCCTTCTATTTTGTGCTGGACGATAGCGGGGCGGTGACCGCCATGACAGCGGACGAGCTGATACTGATACCCGAGTACTTCAGCGATTACGAGCTGGACGAGCCCAGCTACAAGGCGGGCTTCGCCGGCGAGACCCCGGAGAGCTGGGACGGCGGCAAGGCTCTTATCAGCGGCGCGACCTACAGCTCCGACGCCGCGGACACTGCCGCCAGAGATGTGTTCGCCGCCTTTGACGCGCTGGCGGCGAAGGGAGGAGAAGCCCAATGAAAAAGACAGACCCCGTCACTCTGCTGTTTCTCGGCGCTACGCCGGCGCTGGCCGCCACGGGCAGCGTACTGTCCGCTCTCGGTATGGGCACGGCGGTGCTGATGATAATGCTGCTCTCGGCTCTGGTCATCTGCGCTGTGAATGGGCTTATCCCCAGGCGCGCCCGTATACCCGCGTATATCCTTATCACTGCCGCGCTGGCCTCCGCCGTGTCCATGCTGATGAACGCCTTTCTCCCGAGTGTCTTCAATATGCTGGGAGTGTATATGGCTGTGGCCGCCGCGGATCTGCTCATATTCAGCCGCGCCGAGGCTGCGCCGGAGCGCGGCTTCGGCGGGGCGCTGGCGTACAGCGCCGCCTCGGGGCTGGTGTTCCTGCTGGGGCTGGCCGTGCTTGCCGTTTTCCGCGAGGTGCTGGGCAGCGGCAGTCTCGCCGGTATGGATTTGCCGTTCATGGAGGGGCGCACGGTGTCCGTGCTGGCTCAGCCCGCGGGCGGCCTGCTGATGCTGGCTCTGCTGCTGGCGGCGCTTCAGGCCCTGCGCCCGGAGCGGGGAGACGAGCCGGGAGGCTTTGCCGGTCTCGCGGCCGGAGCGGAGGAGGATGAGACATGAGTGTTAAAACGCTTCTGGCTATAATTCTGGGCGGCATACTCGCCAACAACTACGCGCTCGAAAAGCTGCTGGGGGTCACGCCCTTTCTGGGCTGGGCGCGCCGGGAGGAAAAGGCCGGCCGTATGGGGCTGGCGGTAGCGGCTGTTATGCTGCTCTGCGCCGCCGTTGCCTGGCCGGTGCAGACCTTCGTGCTGGACGCTCTGTCACTGGGATATTTGCAGATACTGGTCTATACCCTGATAATTCTGGCGCTGGTGTACTGCGCCGACGCGATCGCGAAAAAAACGTCCGGAAAGACATTGGGGATATACTTCCCGGTCATCGCCCTCAACAGCGCGGTGCTGGGCCTGTGCGTCACCAATGCCGGAGCCGGCCTGAGCTACCCCGAGGCGCTGGCCGCCGCGCTGGGAGCCGGCCTGGGCTTCGCGCTGGGTCTGGCTGTATTCACGGCGCTGCTCAGAAAGGTACAAAACAGCGGCGTACCCAGGGCCTTTTGGGGCCTGCCGATTACGCTGCTGGCCGCCTCCATCTGCTCCATGCTGCTGGCCGCGTTCAAGTAGGCCAAATATCAAGACGGCTGACAATGCCCGTTGGGGCGTCGTCAGCCGTCCTTTTCGTCCTGAGTATGCCTAAGAACATCCTGTACATCGCAGTGCAGTATATTGCACAGGTCGTTGAGCGTCGTGGTCGTAATGTTCCGTCCTTGCTTGAGCGAATCAAGCGTTCCCTTGCTGAAGGAGTAGTCCTTTATCAAAGCGTAAGTCGACACTCCCCGCAGTTTCATCGTCTCCCATAGAGGCTCGTAGCTAATAATCAGAATCACCCTCTTTAGCCTATCCTATCGTCAGTATTGGGACTTGAATATACCCGAGAGACTGGGTATAATACTGTCGATGAAACTGATAGTGTTTAGGAGGAAGAAATAGTGAGAGAACGGACAGGCTACCCCAGCATAGATAAGCCCTGGCTCAAGTATTACAGCGAGGAGGCCGTCAACGCTTCGCTGCCGGAATGTACGGTATATCGAAATATTTTTGATCACAATAGGGAGCATCTTGCG
>CAZYYT010000169.1:0-1894 GCA_964651775.1 uncultured Oscillospiraceae bacterium | reverse complement strand
CAGCAAGCTGTTCGGAGAGGTAGAGAACTGCGCCAAGGCGCTGAAGGCCGCCGGAGTAAAGCTTGGCGACCGGGTGACGCTGTGCACAGCCGGCGTGCCGGAGGCGGTGTATCTTGTGCTGGCCTGCAGCAAGATAGGCGCTGTCGCGAACTTCCTCAACCCCATGTTCACTGCGGAGCAGATGACAGACCGCATCAACGACACCGAGGCGGAGCTGCTTTTCGTTCTGGACAAGATGTATCCGTACATAGCCGTGGCTATAGACAAGACCTGCATAAAGCGCGTCATCGTCATCCCGGCCACCGGCTCGCTGCCCATTGTTGTCCGGGTGCTGGCGGCGCTGAAGGAAAAGCACGACGCCAAGCTGAAAGCTGCCATGAAGAAGGAGAAGTATTGTACATGGCGGGAGTTTATCAAAGCCGGTAATCGTAGGGGAGGGGCACTGCCCCTCCCGCCGGTCTTGACTTGCTCGCGGGAGGGGCAGAGCCCCTCCCCTACGGCGACCGAAGCGCCATACGAGAAAGACCGCCCGGTGGTCATGGTCTATTCCTCCGGCACCACCGGCGCGTCTAAGGGCATCGTACTGACGAATGATGGGATAAACGCGACAATAACGCAGTACGAAAAGGCATTCCCGGAGATAGTTAGGCAAAACAGTATCTTACATATTGTCCCTATCTGGTTTTCTACAGGCATAAGTATATCTCTGCTTATGCCGATGTGCTTAGGAGTATGCTGCATACTTGAGCCTGCTTTCAGTAATGAGACTTTTACAAAAGACATTGAAGATTATCATCCCAGCTATGCGTTCGGCTTGACAAGCCAATGGCTCTACGCTCTGGATAACTTGAATCCCAAAATTGACCTTTCGTTTTTCGCCTGTCCCATGACTGGCGGTGAGCAGTTGAAGCCGGAAAGTGAGGAGAAGATTAACCGCTATCTTACGGAGCACGGTTATTCCGAATGCCTGCAAAAGGGGTGGGGAATGTGCGAGTTGGGCGCGACGGTCGCAGCCTCATCCGGGCTTGGCCGAAACAGGCTTGGCGCTGTAGGTCTGCCTCTACCGCTGGTCTCAGTCTCGGCATTTGATCCAGAGACAGGGTTGGAGCTTCGCTGCAGTCAGCGCGGGGAACTACGGGTCCTGTCTCCGTGTCGTATGCGCGGCTACTATAAAAATCCGGAGGCGACTGCTGACTTCTTTCGGCGTGACAGCAATGGATATCAGTGGGGCTGTACGGGAGACTACGGCTATGTGGATGAGGACGGCTTCGTATTCGTCCTCGGTCGGGCTTATGACTGTCACCGTACAGCAGAAGGTAAACGTGTTTATATGTTCGACGTGGAGGCCGCTATCTTGCGCTGCGAAGCTGTAGAGCAATGTAAGGCCGTAGCCGTCGATAGCTCCGGGCAGATGCAGCTCGCAGCTCACATCATTCTGAAAAGTAGAGCCGCGGAGCGCATATCCACGCTTGCGGACATTGACCGTTGTTGCAGGGAGAGCCTGGCTGAGTATGCCGTTCCGAGAGCCTATAAGCTCCGAGACCGCTTCCCCGTAATGCTCAGCGGCAAACTGGATGCCGAAGCATTGCGTGCTGAGCGTGAGGGCTATATCAGCGCCGCCGGCGAGCCGGTCTCGCTCTGAGCCTTCACACCTTCATCGATCGGCCTTCAAATCGACGGTTCCGTAGTGCGGGCTGACCTAAGCCCGCCGCCGTACCCGCTCACATGCGGGGCGGGATGAGGGTATGTACGCCCAACAAGGCAAAGGGCCCGCTCTCCCGCGAAAGGCTGCCGGAGCCTCCGCTTGCGCTTCCCCTTTTCCCTCTTGCTTTTTTCCCAATATCGGGTAAAATCAAGGTATCAAGAATAACGGAGTGAGACGCATGGACAAGCT
>CAZYYT010000168.1:4091-4448 GCA_964651775.1 uncultured Oscillospiraceae bacterium | reverse complement strand
AGCCTTTATTGATTGTGCTAGCACTGTTGAATTTTTCTATGATAAAAAGCTTGCCTATGATTATATCAAGCGTTCACAAAATCCACTTGCAATTATGATTGATGAACTTGAGGATTGGAACTACAGTCTCCATGTTGTAAATGATACGCTTCAAAAGTACGAAGGCACGTATAAGGTGTACGATATTGATACAACCGAAATTTTTGCAGAGGGTGAATTTGTTTCATACGAGAACTCAAACGAAGTACTTGCAAAAATACCGCTTATGTTTTCAGAAAAGCGTTTTCTTGTTATCAAGTGGTGTGTTGAAGGAAAAACCTATTATTTGCTGGGAATTCAATCAACCGAACACTTTTT
>CAZYYT010000168.1:0-4081 GCA_964651775.1 uncultured Oscillospiraceae bacterium | reverse complement strand
CAACCATTATCTTTGCGGACAAGTGCCTTTTGATTACGAAACGTATAAAAAATGGCTTATTAAATTTAAAAAGTGTGTATTTTAAGATACACACTTTTTTATTATATACTTTCAATTTTGTCTGCCATGTTAAGGAGCCAATCACCATCAAAAAGCTCAATCATACCTTTATCACACGCTGCCGCAAGCTTTGGGTTAATAGGAAGCTTTGAAACAGTGTCTATTGAAAAATCCTTTGCAAGCTTGTCAATGTTACTTTCTCCAAAGATGGAGTGCTTGCCCTTGCAATCGGGGCATTCAAAGTAAGACATATTTTCCACAATACCTAAAATAGGTATATTAAGCATCTTTGCCATTTTAACTGCCTTGCCAACAATCAAAGAAACAAGCTCCTGCGGGGATGTTACAACAACAATTCCATCAATGGGAAGTGATTGGAAAACTGTAAGCGGCACATCACCCGTTCCCGGGGGCATATCAACAAACATATAGTCAACATCGCTCCAGATAACGTCTGTCCAAAACTGCTTTACTGTGCCTGCAATCACCGGACCACGCCAAACAACGGGGTCTGTTTCGTCGGGTAAAAGAAGATTAACAGACATAATATCTGTGCCAAGTTTTGTTTTTACGGGGTAAAGTCCTTCTTCACTGCCTATTGCCTTATCGTGTATTCCAAATGCTTGCGGAATTGAAGGTCCTGTTATATCAGCATCAAGAATAGCTGTGTGGTAGCCCCTGCGCTGCATTGTAACAGCAAGCAGTGATGTTATAAGTGATTTTCCAACGCCACCCTTACCACTGACTACACCGATAACCTTTTTAATCTGTGATAAGTCGTGCGGATTTTCAATTAGACTTTCTTGCGTGCGCTCAGAGCAGGATTCACCACAGGTAGAACAATTATGATTGCAACTCAATTCTATAACCTCCTAAATTGATATAAATCTATTTTATCACTAATGATATGTTTTTACAATAAAATAATTGAAAATTGTTGTTATTTGATATATAATAGATAAAGTTACCAAAAGGGGGAATTTTTATGTTTGAGCAAAGTTTAAAATTGCCGATAACAAATGAATATGATGTTTCGGTTTGTGGTGGTGGGATTGCAGGTATTTCTGCGGCTCTGGCATCTGCAAGGCAAGGTAAAAAGACAATTCTGTTTGAAAAACAGTATATGCTTGGTGGGTTAGCAACAGCAGGCTTGGTTACCATATATCTACCTCTTTGTGATGGGTTTGGAAAGCAAGTCTCTTTTGGTATTGCTGAGGAGCTTTTACGTCTTTCCATAAAATATGGGGCAGAGGATAGGTATCCTGATAACTGGTTTAAAGAAGGACTTCCCAGAGGAAAGAATGACAAAAGGTTTGAGGTGCAGTATAATCCTCAGATTTTTGCAATTCTTGCTGAAAAGCTTTTAATTGAAAATGGTGTTAAGATTATGTATGGCACGTTTGTTTCCTCGGTGAGCATGGATGGAGATAAGATTCATTATGTTATCACAGAAAATAAGTCGGGAAGATGTGCCTATAAAATTCAATCAGTTGTTGATGCAACGGGTGACTGTGATGTAGCAAAGCTTTCAAATGCACCAACAAAAACCTTTAAGCAGGGCAATGTGCTTGCAAATTGGTTCTACAGCACCGGTAAGAAAGGCTATGAACTGAATATGCTGGGCTATGCGGATATTCCAGAAGAAGAAAAGAAGACACGTGCCATTGCTAAAGATAATGATAAAAAAAGATTTGAAGGCCTTTCTGAGGAGGAGCGTTCTGAATTTACAGTTCTTTCCCATCAAGCAGTTTTAGACAAATTTGAAAAGGAAAAAGAAAAAGACAGCTCCTACTGGCCCGTTACAATTGCAACAATTCCACAAATAAGAATGACTAGAAAATTGGTGGGTGAATATACACTTTCACATATTGAGGAGCATACAGAATTTGCAGATTCAATCGGTATGGTTTCTAACTGGAAAGAGAGGGGCCCTATCTATGAAGTCCCGTTTAGAACACTTTATAACAACAGCGTAAAAAACCTTATTACTGCAGGAAGAAGCGTTTCAACAAATGAAACACTTTGGGATGTCTTAAGGGTAATCCCATGCTGTGCAGTAACAGGGCAAGCGGCAGGCACTGCCGCGGCACTTACAGGTGATTTTTCAACTTTAGATATTAAAAAGCTACAGAAAGAATTACAAAAAGCGGGTGTTATACTTCACGAAAGTGAGCTATAAAAATGAGTGTTGTTACAACAAAAGATATTGAAAAAGCAATTAAAAAGCTTGGTATAAAAAGTGGAGATATTGTTTTGGTGCATTCCTCATTAAAAAGCTTTGGAACTGTAGAAGGTGGGGCAGAGGCGGTTATCGAAGCTCTTGAAAACGTGATTACAAAAGATGGCACACTTGTAATGCCTGCACTAAGCCAAAAAAACTTTCCACATGCTTTGGAGGATTGGAGCCTTGATAGACCAAGTGATGTTGGACTTATTACGGAGACCTTCAGAAAAATGGAGGGCACCTTAAGAAGTGACCAGGAAACGCACTCTGCCTGTGCAAAGGGAAAATATGCAAAGGATATTGTTGGTAATCACAAGGGGTATGGCCCAAGGTATGGAACATATTCAGAGTGGGCGTTTAGTGAATCCTCTCCTTGGCAAAAGCTTTACGATATGCACGCAAAAATAGTGTTTTTAGGTGCTGACCTCAGCTCAAACACAATTAAGCATATGGTGGAGTATTACCTTGTAAATGATGTGCTTGATAATGTAGATAAAGAGCTTTATGATGAATGTAAGGCACAAATACGATACTCTCTTCTTCCTGAGGCTCACGATGGAATATGGCCATATACTGATATGCTTGAAATGGAAAGCGTATTTGATGAATATGGAATTATTAAAAGAACAAACTGTGGAGATGCACTTCTCTTGTGCGTGCCTGCATATGAAATCTGTAATATTATAGAAGCCACGGTAAGGGCTGATATCGATAAATGGATGACAGAGCAAACAGTAGCTTGGTTCAAAAAATATGGAAAAAACTTTGGATAAGGGGATAATCATGAAAAGGAAAATAGCTTTAGTTTTAGTATGTATACTTGCAATTACTCTTCTTTTATGTGGCTGTAAGGGTGAGAAGAAGGATATTAATGACGCTGTAAAGGAAACAACCTTTACCCTATACGTCGTATACGAGGATGGCAAGGAAGAAACCTTTGATATTTCGACAACAGAAAAAACTGTAGGCAGTGCTCTTTTAAAGGAAGGCCTTATAGAGGGCGATGATAGCTCTTACGGACTTTACATAAAAAGTGTAAATGGTGTTGTGGCTGATTATGATAAAACAGGAACCTACTGGGCGTTTTATGTAGATGATGAATATGCTGCCAAGGGTGTAGATGAAACCAAAATCAAAGAAAACACTAAATACACTTTAAAGGTGGAAAAATAATGAAGCTAAGCATAAGAGAGATGGTTTTGTTTTCAATTTTGGGTGCTATTATGTTTGCATCTAAAATGATTACGGAATTTCTTCCAAACATTCACCTTCTTGCGATGTTTACGATAGCATTTACGGTTGTATATAGGGCAAAGGCACTTTTCCCGATATATATATTTGTGCTATTAACAGGCATTTTTTATGGATTTGGATTGTGGTGGGTGCCATATATTTATCTGTGGCCAATTTTGTGGGGTATGGCGATGCTTCTTCCCCAAAATTTGCCCGATAAAATAAATATTCCCATTTATATGACAGTGGGAATGATGCACGGCCTTTTGTACGGAACGCTTTATGCACCCTTTCAGGCACTTGCGTTTGGGCTAAGCTTTGAGGGGATGCTTGCGTGGATTGTGGCAGGGCTTCCTTGGGATTTTGTTCACGGGATAGGAAACTTGTGCGCGACAACACTTACTGTTCCAATCATAAAAACACTTAAAAGAATTGAGAGGGTGTAAAAAGTGCTACTATATATTATTAGACACGGGGACCCGATATATGACCCCGATAGTCTTACTGAGCTTGGGGAACTTCAGGCAGATGCAGTTGCAAAAAGATTGGCTGTTCACGGAATTG
>CAZYYT010000167.1:0-4582 GCA_964651775.1 uncultured Oscillospiraceae bacterium | reverse complement strand
ATGCGGAAAGTGCATCAGGTCACCCAATAAGTGAAAGCCTTAAGAAAGCGTATCAAAAGGAAGTTGATAGAACAAGGGTATCCGATATTAAAGAAATAAGCGGTGAAGGAATACAAGCAACTGTTGACCAAAAAAGAATTGCAGTAGGAAACGATAGGCTGATGAAAAGGCTTAACATAAGCTATCAGCCATGTGAAAGCATAGGTACAGTGCTGTATACTTCCATAGACGGTGAGTATGTCGGTTATATCGTTGTTTCGGATTTCTTAAAAAGCACCTCAAAAAAAGCAGTTGCAACGCTTAAAAACTGGGGTATTAAGACGGTTATGCTTACGGGGGATACAAAAAGCACCGCAATGGATGTATCAAAAACACTTGGCTTAGATGAATACAAAAGTGAACTTTTGCCGATAGATAAAGTGGCGGAAATTGAAAAGCATATAGAAAGTGGCACAACGCTATTTGTAGGTGACGGAATAAATGATGCGCCCGTACTATCGCGTGCCGATGTTGGCATTGCGATGGGCGCAATGGGCAGTGATGCAGCTATTGAAGCAGCTGATGTTGTGCTGATGGATGATGCGCCCATTAAGGTTTTACAGGCGATAAAAGCTTCTAAAAGGAGTATTAGAATCGTAAAGCAAAATATTGTTTTTTCAATCGGTGTAAAAGTAATATGCCTTCTTCTTGGTGCATTAGGTATAGCAAATATGTGGTTTGCAATTTTTGCCGATGTTGGAGTTATGGTTATTGCAGTATTAAACGCTTTAAGGGCATTAAAAAAAACGAGTCTTTAGGCAGCTGCACAAAGTGGTGCAGTTCACCATCATAAGACTAGTTTTTTATTTTATAATCTTAGTATTACTACAGCAAATATACCAATTACTGCGCCGACAAGCTGCATTATTGTGAATTTCTCTTTATAGAAGAAGGCTGATGCAACAAATCCCAGAATAATTGAAATACCTGATGACATCGGCGCCATAACTGACATTGAGATGTAAAGGTATGTAAACATTCTGATAAGGTTACCTAGTCCGTTAGTGGCACCCGCACCAACACTATATAAAATGCTTGTTTTGAATATGTCTTTAAATCTGTGATGGTCCTTTATAATTCCCATTATAAATAAGAATGCAAACGATATACCAAGTGATATAATAAGAAATTCATTATCGCATTTTTTATCAAATCTTAATTGTTGCATTCTTGAAAGTATACTGATTGCGGCATTGCAAATAACAGAAATAAGCGTGTAAATAAGCCATTTTTTAGAAGCTATCTGTCTATCTCCTTTAGAAAGTTTTGAGTAGTTTGTAAGAAAAATTGAAGCAAGGATGAGTGTAATTCCTACAAAGGTAAGTGGACCTGAATCTTCTTTTAAAAATATAAGTCCGTAGAAAATAGGGATAATAAGACCGAAAGATGAAAGAAGCCTTGTCATAGCAAAAGAACCATTTTGAAGTGCAAGGAACATATAGTAAAATCCACCTGCATAGCAAAGACCGCTTAATAGCCCGTAAAACCAAAGCTCTGCTGGGAAATTAAATCCGCCCTTATCTGTAGCAATGAAAAACATCATTGAGAAGAATGATACAAATGCATTAAATAATAATCCGCCGTTTCCGTGCTTTACAGAGCATCTTCTTGTTATCATACCCTCAACAAGATGCACTGTCTGCCCCGCTAAAATCAAAAGCATACCTATACCCAAATTTACCACCTATTTTCTTTAAAATCGTACTAATTATAACATATGAAAAAAACGTTGTAAATGTAAATTATCTATATAAATATGGAAAAAAACCATATAAATAGGGAAGTAGGGCGTTTTCTAAATACTATGCTCGTGTGTGGATGAATCAGGTGATATTGTTGTCATAGGGGCAACACAGGCAGAGACAGCATGTGGATTAATTTATGATGTATGGTATAACACTATATATAAAAAATATGATTACGAAACAGACAAATACACTTGTATTAAAGGCACTCGCCCTTTTAACGATGATTTTAATGATGCTGATGCAAAGACACTAAATGCATATAAGGCTATGAAGCTATATATTGAAGAAAAGTGATTAATCACACAAGTGTGATGCTTGTTCCCTGGGGAGGATGGTAACGTAAATAGTTAAAAAGTTTGACTACCAAAGGTATGAATTTTAAATAAACAAAAAACCGCTATATACAGGCATTTAAGCCAGAGCGAAGCGTGTAGCTAAGTGCGGAGTATTATCAAAATCCCCAATATTCGTAGTAGCTAAATAATATATTTCACCCTTTTATCGTCTGTTGACATCTTTAGCTAATGAAACTAAAATTTAACTAAAGGTAGATGATAAAATGATGGACTTGGGCAAAATTTTTGCAGATATGATAAAACACCTGTAAGAGTAGTTATTTGTGAAGAACTTAATAACGACTTGGTTAAGATTGAAATATTAAATAAAGCACCTGTTGAAGGGGCACTTAAAAAAGTAAAAATGATATGGCAAGAGATGGAGGATATTAATAATGCTTAAAACTGAAATGAGAAACCCTGCTACAAGGCATATTGATACGGCAACCACAAAAGAAATGCTCGAACTGATTCAAACAGAAAATATAAATGCAGTAAATGCGGTTGGTGACGTATTAGACGATATTGCAAAGGCGTGCGATGCAATTTCAATAGGTATTGATAAAGGTGGCAGACTTATATATATGGGTGCAGGCACATCTGGTAGACTAGGCGTTATGGATGCGGCAGAATGCCCACCCACCTTTGGAATATCACGTGATTTAGTAAGTGGTATTATAGCAGGTGGTAATGATTGTATGTTTCGTGCAGCGGAATCTGAGGAGGACAAGGCAGAGTTTGGAGTTGCTGACATTAAAAAATATAACATTACATCAAACGACACAGTTGTAGGCATTTCTGCGGCAGGTGGTGCGGCCTATGTTGTTGGTGCAATTGAGTATGCTAATGAAATTGGTGCAACAACTGTCGGCATCACCTCAAATGAGGGAACGCTTCTATCAAAGGTGGCAAAATTTCCTATTGTTACTGATACAGGGGCCGAGGTTATTACGGGCTCAACCAGAATGAAGGCAGGCACAGCGCAAAAACTAGTACTAAATATGCTTTCAACAGTTTCTATGATTAAGATGGGCAACGTCTATGAAAATCTTATGATAAATCTTAAACCCTCAAACATTAAGCTTACACATCGCATGGTTACGATAGTTATGGATATTCTTAATGTTTCTGAAGAAGAGGCAGAAAAGCTACTGAATGGGAATGATTGGAATATAAGAAAAACTGTTAAAACCTACAAAAGTGAACAGAACCAGTAAAAACGGACAATAGAAAAAAAGAACCTCCTATGGTATAATGAAATAAAAACCATAGGAGGTTTTTTTATGTCCAGAAGTTATAGACACACAAACGAATGAACCGACCTCGTTAGATTTTTGGTCTAACTTATGGGGGTCGGTTAAAAATGCGATGTCAGTATGTTGCTTAAAACTTAATATCGTGCCATAGGGTGGTTCTTTTTGTACTACCTGCACAAAGTGGTGCAGTTCACTGACGGTATCGGTCCTCATATATTTTTCTTTATTGTTGCTATATCCATTTTAATCCCCACCATTTTTTATTATCTTTCAGTTTTTTAAACATATCTTCAATAAGTGCATCACGCTTAACAAAATATACATACTGCATAAACTTTTCTATGGGTTTTTCCTCATAATTTAAATCATACGTAGGCAATTGAGTCTTAATAGTTCTTGATAGCATAAACCTATCATCATCATTCAATAACCACGCTACTGCAACAACATCCAAACACTCTTTATGTAGATGAAAAAAACAATCACAATCGGTATCAAACATTATTCCTGATTTAGTATTCATTTTAATTCCTCCAAAAATATAATATTTATTTAATATAAACTTTTGCTTCTCTGGCGCCCATAGATTTGCCATACTCATTCTTCGCCCTGTGATAAAACAAAATAGAAAAGTGCAGGCGAAAATGCCCATGCGAAACGTTTCGCATTTATAAATTTAGTATAACATTCCATATTTTTTTGTCTAGCATTATTTTGAAATACATTTTTTGAGTTATAGAGCTATGTATAACATAAGGAAGTTATTCATAAGGCTTGTTGAAGAAATTAGTTGTTTCTGTACACTACAAAAGATGAAGAAGGTTTTTCTTTTAAAGTCTCTATGACGCTTATGTGATTGGGAAATCCTATGCAGAATATGAATATTGACAAAAAATTAATACAAAATGGGGTAGATATTTACAATTATTTACTGTATAATAATGAGGTACAGCAGTCGTTAAACGATTGGGTAACAGTATATAATCCAATCACTTTTGAACTTACCTGTGGTGGCTTATATATTGATAAAAAGTAGCTTGTTGGAAGCTATTTTGGAGAAAAAATACACATTTATTCGTCATGCGCTTAGCAGTCAAATTATGAATAGTGTATATAAAATTATTAAATAAAAAGGAAAGTGAATGAAAAATGAAAGAAATTAAAGACATTATCTACGACAAAGAACTGGATTTGAAATTGGATG
>CAZYYT010000166.1:0-4695 GCA_964651775.1 uncultured Oscillospiraceae bacterium | reverse complement strand
GTGCTTTTCAAAATTCAATCAAAAAATCCGAACTTCACTTTGGCAATTAAGGTTTTTCATTTTTTACCATTATACCATTGTCTTATGCTTTATTCAACTAAAAAAACACACCAAAAAATAATTTTGGTGTGTTTAATATTTGTTATAGATAGTCAGGCTATTTTTTCTATTTTGGTTATTGAAAGTTCATAGGCAATTCGTGTTTCAATCTCATTTTCAGATAGCCTTTTATTATAATTTCTTGACTGAAGCCTTCCCCAAAGTAAGACATTGCTTCCGACCTCAAGATTTTCGGAGTAAACTGCATTTTTTCCCCACGCAATTGCAGGAATATAGTCGGACCTGTTAAAAGCCCTGTTCACAGCAATAATTAAATCTGTAATTTCTCTTCCAAAAGGGGTTTTTCGATAGACAGGTTCTTTGCATATAAATCCGTTAACAAATATTTCATTAGGGTTCTCGTCATCTTCTTCGGGAATTAATACATCTTTAGCAAAAACAGTAAGTATAAGCCTTGTTCTTGATTCTGTATATTTATTATAGCTTCGCAGTTGCCCTTTTACCTTTATCATCTTCCCAAGCTCTATTAAAGAGGGATCAAAAAGCTCCTCCGATATTGTTATAGGAAGCAAGTCCTCCGTTTCTGATAGCCTCGGCACACGAAGTATGAATGAATAAAACTTTTCCTCTACAACAGTGTGGCTGTAGATGGGCTCTGTTTCCACAATTCCCTTTAGCGTAATAATGTTATTTTCCAAGGTTTACAACTCCTTTTTATGTACTGTCTATAAAACAGTATATTCATGGTTTGTACCATTTATTACTAAATTTTAAGAATAAATACTTTTGAGTACTATATATTTTAAAGGGGGTGTTTAAATGCTTGTTATATCAAAGCGGTTGTATTATAGTATAATATGCTTAATAGTTTGTTTTATTTGTTTATTTGTTTATCTTAATCAAAATAAAATACCTGTTTATGCAAAGAAGTTTACAAACACCATTGTAGTTGATGCAGGGCACGGATACCCCGATGGTGGCGCTGTGGGGATTAATGCCACAATTGAAAGCACCCTTAATATAAAAGTAAGTAAACTTCTTAAAAAGAAGCTGGAAAAAAAAGGCTATAGCGTTATTATGACAAGAAATGACGAAGATTCAGTGTCCAGTGAAGGCAAAACAATGGCAAAGCAAAAGACAAATGACATGTATAAGCGACTTGAAATTATAAATACATCAAATGCAGATATGGCTGTAAGCGTCCATATGAATCAGTTTACTGATTCACGCTATCATGGGGCACAGGTGCTTTATTCTTCAAATTTTGGGGAGTCGGAAAACCTAGGTAGAAGCATACAAAAATCCCTTTGTGAAGTACCTGAAAACAAATCAAAAAGAGAATCTCTTTGTGCACCAAACACCCTTTATCTTATGAAAAAGGCGCAAATCCCTGCCGTTATAGTGGAGTGTGGCTTTTTATCAAACTTTGCCGAAGAGCAACGTTTAAACACCTATGAATATCAAAACGCTCTTGCAGATGCAATCTGTGAAGGTATTGTTAATTACTATAAAAAAAGCCCCTGATTTAAATCGTCCGTTCTCACAATTTACGTGCTGAAGGTCGTTAATCTATCTATATTCGATACTCGGTTACTCCATAACGCTTATAACAAGCGCTATTTTATCAAGGGTTTATTTTAAAGAAAAGCAATTGATACAAATTTACATATCTGTAGCACTCTTTATAATTGCA
The DNA here is from genome assembly GCA_964651775.1 of uncultured Oscillospiraceae bacterium. GTDB lineage: Bacteria > Bacillota > Clostridia > UMGS1883 > UMGS1883 > UMGS1883. The sequence goes on along the minus strand of CAZYYT010000166.1, from coordinate 2,942 downwards.
ATAATAATAAGCTCAGTGTAACAAAACTTCATATTCATAAAGCCTCCCTTATATACTGAATTAAGGGGGGCTTTTATGCATATTTTTGTTACTGACAAATACCGTGTTTTCACATTTGCACTAATCGGAACGCTCATCTGCTTCTGCGCAGGAATAATGCGGTCAAAGTCCGTTAGTGTATCTTCAACCACAATACGAAAAATACCAGTTTACAGTGTTATGCGTGATGATAATAAAATATCCGTAACCTTTAATTGTGCCTGGGGTGCTGGTGATATTGATGACATACTAAAAACACTTAAAAAGCATAAGTGTAAGTCAACATTTTTCGTGCTTGGTACTTGGGCAGAAAATAACCCGGAAGCAATTAAAAAGATTTACGATGCAGGTCATGAAATAGGTAACCACGGCTATAACCACACTATGTACACATCCCTTAAAAAAGATGAGATTACTGAAGATATAAAAAAATGTGACGATGCCGTAAAAAAAACAATCGGAAAATCTACAACGCTTTTACGTGCACCGTCGGGTGACTTCAACAATACCGTCATAGAAGCCTGTGATAGCGCAGGAAAAACCTATATACAGTGGTCGGTTGATTCGCTTGATTGGAAAGGGCTGACGAAAGATGAAATGCTTGAAAGAATAAATACAAAAACAACCAGTGGTAGTATTCTTCTTTTTCATAATGATACTAAATACACTTCCCAAAGCTTAGACGCTATATTAACATCACTTTCAAAAAAGGGATTTAAATTTTCTAAAGTATCTGATTTAATTTATAAGGATAATTACATTATAGACAACACGGGACTGCAAATAAAACAAAATCCGCAATAAATTATTTCTATCTATTGATTATTACTTCTTTATCTGTTAAACTTACTTTGGGTGAATTATATATGAAATTTAAAGGATTTTTCTCAGATAAGCCTGATATGGCTCTTTTGGTAGGCTCTATAATTGCGTCAATCTTCGGGATAATAACGATTAATAGTGCATCGGCGACCATGCCAAATCACATAAAGCTTGTTTTAGTACAAAGCGTTGCTCTTTTGCTTGGTCTTGGTGCGATGACTGTTATAATATACCTTAAGTACACGCATCTTGAAAAGCTTAAGTACCTTGTTTTTGGCGTCGGTATAGGGCTTTTGGTGCTTGTGCTTGCAATTGGTAAGCTATCGAACGGAACACAGGGCTGGTTTGTGCTTGGGCCTATCACCATTCAGCCGGCAGAAATTGCAAAGATTTGTTTTATTGTTACAATGTCACTTCACCTATCACTTGTGAAGGAGCGTGTAAATGAAATAAAAACGCTTGTGCTTCTGATTATTCATCTTTCGTGTTATGTAGTACCGGTTCTACTTCAGCCAGATTTTGGAACTGCAATAGTATTTTTGATAATATTTACTTTCCAGATATTTTTTGCAAATATTGCACGAAAATATATCCTATATGCACTTGGTGCAGTGTGTTTGATAGCGCCTATTGTATGGCTATTTCTTGTACCCTATCAAAAAAACAGAATTTTGTCACTATTTACCCCGGAAAAAGACCCAACTGGCAGTGGATATCACATTCTTCAATCTCAGCTTGCAATCGGCAGTGGGCAAATCTGGGGGCGCGGGTACTTAAAAGGTCCGCAAACGCAGTTTGGGTATCTTCCCGAAAAGCAGACGGACTTTGCCTTCTCGGTTATCGGTGAGGAATTTGGGCTTATAGGTACAATTATTGTTACAACGCTTTTATTCATTATAATTTATCGATGCTTTGATAACGCGCGAAGTTGCTCACATGACCCTTTTGGTGAGCTTATATGTGTTGGTGTAGGTGCAATGCTGTTTTTCCATACACTTGAAAATATAGGTATGTGCATTGGGCTTCTTCCAATAACGGGTATACCCCTCCCATTTATAAGTTACGGGGGCAGTAACCTTGTAACCTGCTTTTGTGCCATTGGTCTTGTCCAAAATGTTGTGATGCGAAGGCGCGCGGGTAAATTTAATTTATAATAAAAGTCGGTGGATGATTTCATCCACCGACTTTTATTATATAAACTTGTATTTTGTTATTGTTTCGTACTTTTCATCTTTTTTAATTATTGACGACGGGAAGTGTGAATGCTTTAAGTTATTCGGGAAGGTCTGTGTTTCAAGACAAATTGCACCATGAAGCGGATATTTAGCACCGCCCTTACTTACGCGCATACCCTTGAGGTTATTGCCTGTATAGAGCTGAACTGCAGGAAGGTCTGTATAAGTCTGCATTTTAATGCCGGTTTTATCACCAACAAATTCACTGCAAAGGCGCATTCCTCTTCCTTCAAGGATTATGTTGTGGTCAACACCACCAAACATTTTGACTTGCTCATCCTCGGCACTGAAGATATCGCCCATACGGGTGGGCTTACGCATATCAAATGCAGTACCCTCAACAGAAAGCACCTCACCATATGGGAAGCATTCTTCCGTGTTAGGTGTATAGAATGAAGAATTAATCATAAGGGTGTGATTATCAACATTTCCGCTAGCATGTCCGTTCAGGTTAAAGTAAGAGTGGTTTGTTAGATTAATCACTGTATCCTTATCACAAGTACCCTCATAATGTATTGCAATTTCGTTGTCCTTCGTAAGTGTGTAGGTTACACCTACATTAAGGTTTCCGGGAAATCCCTCCTCACCATCAGGTGAGAAAAGAGTAAGACGAACAGATGGCTCGTCCCCATCTTTTTCGATTGCGTCCCAAATTTTTGAGTTAAAGCCAACCTTACCCCCGTGAAGATTGCTGTTTCCATCATTAGGAAAAAGCTTGTATTCCTTATCATTAAGGGTAAAACTTGCCCCCTCTATTCTGTTTGAGTTTCTGCCGATTAACGCACCGAAGTAATCGGGGTTGTTAAGGTAGTCTTCAATTGTATCATAGCCAAGCACAACATCCGT
>CAZYYT010000165.1:2293-4707 GCA_964651775.1 uncultured Oscillospiraceae bacterium | reverse complement strand
TGAAAGAAACTGACATAAACATCAATCCTCTCCGGGCTCTGATTGTTACGATCAGGAAGGTCGCAGCCAATATTAACAACGCATATATAACCTTCCACTTTTTGTGATACATGTAGGTTAAAAGCAGAAAAGCGGCAGGAAAACTCAGAAAGTGAGAAAAAATCTCGGTTATCCAGGATGGCAGGCGGAAATACCCGCTGACTCCGAAGATTACAATCTTGTAGAACAGAATTGTATAAATCAGATAGACAACATTAAGAATTACAATAACAATGAACAATTTTCTGAGATTTGAATAGAAACCCTTGAAAAGCAAAACAAGCGGTGCCAGATATATGAATATTGAAAACGGAGCATCGAAAAGCATAGTCTTTAGAAACTCATAGTCACCGGACAATCCTCTTATTACTGTCACAATTGACCAGAAAATGTATATGAGAAACAGAACCTTAAGGTAAATGCTCTCAAAACTCCAGCGGATAAGATAAAAGCCGGATGGAATAAACAATGCAATGCCCACTAACTGGAGAGGCTGGACATACTTCAATGAAAAATACACGCCAGGAACGGAAAAGCTTATCGTGTAAATCAAAAATCCGGTCCAGAAAAAATTCCAGGCAACTGACGTCCTTTTTGCATCTGGTTCCTTAGGCTTCACTTTATTAATTATGGAAGAATTCATTTACCTGCTGACATAATGTTATTTACTCCAAATTCCTGATGCGCTGGAGTTTATAATTTTTTTGTATTGGATTAAAAAAAAGATCAGATTAAGTGTATTGACAATTATTGTTGAAAGGATTACACCGGGAAGGCCAATACGTTTTCCTAAAAAAACCGCTGACGGGATAAAGACCGCCATTCCAAAAATAGCCAATATCAGCTGCAATTTAATGATCCCGGTTCCATTTAAAAAAATCGAGTAAATATAAGCTCCGATATTTATTATTATGCTTAAAGAAAGAGCAAGGGAAACGCCAAATGGGACTTTTATTTCATCCCCTATCCAGATTTTATAAACGAAATCAGAGAAAGCCAGCATTATCAGAACCACTACGCCCAGAATCCCCCATAAATAGTTGAGTTTTCGGATTGTTTTTGTTATCCAATCCAATTCCTTTCTGGTCCATGCATCAGTAAATGCACTCCACATAGGCATCATAACAATCAGCATTACCATAGGGATGATATTGAAATATTTGAAAGCAATGTTGTAAATTGTAACATTCTCGCTTCCGAAAAGTTGTGCTATAATCAGGTTACTGGTCTGGTAAAGTACCAGTGTGGCTATCTGTAGAATGAAAAATTTGATACCAAGGCCCATCAGATTAGGCACATAGCGTAAATCTATATAAGAGATAGATGGTGAAAACTGTGCGTAACGGTGTGTGTAGAACCAGAGGCTTGAAATAAGGAGAACAATGACAGGAGGGGCACTTATGGCAATTCCCAAATAAATCAGGTTACCAGATGTGGTCTTAGTCAGTATGAAAATAGATAAAAGGGTGACTGCATTTGCGATGAGCGTTAATAGTGAAGCTTTTGCTGGTTGTTGGTTGGCTGTCAGCACAGTGGCCAGAAGTTGCAGCAATAATTGAAAGCAAAAGAAAACAATAACAATAAGGGCCAGATCTGCCAGCTGGGGTCGCATATTCCCAGGGGCATTGAGAATTACCGACCAGTTAAGATGAGGATTTAGAATGAGTATTACAGTGATAAGGAAAAGTATAATGAAAAACATAATGGCGTATGTAGTACTTACATAAACCTTTGCCATTCTATTCTCATCTAAGGCAACTGACTCGGCAAACCTGTTTCTGAGTCCATTTCCAAAACCGATATCAAAATATCCCAGCCATCCCACTATTGAGCTCAGGGTTATCCAGATGCCATACTGAACCGGGTTAACATATCCTAAGGTCATGGGTACCATAACAAGACTAATAGCTATGCTTAAGAATCGCATTATAAAGGTCGCCAGTATGTTCTTCTTTACATTGACGCTCCTTTCATGGCCTTTGCTTAAGTATGATTTAAGTACTGAAAATACAGAAGTATTATTGCCCTGGAATAAACTCAATTTTCGTGTTGTATGTTTATTATGAATTGGTTATGGTCCTTAATTACATGATCGACACCTGTAAATATCCTGAAATGATAAATTTTACCTGATTAATTCCTTTTTCGGGTTTTGAAAAGTTGAAATATTATATAAGCTGAAAATAAAAATATTGAGGCCACGATAGCAAATCGGGGGCCAGTCTTGTTCTCATGGTTAGCACATTCATCAACTGCGATACTTTCATAACAACCAATATTGGGCGGATTACCAGGTTCAATACCATCCATGTCAGATCTCTGGTCCGGAATATGGATTCCGGCTTTTATCCCTTTCGAGCCTGGTTTCAGGTGCA
>CAZYYT010000165.1:0-2283 GCA_964651775.1 uncultured Oscillospiraceae bacterium | reverse complement strand
GCGAAGATTGTAATCGGAGCAAATTTCCGGATTTACCATCATGTTTTCCGAAAAGATCATGTTATCGGGTTTACCGTTTAAGGATGCAGAATTTGAGTTGCCGTTTTTATAAAGAATATTGTTCTGGATGGTGAGGTTATGAAAATAATTCCCCCTGTTACTTTCAAACCAGGACCATGAAAAATTCATGAATATATTGTTTCTCACCTTAATATCGGATGCAGTCTCGAAACCCCTCATATGTAACCCAAAATATGGTCTGGTTTTTGGATTTCCGTGGAAAGTGTTATTGTCAATTTCATAGTCTTCGATTATATAATTGTTCTGATTCTCCCCAAATCGTAATGCTGAGTGATAGTTGCCGTGAGAACCAAGATTGGAGAACTCATTATACCGCACCTTTACTCTTTTAATCCAGGGTTCCGGATAACGCATGGTGTGATGAATACCAACAGCACAGTTTCTGATGAGGTTTCTTTCAATTATGACATCCTCCACTCCAAATTCAAGTATTACCCCTGAATAGGGAACGGAAGAAATAGAATCAGGACCAAGTATGTTGTTATGTATATAAAGTCCGTAATCATACCCACCCTTTTTAATAAAATTTATGTCAACGGCTCCAGTAATTTTATTGTTGAAGATTTCACAACCTTCGAAGAAAGCACCTTCTATTGCAAAACCCCATGTGATAGCATCAGTCTTGGTTATTATGTTGTCGAATATCCTTAAGCCTCTCATGAATCCGCCGTTTGCAAAGGCTTTGACCGGAAATCCGTTCTGTCCGTCTGGTCTTTCAGTTTGGCTGATAGTATTATTATGAATTACCATACCTTCATGACCACCTATAAAAAGAGCCCCTCGTCCATAGTCACTGTAAAGTGAGCAATTTGTCACAGTATTATTGTAGAACCTGCTTCCTGTTACATAATGCTGAGGATAAACAGCTTTGTCATATGGATCACTTCCTGAATTTCCTCCATCTCCAACCCAAAGTACCGCTGTATACTTGAAATCAGTGAATATACAGTCGTGTATTGCAACATTATGTCGTTTGGCTATCCAAAGTGCCTGCGCTGCGGTTGTCGAACTACCGTCAAACCTTAAATAACTGATTGTTTGGTTGCCATTTTCAAGGATATCAGATCTGAGATCCAGAATGGGAGTCCATTCTCTTGATAAAGTTGTGGATGTTATTATTGATTCACTCCCTTCTCCAATTAATGATACACCTCTGGCAAGCCTCGATGTTCTTACTTCGTCATAAATCCCTGCTTTAATGAAAATGGTGTCCCCAATGCTTTTAACTTCTTCGCAGGCCTTATGCAATGATCTCCACGGGTTGTTAGCCGATCCGGTTCCTGATAAGTCATCTCCGTTTGGGGAAACAAAAAAAATGCTGCCGTGGCAAATGTAATTTATTGATATCGAAATCCAGAACAAAAGACATCTTAGAAAAACGGAATTATGAAATTGGAATGGCACCGGTGGTAAGGGATTAAATGAAGATAACTAGTTGTTTAGTATCTCTCTGATGGATTTTCTGTTAGCAAATTCGTTTCCGGGTTTCATTCTCATAATACTGCCCCATAATGATCCACTAAGTATTTTTAATTTAAGGTATTTTTTACTGTCTCCGGTTGAAGATCCAAATCTGGGAATACTATGCAGGAACGAATTACTACCGAAATTTCCCGGTTTCGTTGAAAAAGCATATTTGCAGTCAGCGCCTCTGAGAATACTTATTTCTCTTTCCCCGTAATCCAGACCGGGTTCCCCATTAGGGTAGGCAAAGCAGTCAATCTTCTCCCCGAGAATATCCGAAAGACCGGATATTGAATCCGTAATTTCTTGCCTTGATATGGAATCTCGTTCATTCGCCAGTATTGGATGCCTCATTGTATGAGCCCCGCAGGTAACAAGTCCGGTTCTGTGAATTTCTTTAAGTTCACCAATATTCATGTTTTGTCCGGCTTTTTTTTCTTTGTTGTGTTTTTGCCTGTATCTCCCGATTATTTCCCAGACTGTGTCAATGGACAAGCATTTAAGAATATGCGCCACGGGAAAATTCCTAAGATCACTTATTTTAGAATTTTTCACTTCCGCAATTATTCGAAGCATATTCTCATCATTGTAATCAACGATTTCCTGGAACCAGAAATTAGCATGGTTCACCAAAATATCCGGGGATAGAAAGACTGTAGATTGGATATTGTATTTTTTAAGAACAGGAAAAATCACATTGTAGTAAGTTTTGTCCCCGTCATCTACTGTTAAATGACA
>CAZYYT010000164.1:0-4739 GCA_964651775.1 uncultured Oscillospiraceae bacterium | reverse complement strand
ACTATTATAATTAATGAAACTGAAAACAGTAAATGGAATATTTACTGAGTTTTATCGTTATCAAGTATCTTTTTTGTCAATGTCTTCACTATCTCTGCATACTGCTCAAAAGAGTTAACTTCTCCATAGTACCCTTCTGCATCAATAATATTGTAATCTCCATTCTTATCTATTTCCGAAACTTCTACGGGAACTGGCACATTATCAAAATTCGGGGTTGCTATAATTTTGTATTTTTCTGAGTACCATACTGCCAGTTCTCCTGCCATGTCTTCGTCTTCGGTTAATCGAAAATTCATTCCATCGATTTCCATTAATCCTTTATCAAAGAATGAGTTTAAATCTTTCATTGTAAACATGCATTACCATCTCCATATTCACATATTAACTAATAAACTACATTAAATTTAGTTGAAAATACCCTGGGATTTATTTATTAGGGTTTCTTTCATCTCTTTCCATCTTCTCCATTTCAGTTTCGAGACTCTTACGATTTGGGTTTTGAGTAGCCACAGAATTCTTGGACTCTGGACAGTATACTATCACTTCTGTGTTAGACACATTGTAATATGAGAGATTTATATTAGCGTATTCATCGTCAGGTTTACGTTTGTTCATCTGTTCTTTGATTCGTCTGCGCGATTCTATGGCATAAGAAACATATTCTTCAAACTCCTCATCAGTTGGTTCTCCAGTTGGGTGAAGAATTTTCAAGAAAGCACAAATTATCTTTTTGATACTTTTTTCGTCACGTCCCTCGATTAATTTTCCCATTCTAATACGTTGGTTAACTTCTTCATAACGATTAGTATGATTGAATTGATAGTGAAATGCTTCGGATAAATAATCTGAAATGAAACCATAATTTTCCGTTAAGTACTCACTACTGTTCTTTGGAATTTCCCATCCAGGCAGATAACAGAAAAATCTGTCCATTATCGCCAAGTCAAACTCTTTCGGTAGTGGCAGGAATAAATCATAATCAGTTGAATTGACAAGTTGATCGATAGAATGATCAATGTTTCCTATAAATGCCATCCCTGCATTTGCGATCACTTCTACGCCCCTAGAAAAACGACCGTTTGCCATATAGTCTTTCATAATCTGAACTGTATCAGGATCTTTAATTTTCATCCCTGCAACTTCATCAAAAGCAACGGTATCCCAAAATCCAACCAACCCAACTCTTTTACGGGAGTTATTGTAGAAAAGAGTTGCTTTTGTCGCTTGACCGCCACTAACAAGCGTGGAATAAGGTGAGAATTCACTGAAAAAATAAGACTTTCCAGTACTCCGAGGGCCTAACTCAATAAAATTAAAATTGGGTTCAACTAATGGCGCAAGACGGGCAATATAATGGAACTTTATACGTTTCGTCAATTTTGATGGCTCAAGCCCCACTGAACGTATAACAATATCAAGCCATTCATCGCGAGTGAAAAACTCACGTCCTTTACAGTAACGATCAAAATCAAACCGAGTAAGTTGAATTGGCCGTAATTCTTCAACATAAAAAGCGTACTTATCCTGATCAAGATCATTATACGCCAGCGTAACTTCAGCCCAGATACCGCCTTCTAGTAAGCGATCATTATCATGGTAAAATTTTTCGCTTATGGCAATTCTCTGCGAATTAAAATTCTCTAACGACGCCCAGTGTCTTTTTTCTTTTTCAACGTAAGTGACCTGAATTTTATCGATAAATTTGTGACTTCCTCTTGTTGCTACTTTTGATTGAGCGGCATTTGCTTCATCAGGACGAACGTAATTTTCCTGTAGAGTGGCTAAAACAGCGTCCATTCCAGCTTTTATTTCATCTGGATCATCGCTCGCACAATAGCGAGCAAGCAAGAATTCAAGAACAAATGTAGGTACGTTGGTCCCTTTCTTAATTCGATGGAGGAGATCTTTCCGGACAACCTTACCTTCAAAAGCAGTAACAATTTTTCTGTCTAACTCATCCATTTGTTTTACACCACGTAATCAGTTTCCAAATCAATTTTGCAATATTCGACCAGATTTGTCGGATTCATTGCTATTACTGAGAATTTACCTTCAAATTCAGGTTGCATTCTCAAAGTCACTTGCAATCGATCACCAGGTTTTAGTGTAATTGTCCCAGTAGTTAGATTAACTTGGCCTCCAGCTTTAGCTTCACCAACAACATTACCTTCTTTATCTTGAGCTTCGAGGAGAATTTCGAAATCAGTATTATAAGAAATAAGATCTCTTGCTTTCAACTCCATATTGATTACTGGAAGTCGGGTAGTTATTCGTGATGCACCATTTTTATAAGTAAGTTCAACAGAAGGTTTCCTGTCATCTAGCACTTTAGTGCTCAATTTGATTGAAATAGTTGGGACTATACATTCTTGCAAAGAAGCGCCGCCGTGAAAGTACAGTTCACCTGCTCGATACGGCACTAAACTACGTGGTCCAGCTACCTGAGCAAAATCTCCCCTTATACCGACGTTCTCAGCAGGGAGTATGAAATTTGAGCTATCAGCTTTTCCATTTCCTAAAAGGAAGCGTTCATGTATGTTGATCCAGTTTCCAGCTGGTGTTGTGCATATATCCCCAGCTTCAGAATCGGTATTAAGGAAAAATCCATGATCTGTTGCAATGACTACATCAGTGAACCCAAGTTTTTCGAGTTTGTTGATAGCCACACGAATCCTTTTCAGGTTATCATGTATTAAACCAAGTGTTCTTTCTGGAGATGTTTCTAAGTCGTTGTCAATCTCAACGCTTCTTAATACAAGAAGTTCTGTATGAGGGAATAATTCTTTTTTATTTCTGATGAAATTGAGAAGTGTGGTTTCGTAAAATCGTTCTCCATACCTTTGTTTTAAAAATTCCATACGCTGAGTGACGTTTTTTAGTTTTATTCCCCCTACTACTGGAATAATTGCTTTCTCGTCTTTTTCTAAAGAAAGAGTTTGCCCGGCTCCTGGAAGAAGGCTTGCCATACCAACATTAGTAACGGTAGGTAGCTGAGCAAAAGCAGGCTTTAATTCTACTTTCCCTTCTTCTGAAAGCTGTTTCTCAAGTGAGACCCCCAATTCATAACGCAATGCATCTACAAGTATGTAAGCTACTTTACGACCACTTTCTTGTAATTTCGAGCCAACCAATTTGTCAAATACGTCGGAGTTAGAAAGCCTTCCTGCTGGAGGCCAGCCGGTAGTCTCTAAGTTACGTATGAATATATTCTGAATTTTAGACATCAGACGACGGTAACATTTTCGGCCCTGTTTAATGACAGGTTCCATTACAGTATGATCATCAATGTAATCTCCAACTGCCTGCTCGAATTCCCTTTGAAGTCTATCTACCTCTCTAAGACTAACTATATAAAGGTCAATCAAGGCATCCATATTGCGAGCATTATTAACCAATTGCCGCTCACTATCGCCACATGCTTCACATAAGTTCAATGCAGTACGAATCAAAGCCCATTGTGCTTGACTTTCACCTTTACCAACCCAAACAGAGTTTGAGTGATCTTCAAGAATAGAACGTACTGAGTCAGAGTTATCACGCATAAGTGCGTCAATTGCTTGCTCAAAAAAACAGCGTTCTTCAAAAGGAAATGTATCGAGTGTTCCTAGGTTTTTTAATGAACTACAATGCTCGGGTAGGTCTAGTTCCTTCTCTATCGACTCAGCTTTTTCTATATATAGAGCTTGCTTGCGATAATCGTTTCGCAACTGGTCACATAAGTCTTCTATCAATGGTCGAGCTTCTTCTGGAGCACGTGGAACTTTTTTCAGATTGTCTGGCAGTTCTTCAGGAAGGTCAAACACAAACTCGCTGAACAATAAGAATCTCCACAATTCCTCAGCTATACTGGACCATTTTTTACTACGCGTGATCAGATTCAAACCAATACAAGTCGAAAGGAGATCTTTTGCCTCAGAAATCCAGGTTTCTTGTTTTTCAAGCTCTTTCTTTTGGGCATCGGAAGGAACGAGCAGTGCAAAAATAATATCCCTCGCAGATTCGACTCTCAACATAGCTTGCAGGTTTGGCCAGCGTGTACCGTCACTTAGAGCATCAATTACTGCAAAAATAGGATTTGGATTTTCATTGAAGATACGACGGATTTCTGTAGAGTAATCTGATTTTGCTCTTAAACAAATATTTATGAATTCATCACCATCATGCTCAGGAAATAAACTACCACAAACAGTATAAAGAGCAAAAGGATCGCGTTGTTTTTCTTCATCTGTTAATGGAACCTTAGCAGGAACATAGACTAACATTCCTTTTAGTTTAGTCCTTTGCTTTCCAAGTTCTTTTAGAGTCTTTAACGCATTTTCACGACTTTCAATGCTGTTTTTACTTGCATCTATTGCTACAATAGTTTCTGAATCTAACTCCTGACACAGTTCCCAATATCGTTTCTCTGGATCATAGACAACTAAAATTCCATTCTTTTGTAAACGAGGTAATAGAACTTGATTTTTGATGAATTCCTTTATACTGCCCATATTTATCCCTATAATGTCCTTTTTATCTAAAATTTTTAATTGTCCTTCGAATCTGGTTGTGATCCCTCATACATATCTTCCAAATTATGAGCAATTGCTAATGATTTATCATTCTTGCACTTTTCAAGAACTCTTTCAGGCCAGATATTATATGCTTGATATGCCCAATCGTGATCGCCATTCTCCAATTCTTCAAAAGTTTTCTTAAGGATTTTTTTCCAAGGCGTATGTTGGAAAAGGTTCCAT
>CAZYYT010000163.1:0-4787 GCA_964651775.1 uncultured Oscillospiraceae bacterium | reverse complement strand
AGCACCCATGCCTGAGGAATATGAAAAGCTTATCACAGAGTACGAAGGTGTTATCAAGCGTTGGAGCTTTGCGCCCGAGCTCTACGGAAGTGCGGAATTTTGTGATTACCTTTTAAAAAACAACATTCAGCCATCTATTGCACATACTGATGCAGATATTAATGATGTTCGCAGAGTGTATGAGATTGGCGTTAGAATGGTTACCCACCTTTATTCTAGTATGTCATCTATCATGAGAAAGGATGGTTTTCGTACACTTGGTGTTATTGAGGCTTCTTATCTGCTTGATAATATGAAAGCCGAGATAATCGGTGATGGGGTACATCTTCCGCCTGACCTTCTTAAGCTTATTGTTAAGCTTAAGGGTACAGATGCGCTTGTGCTTGTAACCGATGGTATGCGAGGTGCGGGTATGCCCGAGGGTGAAAGTTACCTTGGGCGAAAGGGTGAGGAAATGCCCTGTATTATAGAAGGTGGCGTTGCTAAACTACTTGACAGAAGCTCACTTGCAGGCAGTGTTGCCACAACAGACAGACTTGTGAGAACACTTGTTAAACAGGCTGATGTAAGTATATTTGATGCAGTTAAAATGATTACCAAAAACCCTTCGGAAATCCTTGGTCTTACAAGCAAGGGAAAAATATGCGAGGGCTGTGATGCAGACCTTGTCTTCTTTGATGACGATATACAAATCAGCAGTGTGATAATAAAAGGAAATATGATACATTAAACCCTAAAAAAGCTACTAATCTATTGACTTTTTTAATTTGGTATGTTAAAATACTAATCAGTTAATAAAGACGGAGGTAATGTAAATGAAACATATTCAGACTCTTAAAACTCGTGATTTATGCAAGAGCGCTAAAAACGGTGGTTGTGGTGAATGTCAGACATCTTGCCAGTCAGCATGTAAGACAAGCTGCGGTATCGCAAATCAAAAGTGCGAAAGCAACAAGAAATAATTAAATTCAAAAAGCGCCGCCCAAAGGCAGTTTCATATAGGGATTATTCGCCCAAAGACCATTCTTTTGGCACATAACTTTGTTAAAAGCACTGAAAATCTGTCAGGATTCTTGTCACTTTTGCCGGTGTATCTGTATCAAAAATAATGATTTTTGTGGTACTTTGTAGTTTTGGGTTAGAAATTTTAAGTTTAAGACAAAGAACAAAAATGGCGTAATACTGTCGTATTTCGCCATTTTTTGATGCCGTATTAACTTAAAAGTTCAAGCCAAAACCGATTACTCCCTATTCGAAGCTGCCTAATTTCGGTGCTTTTTACTTGATAGGGGAATTTTTATGATACATAGTTATAAGCAAGGCGGATTAAATATTGTAATTGATGTGTTTTCAGGCTCAATCCACGTTGTTGATGATGTTTGTTATGACATAATCAATTTGTACGAAGATGCTTCAAAGGAAGAAATCACTAAAGCAATGCTTGAAAAGTATAGCAATGTAGAAGAAGTTACAGAAGATGAAATATTAGAGTGTATAGAGCAGATTGAAGAGCTTAAAGATGACGGCAAGCTTTTTGCACCCGATGTTTTTAAACCGATGGCAACAGAGCTTAAGAAAAAAACCTCAGGCGTTGTTAAGGCACTTTGCCTTCATGTTGCACATACCTGTAACCTTAACTGCTCATACTGCTTTGCAAGTCAAGGTAAATACGATGGTGAACGCGGTCTTATGAGCTTTGAAACAGGAAAGCAAGCCTTTGATTTTCTTGTGAAAAACTCTGGTGAGCGCGTTAACCTTGAGGTTGACTTTTTCGGTGGTGAGCCGCTAATGAACCTTGATGTGGTAAAGCAGCTTGTAGCTTACGCACGCTCAATAGAAAAGGCAGCAGGAAAAAACTTTCGTTTTACACTTACAACAAACGGAATGCTTATTGACGATGATTTAATTGAATTTGCGAATAAAGAAATGTCAAACGTAGTACTTAGCCTTGATGGAAGAAAAGAAATACATGATAAGTTTCGTGTTGATTATCATGGAAACGGAAGTTGGGAAAAGATTGTACCTAAATTTAAAAAGCTTGTAAATGCACGTTGTGGCAAAAACTATTATATGCGCGGCACATTTACACACGCTAACCCGGATTTTGTCAAGGATATAAAAACAATGCTTGACCTTGGCTTTACGGAGCTTAGTATGGAGCCTGTTGTTTGTGCCACTGACGACCCCTCTGCCCTTACGAAAGAGGATTTAGAAATCGTTAAAGCGCAGTATGAGGAGCTTGCAAACCTTATGCTTGAAAGAAGAAATGAAGGTAAACCATTTGTATTCTATCACTATATGATAGATTTAACTGAGGGGCCTTGTATTTACAAGAGAATTTCAGGTTGTGGCTCGGGCACAGAATATATGGCAGTTACCCCGTGGGGCGACCTTTATCCTTGCCATCAGTTTGTTGGTGATGAAAAGTTTAAGCTTGGAAACATTTGGGAAGGTGTTACAAACACACAAGTGCAGGAAGAATTTTGTGGTTGTAATGTATATGCGCACCCCCAGTGTAATGAGTGCTGGGCAAAGCTTTATTGCTCCGGCGGATGTGCCGCTAATGCATATCATGCAACAGGCAGTATTCGTGGTATATATGAAAGTAGTTGCGAGCTTTTCAGAAAGCGTATGGAATGTGCCATCTTCCTTGAAATTATGAAAAAATATGGTGGAGGAATAATTTGAATACACCGATATGCGATTTTGTGAATTCGTACATTGACAAAAAAGCTATAAGGCTTCATATGCCCGGTCACAAAGGGAAAAATACCCTTGGATTTGAAGGCTATGACATTACTGAAATAAATGGTGCGGATGTTTTGTATCACGCCGATGGGATAATAAAAGAAAGCGAAAAAAATGCTGCATCACTTTTTGGTACATATAAAACGTGTTATAGCACTGAAGGGTCTTCCCTTTGTATTCGTGCGATGCTTTATCTTGTAAAGCTTTTTGCATCAGATAAGGGTGAAAAGCCACATATACTTGCTATGCGTAATGTGCATAAGGTGTTTGTTTCTTCTGCCGCAATTTTGGATATTGATGTTTCGTGGGTATATTCAAAAAGCTTAATCTCTTGTGATATTGATTTAAGAAGCATTGAAGATGAGTTAAAAGAAAAGCACCCTACAGCTTTTTTTATCACAAGTCCCGATTATCTTGGCGAGATTTTAGATATACAAAGTATTTCCAAGTTATGTAAGAGGTATAACACGCTTTTAATCGTAGATAATGCACATGGCGCATATCTAAAATTTTTGGATAAATCACTTCACCCAATTGATTTGGGCGCCGATATGTGCTGTGATTCCGCACATAAAACGCTTAATGTGCTTACGGGTGGTGCATATCTTCATATATCAAACGCTGCACCTGATATTTTAAAGGAAAATGCAGAAAAGGCACTTTCAATTTTTGCTTCTACAAGCCCATCTTATTTGATTTTACAATCGCTTGATATGGCAAATAAATTATTAAGTGATAGCTTCAAAGATGCACTTAATCGCACAATTAACCGTGTGAACAAGCTAAAAGAAGCACTTCGTGATTATGGCTATGTTTTGGTTGGGGAAGAGCCTCTTAAGCTTACCATAGCTCCTAAAAATTTAGGTTATACGGGAGACGCTCTTTCAAAGTTTCTTGAAAAAAATAATATTTATTGTGAATTTTCCGACCTGGATTTTTTGGTTATGATGTTCACCCCTCAAATATCTGAAAACGATTTTGAATACATTTTGGGCATGCTCACATCAGTAAAAAGGCTTGAAGAAATTTTGGAAAAACCACCTGTTTTAAACAGATTAGTGCAGGCTGTTCATCCACATAATGCCATAAATTCAGCAAGTGAAAGGATACCCGCTAAAGATGCAGAGGGTAAAATTCTTGCACTGCTCAGTGTAACCTGCCCACCTGCAATACCGATAGCAGTTTGCGGTGAAGTGATTGACAAATCGGCAATTGAATGCTTAAAATATTACGAAATAGAATGTATTGATATAATAAAAGAAAATGCTTGAAACAAGCATTTTCTTTTATTATACCTGTCCTAAAACCTTCCGCGAGCGGATAAGCGAGAATTTTTTTCGCCACGCAAAAAAAGGTTCTCGCAAATAATTGGTTTATTTGCGACGGTTCTTTTACGAAGTGAGACGGGAAAAAGACCGCTTTAGCCGCCGCGAGATGGTTTTAGGACAGGTCTATTATATATAGATAACGTTATTATATTTCGTTGGAAGGCCTTCACAATACAGATGTGAATCGTTTGACCACGTAAGCACTTTGGAAAAAAATATATTCCCCTCGACGTGCTCAAAATTAATCACCGTCACACCTGAATGCGAAAGGTCAAATGATGACCAAATTGTAGGAAGTGGAATATCAAGAAGTATTCCAAGCCACGCCATTCCAAAACCTCCGTGGCAGAATGCTGCAACACGCATATCATTGGGGGCATCTGATGTATAATAACAGTTTTCCCTATCGTGAATATATCCAAGCCTTTCAAAAAAATCGTCTGAGGCTTCCAAAATACGTTCATATCCCTTTTCCATATATTTTGGGAAAATTTCATTCTTATACCACTTAAGCCCCATAGTTTGAATTTGATTTGTACCGAAAGCCTTTCTAAATTTAGGTTGTTGAAAAACCCAACAGTTTACGCCATTTTCGTTTGAAACAAAAAAGTCCTTCCCTGCAAGTCCTTCACTCATCCAATCCTCAATTTGTATTTCTTTTTTTATCAAAGCTGCAGTAGGCTCTGCAGTTTTTTGCGCACGCTTCATCGG